>NZ_JBSGCA010000024.1:0-115566 GCF_053601535.1 Nocardia sp. NPDC004718
GCGCGGCCGCCGCGTACGCGACGAAGGAGCAAGCGGCGGTCGCGCAAACGCGAGCCACAATGGGGCCGCGAACACGCCGCGACGCAGTCGCGGCAAAACCAACACAGTAGGCTGTGGCCGTGTCGAGACGAGCCGATGGCAGGGCGGACGATGAGCTCCGCGAGGTCCGGATCACCCGTGGTTTCACCACGCATCCAGCTGGTTCGGTGCTGGTGGAGTTCGGGCAGACGCGGGTGATGTGCACCGCGAGCGTCACCGAGGGGGTGCCGCCGTGGCGGCGTGACTCGGGGTTGGGCTGGCTCACCGCCGAGTACGCGATGTTGCCCGCCGCGACGCACACTCGCAGCGGGCGGGAATCGGTGAAGGGCCGGATCGGCGGACGGACCCAGGAGATCAGTCGTCTGATCGGCCGCTCGTTGCGCGCCTGTATCGACCTCGCCGCGATCGGGGAGAACACCATCGCGATCGATTGCGATGTGCTCCAGGCCGACGGCGGTACCAGGACGGCCGCCATCACCGGTGCCTATGTGGCGCTGGCGGATGCCGTGAGCTATCTCGGCGCGGCGGGCGCGCTGGCCGATCCGCAGCCGATCTCCTGTGCGATCGCCGCGGTGAGCGTCGGCGTGGTCGACGGCCGGGTGCGGGTGGATCTGCCCTACGAGGAGGACTCGCGCGCCGAGGTCGACATGAACGTGGTCGCCACCGATACCGGAACGCTGGTGGAGATCCAGGGCACCGGCGAGGGCGCTACCTTCCCGCGCTCCACGCTGGACAAGTTGCTCGATGCCGCGCTCGCGTCCTGCGAGCAGTTGTTCGTCGTGCAGAAAGAGGCGCTGGCGCTGCCGTATCCCGGGGTGCTTCCCGAGCCCGCCGAGTCGAAGAGGAAGTGATGACCCGCCGTCTGCTGGTGGCCAGCCGCAACACCAAGAAACTGAACGAACTGCGCCGCATCCTCGACGAGGCCGGCATCGCCGGCATCGAGATCGTCGGATTGAACGATGTTCCCCCGTACGACGAGGCGCCCGAGACCGGCGCGACGTTCGAGGAGAACGCGCTGGCCAAGGCGCGCGATGGCGCCGCGGCCACCGGATTGGCCTGTGTCGCGGACGATTCCGGTATCGAGGTGGACGCGTTGAACGGCATGCCGGGTGTGCTGTCGGCGCGCTGGTCGGGCAAGCACGGCGACGACGCGGCGAACAACGCGCTGCTGCTGGCGCAGCTGTCGGATGTGCCGGACGAGCGGCGCGGCGGGCGGTTCGTGTCCACCTGCGCGCTGGTGGTGCCCGGCGGCGCGGAGACCGTGGTGCGCGGCGAATGGCCCGGCTCGATCGGGCGGAAGCCGGTGGGCGACGGCGGTTTCGGCTACGACCCGCTGTTCGTCCCGGAAGGCGGCGATGTCACCGCGGCCCAGTTGACGCCCGCCCAGAAGGACGCGATGTCGCATCGCGGGCGGGCGCTGGCCCAGTTGACGCCCGCGCTGGCGGCGCTCGCCGAAGGCTGACGCCTCAGACGCCGAAGGTCTGCTTGACCTGCTTGGCGTTGACGTGTTCGACGAAGAACGACAGCAACGGGATGGTGCCCGCGAGCAGGGTGCCGACGGTGCGCAGGACCGGCCAGCGGACCTTGACCGCGAGGTCGGCGGTGACCAGCAGGTAGACGAAGTACACCCAGCCGTGCACGACCGCGATCCAGCTGGGGGTGGCCACGTCGAAGCCGTACTTGGCGATCATCTCACCGGTGAGCAGCAGCAACCAGAGGCCGGTGATCCAGGCCAGCGCCCGATAGCGCAGCAGCGCCGGACCGATCTTGGCGGCGTTCCGGGCCGGGGCCGGGGCAGCGGTGGTCTCGGTGGAATTCTCGCTGGTGGTCAACCGGCGCTCCTCTCACGGGTGTGCATGCCTGCCGTGCGGACCTGTTCTTCGATGTCGTCGGCGTGCAGCGCGGCGAGGTATCGGTTGTACTCGGCGAGCACGGGGTCCTCATCCCGGACGGCCTTCGGGCGCTCGGGCAGCAGTCCCGCCGGGAGTTCGGTCGGCGCGATCGGCTTCGCGGCGCGCCTGGCGGTGGGTGAATCGCGCCGCGAAGCCGCGGCGGACTCGTTCTTTTCCTCTGATTCGCCTGCCTCGCGTTCCAGCCGCACGAACCGGAAGTAGGCGAAGACGGCGAAACCCGCGAACAGGGGCCACTGCAGCGCGTAGCCGAGATTCTGTGCGGTGCCGGTCGCGGACTCGTACCGTTCCCACTGCCACCAGGCCAGCCCCAGGCAGCCCAGCGCGGCGACGATCACCAGCGCGATGAGGGCCGGGCGGTTGTGTGCCGAGCGGCGGGGTGAGGCGGACACGGCTTCTACGGTACCCGTTCTACTACGCGGGCCGTAGAACAAGGTACGCCGTCCGGCGCCTGCTGTGACCACGGTCATCGCGGTGACGAACGGTGCGGAGCGGACCGGCGCTCGGGGCGGTGTCGGATGCCGAGACGAGCGGCCGCGCGCCCGCTGCCGGATGTGGCTTTTGATGTGGCAGCGGGCCGCTACGAATCACGCAGTCCAGTCGTCACGAGTGGTGCCGCTCGCCGCCATGTGGCAACGCGCATCGGGCGTCCGCTCCGGTGTTGCTCCGCTCAGAACGAGTAGGTGACGCCGGTCTTGCGCTCCGACTCGGCCCACAGCCGCTGCCACAGGTCCTTGTTCTGCGACAGGCGGGTGGACGACGAGGGTTTCACCGGGCCCTGGCTGCCGAAGAGCCGGGTCGGGCCCCAGTAGGTCTCGGGATCGGCGTCCGGCATGGTGGCGGCGAACAATGTCGAGTGCGCGGCCTTGGCGGGCGAGTGCCCGATCAGGCGGATGAACGGCTTGGAGATGTGGTCGAGCGGGGTCTCGGTGTGCGCGAAGAGGTCGGTGGCCGAGACACCGGGGTGCACCGCGTAGGAGCGCTTGCGCGAGCCGGATTCGCGCAGCCTGCGCTGGAGTTCGCGGGCGAACATCAGATTGCACAGCTTGGCCTGCGCATAGGCGAGATTGCGCTGATAGCGACGCTTTTCGTAGTCGAGGTCGTCGATCCAGAGCTTCGGCGTCTGCTTGTGCGCGATGCTGGAGAGGGTGACCACCCGATCGGTGATCCGGTCCAGCAGCAGGCCGGTGAGCGCGAAGTGCCCGAGGTGATTGACGCCCCACTGGGTCTCGAAGCCGTCTTTGGTCCGCGAGAACGGGATGTTCATCAGGCCGGCGTTGTTGACCAGGACGTCGAATTCGCCGCTGTCGTCGGCGAACTTGCGCACCGAGGACAGATCGGCCAGGTCCAGTTCCGCCACGCGGACATCGCCGTCGATGCCCGCGGCGACCTCCTTCGCCTTGACCGCGTTGCGGCAGGCCATGATCACGGTCGCGCCCTTGGACGCCAGGACTTTCGTGGTGACGGCGCCCAAGCCGCCGTTCGCGCCGGTGATGACAAAGGTGCGTCCCGTCTGGTCCGGGATCTCAGCTGGTTTCCACGCCATGCGCCAACCTTACTCTGGAGTAAGTTTCCGGGGAAGATATCGGCATCGATCGTCTCAGACGCAAGAGCTCGTGTCGCGGAACGCGCCCGCGACACGAGCTGTCGGCGGGGTCGTTCAGCGGCCGCTGCCGATGGGTTGCCCGAAGGCGGCCGCGAGTACGGCGCCCACCGTGTCGCTCCACACCTGCCAGGTGGCGGGGTCCAACGTCATCGAGCCGACATCGGTGATGGTGACGCCGTCGGCCACCGGCACGCCCGCGAAGCGGTCCTTCAGCCACAGCAGTGCGCGCGGCGCCGCGATCGGGTCGAGGGTCAGGTGCTCGCTGAAGTGGTCGCGGATGTACTCGACCCGCGCGCCCGGGTCAGCGGCATAGGTTCCGACGAGCTCGTTGACCGGTCCGACCGGGATCAACCAGTCGGCATTGGCCTGGTACATCAGCATCGGCATGTCCGGCACGGCCTTGCCGAGCTTCGTCTTGTTCAGCACGTCGTTGACGGCGGGGTCGGTGAAGGGGTTCTTCGCCAGCATTCCGAGGTTGTCGGCGAACGGGAACAGCGCGGCCTGGTAACTCGCGCAGAGTTGTTCCTTGCCCGCGATCATGAGCTTGCCCAGGCCGTTCGCGTTCTCGTCGAGAAATTTCCGCAGTTCGGGATATTCGCGCGAGACGCCGAGCGCGCCCGCGAAGATCAGCCCGGCGGAGAGATTGCCGTTGGCCATCCGCAACGCGGCCGAGAGGTCGGCGGGGATGCCGCCCTCCGCGGTGCCGACCACGTTCAGTTCGGGTGCGTAGTCGCGCTTCAGTTCGGCCGCCCAGCCGGTGGCGATCGCGCCGCCGGAGTACCCCATCATCCCGACCCTGGTCCCGGACCCGGACAGTTGCATCGGTGCGAAGTTCTCCGCGGCGCGAATGGCGTCGAGCGTGATGCGGCCCGCCAAAGGTCCTGCGGCGTAAGCCGAGTCGGGCCCTTGGTGGTCGGGGATCACCGCGGCCCAGCCTTGGGCCAGCGCAGCCTGCACCTCGAGGAACTGGGCGGCCACCAGGGTGGAGCCGGTCAAGGTCGCGGGGATGGAACCCATCTGGAGTTGATACGACGGCATGCAGTAGTTGCCGGTCGAGTCTTCGGCGATCTGGTAGGAGAACAGCGGCCGGTCGGCGACGTAGCCGCGCGGCTTGATCACCGTGGCCACGGCGGGGATGGCCTCGCCGCGGGAGTTGCTGGAGCGGAAGGACAACTGCCAGGCGTCCACGTTCACCGGGAGCAGCGACAGGTTCGCCAGATTGACCTGGCGTGCGGCGATGATCTGGCCGGGGGCCAGGTCGGTGTAGGTCTGCGCGGGCGGGCGATAGAACGCCGGGTCGAAGCCCGGCGGCAGCGGCGGAAGGGGGAACGGCAGTGCGGGCTGGACCACCGGATCGTCCGGCGCGGGCTCGGCGGCTGCCGAGGCGGGGAGGAAGGGCAGTCCCACCGCCACCGCGGCGAGCGCCGCGAGCAGCTTCGGTGCGTGCTTGCGGGAAATGACCACGCGAGAACCTCTTCGTTCGGTGAGCCACATTTGTGAGCCCCATCGGTTTCAGACTGGACCCGAGTATGCGGCGTCATGATCCGGATCACAAGTACGAATCGGGCGGCGGCCGAGGCATGCGGGGTAGTTCGTGGTCGCCGTGATTTCGCTACGGTGAGAGATATGACGGCGACAGTGGGCAGGCAATACGGCGGGCGTGCCGTCGTGGAGCGGAAAGCCGAGCGGCGTCAGCGGTTCCTCGACGCGGCCACCCGGATCTTCGCCGAGCGCGGTTACGCCGATTGCTCGCTGGCCGACGTGTGCGCCGCCGCGGGTCTGTCCAAGCGTCAGTTCTACGAGGAGTTCCAGACCAGGGAGGACGTTCTGGTCGCCGCGTACGACCGGATCCAGGACGAGGCCGCCGCGGCCGTGGTCGCGCGGATGGACGCGCTCGATCCGCGGTTCGACCTGCGCGCCGCGATGACCGCCGTGGTAACCGCCTATCTCGAATCGATCGGCGCCGATCCCTACCGCGCCAAGGTCGCCTTCATCGAGGTGGTCGGCGTGAGCGAACGGATGGAGCGGCACCGCCGCGAACGCAGGCACGCGTGGGCTTCCGTGCTGGAAACCCACGTGGTGCCGGTGGTTGCTCCCGGTTCGCGGGTGCGCGGCACGCCGGGGTGGGGGGCGAGCGCCTTGATCGGCGCGATCAACGGGCTGGCGCACGAGTGGGTGCTCGCCGACCCGCGTCCGTCGGTGGCCGAACTCGTCGATCTGCTCGTCCCCATCGCGATGTCGCTCATCGAGCGGCCGGAGGAAGCGCCGGAGGGCGAACCCGGCTGATTCGCTGCCGTGTCGCTGGATATCCATCGAAGCGGCAAAAGCCCATACTGGGCTGATGGCCGGTTCGGTTGCTGTCGCCGCGGACCCTGTTGCCCCGATGGGCAGGGCCAAGACCAACATCGTGTTCGGCACCATCGTGCTCGGCATGCTCATGGCGGCGCTGGACCAGACCATCGTGTCCACCGCGCTGCCCACCATCGTCGCCGACCTCGGCGGGGCGGGGCACATGGCGTGGGTGGTCACCTCGTACCTGCTCGCCGAGGCGGTGGCGACCGCCCTCGCCGGGAAGCTCGGCGATCTGTTCGGCCGCAAGCTGGTGTTCCAGATCAGTGCGGTGATCTTCATCGTCGGCTCGATGGTCGCCGGCCTGGCGAACGGCATGCTGGTGCTGGTCCTCGCCCGCGGGATCCAGGGCTTCGGCGCGGGCGGACTGATGGTCACGTCGATGGCGCTGATCGCCGACATCATCCCGTTGCGGCAGCGGGGCAAGTACCAGGGCGCGCTGGGCGCGGTATTCGGCGTGACCACGGTGATCGGCCCGACATTGGGTGGCCTGTTCACCGACCACGCCAGCTGGCGCTGGTGCTTCTACGTCAACGTGCCGGTCGCGGTGGTGATGATCGCGTTGGCGGCCCGCACCATCCCACGGGTGCGCGCGGCGGCCAGGCCGATCATCGATTACCTCGGCATCGGCTTGGTGGCGCTGGGCGTCTCCTGCCTGATCCTCGGCCTGGAATGGGGCGGGCAGCAGTACGCGTGGGGCTCGCCTACGATCATCGGTCTGTTCGCCGCGGCGGTTTTCCTGCTCGCCACGTTCGTCGGGGTCGAGTTGCGAGCAGCGGAACCGATGCTGCCGATGGGGTTGTTCCGCAGCCGGGTGTTCACGGTGTGCTCGATCCTCAGTTTCATCGTCGGCTTCGCCATGCTCGGGTCGATGACCTACCTGCCCGCGTATCTGCAATACGTCGACGGCGTTTCGGCCACCATGTCGGGTGTTCGCACGCTGCCGCTGGTGGTGGGCCTGTTCACCACCTCGATCCTGTCCGGGCAGGTGGTCGGCAAGACCGGCCGCTACCGATACTTCCCGATCGCGGGCACATTGGTCATGGCGCTCGGTCTGTATTTGATGTCGACGATGGGCCGCACCACCGGCACATTGCTGGAGTCGCTGTACATGCTGATCCTCGGCCTGGGGATCGGACTGGCGATGCAGGTGCTCACCATCGTCGTGCAGAACACCGTGCCCTACGCCCAGCTGGGTACCGCGACCTCCGGTGTCACGTTCTTCCGCACGCTCGGTAGCGCCTTCGGAACGGCCATCTTCGGCACGCTCTACAGCAACCAGATCGGCCCCAACCTCGCCGCCGCGCTGGCTCAGGTGCGCGTGGTGCCACCCGGGGTCGCGGCGGACCCGCAGGCGTTGCGCGCGTTGCCCGCCGAACAGTCGGCGCCGATCATCGATGCGTACGCGGACTCGATCGATTACGTGTTCTTCTGGGTCGTTCCGATCGTGCTGGCCGGATTCGTGGTCGCGTGGTTCCTGCCCGAGGTGCCGCTGCGTGACAGCGCGCGGGCGGGGGCGGGCGATGTGGGCGAAGGGTTCTCGGTGCCCGACTCGCCCGATCGGCTGGTGCAGCTGGAACGCGCCATCGCGGGCACCATGCACCGAGCGGGGGCGGAGGATCCGATCGGCGCGCGCATCCTCGCCGACGCGGACAGCGACCTCACACGCGGTGAGGCATGGGCGCTCGGCCAGGTGTATCTGCGCGACCGGGTGCGCGGTGACGCCACGCTGGCCGGAATCGCCTGGGCGCACCGAGTGCCCCAGGAGGTGATCGAGCCGATCTACGACCAGGTCGGCGCGGAAGGCTATCTGGCGCGCGAGGGACAACGCTTGCGGCTCACCGATTCCGGTGCGGCCGAGATGGATCGGATCAAGGCGGCCTGGCGGCGCTGGCTCGACACCAGGCTCGACGACTGGAACGAGGCCGACCCGGCCGATCGCGCACTGCTGGATCAGGCGCTGACGAACATCGCCACGAAGTTGCTGGAGGACCACGCGCGCGAGCAGGAAACGGTGCCCGCCTGACCGCTCTTGCGGCCAATTGCTCGTAGACGTATATTCGTAGACGAGTAAGGAGGTGCCGCGATGAAGAAACGCAAGGTCGACAACCTGCTGGCGCTCGCGGTGCTGTCCGTGATCGTCGAGCGCCCGATGCACCGCTACGAAATCGCCCAGACCCTGCGTGACCGGGGCAAGGACCACGACATGGCGATCAAATGGGGTTCGCTCTACACGGTCGTGCAGAACATGGCCAAGGTCGGGTTCCTCGAAGTCGTCGGCAGTGAGCGGGCTGGCGCCCGTCCCGAGCGAGTCATCTATCGGATCACCGACGCGGGCCGCGCCGAGATGGCCGATTGGACCAGGGAACTGCTGTCGACGCCGGAACCGGAACCGCACCGGTTCGTCGCGGGGCTGTCGATTCTCGCGGTGCTTCCCCCTGCCGAGGTGGCCGAACTGCTCGGCACTCGCCTGGAAGCGCTGGATCGAACCATCGAGACCGTCCGTCGCGAACTCGGCGAGCTCGCGAGCACGCTACCGCGGCTGTTCCTCATCGAGTCCGAGTTCGGACTGGCGATGCTGGAAGCCGAGGCGGCGTGGACGCGCTCGCTGCGCGCGGAGCTGACCGAGGGCACCTTCCCCGGACTGGCGCAATGGCGCGAGTGGCATGAGCGCGGCACGCTGCCGTCGGAGGTCGCCGAAATGGTGGAGAGGGGGATGGCCGAGGACTAGCCGAGAAACCGGACCCGGCGAAGGTGCGGCAACACCGCCGCCGGGCCCGATCGAACAGTCTCGAACCGCGCCCGCGAACGCGCACCCGGCTACAAGGCTGGCAACCACAGGATAACCGGGTGGGTGGCGCGTGTGTCGGTCCGGGAACCGAAACCCGTATCGCACGAATCCTGGAGACACCCATGTCCACAACACGTACCGCCCTGGTGATCGGTGGCGGCATCGCCGGCCCCGTCGTCGCGACGGCCCTGCGCAAAGCGGGCATCGACGCCCGCGTCTACGAGGCCTATCCCGGCCCTTCCTATGGCATCGGCAGCGGACTCGCGCTAGCGCCGAACGGCGTCGCCGCGCTCGACATCATCGGGGCGGGCGACCCGGTCCGCGCCATCGCGCTGCCGGTCCGCAACATGAACATGTCCATCGGCGCGAAGGTGCTGGCGATGCCCGGCATCCCCGATATGCCGCCGCTGCAACTGGTCGATCGCAGCGAGCTGCACCAAACGCTGCACCGGCACGCGGTCGCGGCGGGCGTTCCGTTCGAGTACGACAAGCGCCTGGTCGATGTGCGCGAGGACGCGTCGGGCATCACCGCCCAGTTCGCGGACGGCAGCACGGCCACCGCCGACGTGCTGATCGGCGCGGACGGCATCCGCTCGCGGGTACGCACGCTGATCGACCCGAAGGCGCCCGGCCCCGACTACACCGGCATGCTCGGCTTCGGCGCGACCACCGAGTGCGACGCCGACATCCCCCCGGACACCATGACCTTCGCGTTCGGCAAGCGGGCCTACTACCTGTACTGGCCGCTCGGGGATGGGCGGGTGGCATGGGGAGCGAACCTGCCGCACAAGGAGTATCTGTCGCTCACCGCGGCGCGGGCGGTGCCGAGCGCGCACTGGTTGCGGATCTTGCGCGAGGCCTACGGCGACGACACCCCTGGCGGCGAGCTCGCTCGGCGCACCACCGAGGAGCAGTTGGAGGTGGTCGGCGCGCTGCACATCATGCCGCCGGTGCCGCACTGGTATCGCGGGCGGATGGTGCTGGTGGGCGATGCGGTGCACGCTCCGTCCAACAGCTCCGGTCAGGGCGCGTCGCTGGCGATCGAGAGCGCCGTGCAGCTGGCTCGCTGTCTGCGTGATCTGCCCGCCCCGGAGGCGTTCGCGGTGTACGAGCGCTTGCGGCGCGAGCGGGTGGAAGGCGTCGCGGCCCGCGCGGCGAAGATCAATCACAGCAAGACGCCGGGGCCGGTGGGGCGCAAGGTGATGCAGTTGCTCATGCCGGTCATGGCCAAGACCGTGATGAAACCGGAGAAGACCATGGGACCGGAGCAGCGCTACCGGATCGACTGGGACGCTCCCGCCGACCACGAGCTCGCGTCGGTCTGAGTCGGCCGGAGGTCCCGCGGGTCCGAACGACCCCGCGGGACCTCCGGTGCAGCTATCGGCGGCAGAATAGACTTGCGCGGTGAGCGATAGAGATTCCGATGGAAATCTAGATCTGAACCAGTTGCGCACCTTCCTGGCCGTGCACCGGGCCGGTTCGATCACAGCCGGGGCGCGGCTGGTCGGCTTGTCCCAGCCGACCGTGACCGGCCAATTGCAGGCGTTGGAGAAGCGGCTCGGCGCGCGACTGTTCGACCGATTGCCGCGCGGCGTCGCGCCGACCGCGGCGGCGACCGAGCTGGCGGAGCGCATCGCCGCGCCGCTGGACGCGCTGGACACCGTGGCGGGTCCGGTCCACCGCGCCGAACCCACGCCACAGCCCGCCGTTCGTCTCGCCGGGCCCGCGGAGTTCCTCGCGGTGCACGGGCTGCCCGCGCTGGCGCCACTGGTCGAGCGAGGGGTCCGACTGGCGGTCCACGCGGGGCTGACCGACGACTTGCTCGGCGGGCTGCGGGCCGGGCACTTCGACCTGGTGGTGTCGACGGTCCGGCCCAGAGGCCGGACGGTGGTCGCCGAACCGCTGGGCGACGAGGAGTTCGTGCTCGTCGCCGGGCCGCAGATCGCCGCGCGCGTCGACGGCGACCTGTTGCGGGCCAAAGGTCCGGTCGCGTTGTCCGATGTTCCGCTGGTCAGCTACGCCCCGGATCTGCCGATCCTGCGCCGGTATTGGCGGCACGTCTTCGGCGTCCGGCTCGCCGCCGAGGCCGCGGTGGTCGTCGCGGACCTGCGCGCGGTCGCCGCGGCGGTCGCGGCGGGTGCGGGGATCAGTGTGCTGCCGCGGTATCTCTGTGCGGCCGAACTGGCTTCGGGATCGCTCGTCGCGCTGTTGGAACCGGAGGACCCGCCGATCAACACGGCATTCCTGGTGCGTCGGCCCGGACCCGCTGTTCGCCCGCACGTCGAGCTGGTCCGTCAGCGGCTGACCGCCGCGGCGCGGCACTGGTGAGCGCAGGCCCGCTCAGTATCGCGCCGCGCGGTCGCGCAGAATTCGCGCGGTCCGCTCGTCGCCGGGCAGGAACGCCTCCAATTGCAACTCGGCGAGCGTGACGTCCACCGCGGTGGCGAACGAGGTGAGCGTGGTGATCAAACGCAATTCCCCTTCGGCGCAGCGCAGGCGCAGCGGCACCGCGAAACCGAGATGGTCCGGTCCGGGCTCGGTCTGCGGAAGATAGGTCTCCAGTTCGTCGATCAACTCGTCCAAGCCGGGATCGGGGCTGCGGGCCATCCGGTTGCGCAGCGCCTCGGTGACGTGCCGTCCCCATTCCGGCAGGTTGACCACGCGGGCGGCCAGGCCCTCCGGGTGCAGCGCGAGCCGCAGCACGTTGACCGGCGGTTCCAACAGCCACGGCGCGGCGCCCTCGGTGAGCACCTCGAAGGCCGCGTTGGCGGCGAGCAGGATGCCGTGCGGCCGGACCACCAGCGCAGGGTAGGGCAGGTGGCCGTCCAGGATCGCCCGCAACGCCTCCAGTATCGGCGCCAATTCCGCGGTGTCGAGCGCCGATTCGGGGAAGACCGGCGCGTAGCCCGCGGCGAGCAGTAGTCCGTTCCGCTCACGCAGCGACAGCTCCAATGATTCGGCCAGCCGCACCACCATGGTGCGTCCCGGTCGTGAGCGGCCCTGCTCCAGGAAGCTGAGATGACGCTGCGTGGTGTCGGCGCGGATCGCGAGATCCAGCTGGCTGACCCGCCGCAGCGTGCGCCAATGCTTGAGCTGCCGGGCGAACCCGGTGGACTCGGCCGCCATCGTCATGGCAGCAGTATCGGGCGTCGGGCGGCGGGCTCGCCATACCTTGCGGGGAATCGCACAGGCTCCGAACGACGGCGAGACTCCGTCCCATGAGCAATCAATTCGATGAGCGGGAACTCTCCCGATTCGCCGAGCGCTACATCGCGCTGTGGAACGAATCCGACGCGGAGACCAGGCACAAGCGGATCCGGGAACTGTGGTCCGAGGACGGCGCCCAGGTACTGGTGGACCCGCCGCAGGAGATGCGGGAGGCGCTGGCCCGACTGTCCTTCCCGATCCCGACCGTGGAGATCCGCGGCTACGAAGCGCTGGACCGGCGCGTGGATCGCGCCTACGAGGAATTCGTCGCCCCCGGTGAGCACGTGTTCGTACCCGAGGGGCAGGCGGTTCGCCTTTCACTGAACCTGATCGGCCTGACCTGGCACATGGTGACGAAGACCGACGGGGCGGTCGTCGGCGGCGGATACGACGTCATCGCGCTCGACGACGCGGGCCGGATCCGGTGGGACCACCAATACATCGGCGTCGCGTGATGCGGGCCGTCGCCTACCATCTCGACCCGGCGCGCGGGGCGGACGCGCTGACCGTCGCGCCGCAGGAGGTGCCAGAGCCGGGGCCACGCCAAGTGGTGATCCGGATGCTGGCGGCGTCACTGAATCGTCGCGATCTGATGTTGCTGGACGGAACGTATCCGCTGCCCGCGACCCCGGGCGTCGTCCCGCTCAGCGACGGTGTCGGCGAGGTGATCGCCGTGGGCGAGGAAGTGACGCGCGCCGCGGTCGGCGACCGGGTGACCGCCTCCTACTTCGTCCGCTGGATCGACGGTCCACAGCGCCAAGCGCACGTGGTCGAGCAGTACGGCGCCACCTATCCCGGCATGCTCGCCACGTACGCGGTGCTGGAGGAGGATTCGGTGGTGCACGTGCCCGACCATCTCAGCGATGTGGAGGCCGCCACGCTGACCTGCGCCGGAGTGGTGGCGTGGGCGGCGCTGACCACGCCGCTGCCGGTGCTGCCCGGCGAGACCGTCTTGACCGTCGGCAGTGGATCGGTGGCCCTTTTCGGTGTGCAGCACGCGAAAATGCTGGACGCTCAGGTCATTTCGGTGACCTCGAGCGCGCGAAAGGCCGAGCGGCTGCGCGCGCTGGGAGCCGACGAGGTGATCGATCGGAGCCGGACACCGGACTGGGAGCTGGCCGTGCTGGACCGCACCGGAGGCGACGGCGTGGAACACATCCTCGACGCGGTGGGTATGCCGACCCTGGCGAAATCCGTGCGGTCGGGCGGATACAACGCGCGGATCACGATGATCGGCGCGATGCCCGCCACCGACGCGCCCGTAGGCAACCCGTTCGGGACGTCGTATCTGTCCATCCGCCGCATCGCGGTGGGCAGCCGGACGCAGTTCGAGGCGATGAACCGAGCGATCACCGCCCACGGGATGCGTCCTGTCATCGACCGCGTGTTCGCGTTCGAGGAAGCCGAGGCGGCCTACCGGTACTTCCGCACCGGAGACCCCTTCGGGAAGGTGGTGATCGAGTTTCCCTAGGACTCAGGGGCAGGCGGTGAGAATCCGCGTCATGGCGTCCTTTTCGGCCGCGGTGACCCAGAGTTGGTAGGCCGTCTTCACCTGGATCTGCCTGGTCACGTAGGCGCAGTGGTAACCCTTGTTCGGCGGCAGCCAATCGGCCGCGTCGGAGTCGCTCTTGGACTGGTTGGTCGGACCGTCCACGGCCTGCAGGTTCAGCGGGTCGTTGGCCAGGTCGCGGCGGCGTTCGGCGGAAAGCTTCTGTGCGCCTTTCTGCCACGCGTCCGAGAGCGCGACGACATGGTCGATCTGCACGTCGTCGGAGGACTTCGTGCCGCGCTTGAAGTCGATGGTCTTTCCGGTGTAGAAGTCGGCGAGCGTTCCGGTCGCGACGATGCACTTGCCCGACTTGAACGTCACGTCGGTCATGTCCCGCTGGAGGATGTCGTTGCGGGTGTCGCAGCCGTTGTTACCGCCGGGCACCGAGACGTTGTCGGACCAGGGCGGCCCGAATTCGTCACGGCTGTATCCGGTCTTGGGCGCACGGTCGGCCACGCGCAGCGCGTTCAACAGCCCGAGCGCGTCCCGCGAGGGAATCGGGGCGGGCGCGTCGGCGCAGGCCCGTCCGCCGGAACCGCAGCCCGACGCGGTCGACCGGCCGGGCGGAACGGTTGTGCAGGAGACCAGTCCGATGGAAGTCGCCACCATGATGCCGATCAGAGCCAGCCGTTGCACTGTGGACTTCATCGAACTTCCTAACGCCGAATCCACTTGAAACTGTAACCGGCGAAAAGGTATCCAGTGACCGGGTTCGCGCAACCGAGCGGCGCGTATGAGATTCGGCACAGCCGGCCGGTAACGGGCCGTGCGCCAGAGCTGCCGAGCCGGAGAACGGGGCCGCCCCCGAATCGCCGTGCCGGCGCCGATTCGGGGGCGGTGATCACGAGGAGGCCGGTGGAGCCGCGCGGTTGTGCGGATGGTTGTCCACTCCGAAACCCGCACTGGGACGACACCACGGGGCTGATGAGGGGGAGGTCCCGAGGTGTCGAGCCGCGCCTGCTCCGGACTCACTCGTGATGATCAGGGGTGATCGATGTCCGGCGGGCGCCGGTGACCAGGGAAGCCGTTTCCCGTTGCCGCACGCATCCGCTCCGTCTCGATCACGCTTCGTTCTACGTATCAAGACAGTAGATAGATGCCGTGCGAATTGGCAAGTTCGTTCGGACGGTTCGAAAAGTTTCTCAGCCGATCTTCAGTTTCGACCATATATCTACTGCATGAGTACGGATGTGTCCGAGAGTTGACGCCCTCGCGACGACCGGTTCGACAGGCCTGTGACGATGCTCACTTCATATCCGGTCACAGGCGGTGTGATTCGTGTGTCCAAACGGGTGCAGGCGAAAAGCCGGACCCGAAAGGACCACATCATGCCCACCGTCGACGTCATCGACTCGTTCATCAACTACCGCGATACCGGTGCGGGAGAGATCCCCGTCGTGTTCCTGCACGGCAATCCGACCTCCTCACATCTGTGGCGCAACGTCATTCCGCACGTGGCCGACCGGAGCAGGGTGCTGGCGCCGGACCTGATCGGCATGGGGGAGTCGGGCAAGCCGGACAGCGCCTACCGTTTCACCGATCACGCCGCCTACCTCGACGCCTGGTTCGACGCGCTCGGGCTGGACCGGGTGGTGCTGGTCGGACACGACTGGGGCGGCGCGCTGGGCATGGACTGGGCCGCGCGGCATCCCGGCCGCGTGCGCGGGATCGCGCTGATCGAAACGTTCCTGCGGCCGATGCGCTTCGACGAGCTGCCTCCGCTCGGGGCCGAGCTGTTCCGGAAGTTCCGCTCCGCGGAAGGGGAGCGGATGATCCTGGAGCAGAACATCTTCATCGAGTTCAACCTGCCGAAGGGCGTCGCCGACCTGTCGCCCGAGGACCACGACGTGTACCGGGCGCCGTATCCGACTCCGGCCTCGCGCAAGCCGCTGCTGGCGTGGCCGCGGGAGTTCCCGCTGGACGGCGAGCCCGCAGACGTGGTCGCCCTGGTGCGGCACTACGACGACTGGGCGGCCGCGACGCCCGAGGTGCCCAAGTTGCTGATGGCGTTGGAGAACGGCGTCGGGCTGGGATCGGCGGAGGCGATCGACTGGGCGGCGAGCACCTTCGCGGGCGCCGAGGTCGTCGCGATCCCTCCGGCGGGCCACCACGCGCCGGAGGATCGGCCGGACGAGATCGGCCGGGCGGTCGCGCAGTGGCTCGACCGGCACGCCTTGGTCGGTGCCGCCGCTCGCGCGTGATCTCGGCCGCGCTGTGATCCGGCAGTGCTTGCGCCGACCGCGGCGCGGGCCGAATGATGGCCGGATGAGCACGGAGCACGAGCGAGTGGCGGCGGACGAGAAGGCCATGGTCGCCCGCGCGGTCGCGGGCGACCGGGACGCCGTCGCCGAGGTGGTGCGCCTGTTGCAGGATCCGCTGTACCGGCTGGCGCTGCGCATGGTCTGGCGGCCCGCGGAGGCCGAGGACGCGACGCAGGAGATCATGGTGCGCGTCCTCGATCATCTGCACACCTGGCGCGGCGAGGCGAAGCTGCTCACCTGGGCCTACCGCATCGGCGTCAACCACCTGCTGAATCTGCGGCGGCAGACCCCGCAGGAGGCCGCGGAACTGAGCTTGGACGCCTACCGGGACGGGCTGGCCGACGGACTGTCGGAGGCGGACTATCGCGGACCGGAAGCGGTGCTTCTGACTGCCGAGGTGCGGCTCACCTGTAGTCAAGGCATGTTGCAATGCCTGGCCCGGGACGAACGGATCGCCTTCGTGCTCGGCGATGTGTTCGAGCTGAACTCCACCGAGGCCGCCTGGATCCTCGACATCACCCCCACCGCCTATCGAAAGCGGTTGGAGCGCGCCAAGAAACGGCTCGGGAACTTCCTGAACTCGACCTGCGGCCTGGTCGACCCGGCGGCGTTCTGCCGCTGCTCGCGCCGCGTGGACAAAGCTCTGGCGCTGGGACGGGTCGACCGGAGCCGTGCGGTGTACGCGCGCCATCCGGTCAGCGCGGGCGGGCGCACCGCGGCCGAGGCCGAACGGCAGATGATCCGGCTGCACGACGCGGCGTCGGTGCTGCGCGCGCATCCCGACTACGCCGCGCCGCAGGCGAAGATGGACGCGATCGCGGGGCTGCTCGGTTCGGGGCGTTTCCCCATGCTCGAGGAGACGTGAACCCGCCGCGTCGGTGATCAGCCCGGTGCTTCCGCGTCGGGTGAACCGGTGCCGGGCGGGGTTCCTCGTAGTTCCGTTGCCAGGCGTGTGATCTGTGCGGGGCCGACCCGGCAGCAGCCGCCGATGATCCGTGCGCCTCGGGCGAACCAGTCCCTGGCTTGTCCTGCGGTGAACCGGGTGGGGCCGGTCCAACGGTGGCGCGCGGCATCCCAGTCCTCACCGCTGTTCGGGTAGGCGACCACGGGCTTGCCGGTTCCGGCGGCGAGTTCGACCGCGGCGGCGACATCGGCGGGCGCGCAGCAGTTCACGCCGATCGCGACGATCGAGTCCGAGCCCGTGGCCACCGCGAAGGCGTCGGCGAGCGGTTGCCCGGCTCTGGTGCGCGCTCCGTCGACGGTGTAGCTCAGCCATGCGGGCACGCCGAGGTCGTTCACCAGGTCGACCAGCGCTTCGGCTTCGTCGACGTCGGGAACGGTCTCCATGGCCAGCAGGTCGGCGCCCGCCTCCGCGAGCACCTCCATGCGCGGTCGGTGCCAGGCCCGCAGTTCGGCTACGGTGCGCCCGTAGCGGCCACGGTATTCCGATCCGTCCGCCAGCGTGGCGCCGTAGGGGCCGATCGAGGCGGCGACCCAGCGGCGCCGATCAGCGGCCTCGGCGTCGCACGCGGCACGGGCCAGCGCCACGCCGCGTCGCCACAGCTCCACCGTCTGCGCCCTGGTCAGCCCGCGCGCGGCGAAGCCCTCGAAAGAAGCCTGGTAGGTGGCGGTGGTCGCGATGTCGGCGCCCGCCCGGAAATAAGCTTCGTGCACGGACCGGATCGCGGCGGGATCGTCCACGAGCAGGCGGGCCGACCACAACGCGTCGGAGAGGTCGTGGCCGCGCGCCTCCAGCTCGGTGGCCAGTCCACCGTCCGAGATCAGTGCCCCCGCCGCAGGGTCGAACAGCACGGCTCCACTGTAGGACGCGGATTCACTCGTCGTCGGTGGGCTGGGCGGTCGGGGGTACCCCGGTGTCGAGGAAACGGATGAGCCGCTCGATGCGCGCGGTGTGATCGGCACAGCGCTCCAAGTGGTGTCCCAGCAGTGCGTTGTCGATCGCGACTTCGGTGGACGGCTGGGACGCGGGGTCGCGCAGCGCGGAACGCAGTTGCCGGTGCAGCGTTTCCATCGAATGGTCCGCAGGCGTCTCCTCCTCCGGCAGCGGATGCCGACCGGCGACCGCTCGCCCGGCCAAAGCCGTACGCTCGGCCGCCAGCTTGCCCATCGCGGCGAGGATGTCCAGGATGGGTTGCTCGGCAGCGTGTCCGGGGTGACTCTGGTACACCTTGTCGGCGACCCGGCTGGCGAGCCAGCCGATGCGGGACAGCTCACCGGCGATCTGGATCGCGGTCACCACGTGCCGCAGGTCGCGGGCCACCGGAGCCTGTAGCGCCAGTAACACCACGGTGCGCGCCTCGCATGCGCCGTACATCTTCTGCAACTGCTCGTCGAGCGCGAAGACCTCGTAGGTCGCGGTGAGGTCGGCGTCGACGAGCGCGTCGGTGACACGCTCGACGGCGTCGTGGGCCAGCGTGCACATCAGCGTCAGATCATTGGTCAACGCGATGAGCTCGGCAGTGAACTGGGTGCGCACCGCCAAATTCTCACCTATCGACCGGGGCGGGGTCGATTCCTTGCCGGATGTTCTTCGGTAACGACATCGCCTCGACATGCCGTCGCGGACGGGAACGCGGGACCACGCGCGATCGCTTCGCCAGGAGGACGACGGGAAAACATAGTTCAAGCGGTGCTTTTCGCGGCCGGAACACGCTATGGCGGATCGGATGCACCGGCGCGCGCGACGGCGGGCGGCACTCGCGCACGCACGCATGCCGGCTGGGGCAGCGGAGGAGATGCATTGCCCGACCGGGCATCTATGCCGCGCATCACATTGCGCTGTTGCGGCGCATGGCGACTCGCGTGGTTGCTCACCGCGTGCCCTGTCCAGCTCGGTGCGGCGGCACGGACGGTCGATACTGCGCGACGCGATGGGCGGGCGTTTGCGTCCCGGTTCCTGTGGCTGCCGCGGTCCGCCGCGCGCGGGTCCGTGCCCTGGTCAACGCGCGAATCGCGCACGCGGCGAAGCCTGCCGACGGGTGCGCCCGGTGTTACGGTCGCGGCATGCCGAACTTGCGCGATATCCAGCATCGTGTGGTGACGACGTTCCAGCGCCGACTGGGCAATCCGATCCTCAGTACGCTGCCCGGGCAGACTCTGTTGGAGACCACCGGCCGGGTGAGCGGGCAGCCGCGGATCACTCCGATCGGCGGACGGAAGATCGGCCGGGAATTCTGGCTGGTCTCCGAGTTCGGCGAGCGATCCCAGTATGTGCGAAACATCAAGGCGAACAATCGAGTCCGGCTGCGGCTGCACGGCCGCTGGCACGCGGGCACCGCCCACCTGCTGCCCGACGACGACCCGCGTGCCCGGTTGGCGGCCCTGCCGCGCGCCAACAGCGCGGCCGTCCGGTTGGTCGGCACCGACCTGCTCACGCTGCGCATCGATCTGGACGACTGAACCCGCGGCGGGGCGGGGACATTGGTCGCCTGACCTGGATGCGAGCAATTTGCTGGGACCATGGTGGGCATGATCCGTCTGTTGATCGCCCGTTGGACCGTGCTCGTACCATTGCTCGCCGTTGTCGCCCTCGCGGTCACCTGGGGCCGAAGTCTGCCCGGTGTCGCGGTGACGGTTGTGGTGGTGGCGTTGATCGGGGCGGTGCTCTCGGCGGTTCATCACGCGGAGGTGGTGGCGCGCCGGGTGGGTGAGCCGTTCGGCTCGCTGGTGCTGGCCATCGCGGTGACCGTGATCGAAGTCGCGCTCATTCTCACGCTGATGACCCAGGGCGGTGACAAGACCGCGACCTTGGCCCGCGACACGGTCTTCGCCGCGGCGATGATCACCTGCAACGGCATCCTCGGTCTCTGCCTGCTGGTGGGGGCGTTGCGCAGGCGCGTGGCGGTGTTCAACGCCGAAGGCACCGGTGCGGCGCTGGCCACCGTCGCGACGCTGGCGACGCTCAGCCTCGTGTTGCCGACCTTCACCACGAGCAAACCCGGCCCGGAGTTCTCGCCCGCGCAGCTGGCCTTCGCCGCGGTGGCCTCGCTCGCGCTGTACGGCTTGTTCGTGATGGTGCAGACCGTGCGTCATCCGGACGACTTCCTGCCGGTGGAGGCGGACGGCGTCGTCGCCGAGGACGACGAGCGTGTCGAGCCGCCTACCGCGCGCGACGCCGTCACCAGCCTCGGTCTGCTGCTGGTCGCCCTGGTCTGCGTGGTCGGGCTGGCGAAGGTGGTCTCGCCCGCCGTGGAATCGGCGGTCCAGTCGGCGGGGCTGCCGCAATCGGCGGTCGGCGTGGTGATCGCGTTGCTGGTGCTGCTGCCCGAGACGATCGCCGCGGTGCGGGCCGCGCGCCGCGACCAGGTGCAGATCGGTCTCAATCTGGCGCTGGGTTCGGCCATGGCGAGCATCGGCCTCACCATTCCGGCGATCGCCGTGGCCAGCATCTGGCTGGAGGACCCCTTGGTGCTCGGCTTGGGGGCCACGCAGATGGTGCTGCTGGCGCTGACCGTCGTGGTCGGTGGGTTGACGATCGTTCCGGGACGGGCGACGCTGCTGCAGGGCGGCGTCCACCTGGCGGTGTTCGCCGCCTTCGTCGGCCTCGCCGCCAGCCCTTAGCGGACGGCTCAGACGAGCGCCTCGACGCGGGCACCGCCGAATTGGTGCGGCTCCGGCGGTGCGAACACGGGGGCGACACCCCGCCTTCGGTGGCCGCGAGCCGCGCGCTCAGTGTGGGTGCTGAGCCGCGTACCTGGCTCGTTCCAGCGCTCGGCGCTGCGCGCGCTGCGGATTCTCCAGATCCGCGGGCAAGCCGTGCTTCGCGAGCCGATGCGCGCGGTTCATCGGCATGAAAGCGATCGTGTAGAACAGGGCCAGCAGCAGCGCCAGCAGGACCATCGCGCCGCGCAGCCACAGCTCGCCGGGGAAGAGCAGGAACACCGCGAACAGCGGTGTGAACGGCACCATTCCGCGCAGCACGTGCCGGGTGGCGGCGAACCTGCCGGTCAGGTCGTCGCGCACCCACTCACGCATCGAATCGGGCAGGCGGCGGCCGAAGGCGTAGCCGATCCACTGGATCGGACCTGGCCGTCGTTGCTGTCGGGTCATGACCGGGCTCCTGGGTTCGAGGACGGGGCGTGGGGCTCGGCGAGTACCGACCGGCGGGCCGCCTCGTTCACCCGGGTGAGGACATCGCGCAACTGCTCGAGGTCGGCCAGGGTCACGCCGAGGCGTTGGACGACGGCGGGCGGTATCCGCTCGGCCTTCGCGCGCAGTTCGGCTCCGGCCGGGGTCAGGTTCACCACGAGGTTGCGCTCGTCTCGGCTGTCGCGTTCGCGACTGATCAGCCCGGCGGCTTCGAGGCGTTTGAGCAGCGGGGACAGTGTGGGGGAGTCGAGCTGGATGGCCTCGGCGATCGCTTTCACCGACATCGGCGCCTCGCCCCAGAGCGCCAGCATCACCAGATACTGCGGGTGGGTGAGCCCGAGCGGTTCGAGCAGCGGCCGGTAGACGGCCAGCACCGCGCGATTGGCCACGGCCAGCGCGAAGCACACCTGCCGGTCCAGGCGCAGCGGATCCTCGATCTCGGTCTCCATCGGTCCTCCTTGTCTTCCCCTAAATTAGCGCATGAATAGTTAGTGCGTTAATCAATGTGGGCGACATCTCGGCGCGAGATACCGGCTTCGGGGCCGTCGCTGGATACCGTGAATCCATGCACCACGACGCGGGTCCGCTACGCATCGAGGAACTCGACGCGGTTCGTGGCTTCGCGCTGTGCGGCATGCTGGTGGTGAACATCTGGCGGCTCACCGACATCCCGGCGACGGACGAATCGGGCGTGGTGCTACCGATCCGGCACACGCTGTCGGTGGTGTTCGAGGGACGGTTCTTCCCGATCTTCTCGTTCCTGTTCGGGATCGGCTTCGCACTGCTGCTGGACAGTGCCGAGGAACGGAGCGAGCGCCCGCGACTGGTCCTGATCCGCCGCTTGCTCGCGCTCGGGCTGATCGGCCTGGTCCATCAGCAGTTCCAGCCGGGTGAGGCGCTGCTGCCGTACGCGCTGGCCGGGCTGGCGATCCTGCTGCCCGCCTCGGCGCTGCCGAATTGGGCGGT
The DNA here is from genome assembly GCF_053601535.1 of Nocardia sp. NPDC004718. Taxonomy (NCBI): domain Bacteria; kingdom Bacillati; phylum Actinomycetota; class Actinomycetes; order Mycobacteriales; family Nocardiaceae; genus Nocardia; species Nocardia sp. NPDC004718. Next base: position 21,788 of record NZ_JBSGCA010000024.1, read on the forward strand.
GCTGCTGGCGGGACTGGTAGGAACATTCGGCGTAGCGCTGGCCCTCGGCGGCGGGCTGGCCCTCGCGCCGGGGTTGTTCCTGCTCGGCCTGGCCACCGCGCGCGCCGGGATCGTGGACACACTCGATGAGCGGGGCTGGCAGATCGCCGCGGTCTTCGCCCTCGCCGTGCCCGCCGCGATAGTGGCGGGCAGGTGGCAATACCGCACACCGTATCTGGAGCTGTGGTCCACTCCCGCGGTGGCTGTCGCGGGTCTACTGGGCGCTCTGGCCTATGTCACCGGGCTGCTGCTGTTGCTGCGCATCGAGCCGGGCCAGGTACTGGCGGAGGTGTTGCGGCCGCTGGGTCGCCTGGCTTTGACCAACTACGTCGGCGCCACCGCGCTGATCTTGCTCGCGGCACCGCGTCTCGGCCTGTCCGGCTCCGGGAGCTACGCGGCGGTGCTCGGGTTGGCGGTCGGGATCATCGCGGTGCAAGCGGTGTGCAGTGCCGTGTGGTTGCGGTTGTTCGAGTACGGCCCGCTGGAATGGGTGTGGCGCTGCGTCACCTGGTGGACGGTGGTGCCGATCCGGCGGACGCGCGTGCCGAGCCGCCCGTACTGAGTTCAGCGCGGGGCCGCCGGGTCGCCGGTGTTCTCCAGCTCGGCCAGGGTCGCCGAAACCAATGGCCCCGTATCGAATTGGACGGCGACCTCGACCAGCCAGGCCGACTCGGCGGCCAGCGTGGGTCGACTCGGTTCACGGAACGACTGGTCGTCGCCGGTGGGCGGCAGACCGAGCCGGTGCGCCCGTAGCGCCGCGGCGATGCGGGCGGCCTCGATCGCGGCGGCTCTGCTGCGATCCGGGATCGCCAGTTCGGTCGCCAAGCGCTCGGCGATCGCCACCGCTTCGGCGGACAGATGCGGTCGCAACCGCAACAGCCAGTCCCGTATCTCGATCACCCTGCGGTACACCCGATCTCGTGCCGCCGTGCCGCGCCGGTCCGGCAAATGCGCCAGTTCCGGATCCACCTCGCGCAGGGCCAGCCACAACGGGCGCAGCCGCGGCAGCGCCCGCAGCCGGGCGGTGGTGTGCAGCAGCCACGGCGCCAACGAGGGGCACAGGTAGCCGATCAGCATGACGGTGGCGCCCAGGCTCGCGAACGCGGGCGCGATATCGGTGTTGAGGCGGCGCAGATCGATACCGAACCACGCCGCGCCGATCGCGATCACCTTGCCCACGCTGTAGCCGAGCGCGACGGCACTGCCGAGCGCGATCAGTCGCAGGCCGCGGCGCAACCAGATTCGATCGACCTCGCCCATCCACCGGCGGCACAACACGATGATGCGGATCAGCGCCGCCGAGTAGACGGTGAGGTAGACGCCGAGGAACGCCACCGCCAGCGGGACTTTCGCGTAGTGGTCGTCGAAGTCGGTGGGATGACTCTCGTCGTGCACCGGCGCCGTCGTGAACAGCGCCGCCAGCACGACGGGCACGAGCAACGGCAGGACGAGCACGCGCCGTGCCGCGCTCGCGTCCGGTTCCCGCTCCGCCACCATGAACCCGGTCCAGACCACCTGGGTGAGCACCGCGCCCGCGATGGCCCCGTACACCACCAGGGACGCCAGGTTGGGCACGCCGGAGACGTCATCGATCCAGGTATAGGTGCGCGGCACAGCCGCTTCGAACCCGATGCCCGCCGCGAGGATGGCGAACGCGACCGCCCAGCGCGCGGGATTGCCCGGGTTGCGCAGGGCCAGACCGGTTCGCCACAGGAACGCCGCGAAGGCGAAGACGCCCACGCCGCCGTACACCAGCGCGAACCACATGCTCAGCCCTGCCCCGGCCCCAGCGCGTCCAGCAGTCGGCGCGCGGCGACCGGCGCGGAATCGGGCAGGACCCATTCCTCCCGTGCCGTCCACTGCGTGATGTGGTGCGTCATCAGCATATTCGCGATGTGTTCGGCCTCGCGTTCCTGTGGCTGCGCGTAGCCGGTGCGCCCGAGCATGCGCCGCACGACCGCGGGGTCGATGTTCGGCGCGAGCAGCCGCACGGCTTCCGCGCCGCGCACGTCGACGGTGCGGTGCCCGGCGAGCAGATGGCCGAGCTCGTGACAGACGATGTGATCCTGATGCATCTTGGAGGTGTTGCGCTGATAGGCGATGAAATCGATCGCGTCGGTGACCAGCAGGCCGCCGGACAGGCCGGTGACCGGGAAGCTCTCCGGGCGCAGCCGCAGGGGACGGGCGCGCCGCTCGGCGACGGCCTCGGCCAGCTCGGCGACGGTGCACCGGCCGGGCAGGCCCATGGCGCGCAGCTCCCGGCGCAGCCAGCGACGATCCAGCACCGGCTGGTCACCTCCGTCCTTGCTCCACGCCGCGATCCGCATCGCTCACCCGTTGTGCTCGTTCTCGATGCGCCGCAGGATGTCCAGCATCGCCAGCACCGATTCAGCGCGGACCGTACCCTGTTGCAGCCCGTCGCGCAGCACCAGTTCGAGGACCTCGTGTTCGGCATTTCCCTTGAGCGCGTTGATCAATGCCAATTCGCTGCCGCGCGATGCCGCCAGTCGCGGGTCGGTGAACGGATCCAGGCTGTCGAGCCCGAAGTAGCCGCGCAACACCTCCAGCGTCTCGTAGGACGGGTTCACCGCCTGCCCGGTGCGCAGCTTCCAGAGGTAGTTGGCGGACAGGCGCGTTCCGGTGGTGCGGTGGATGTCTTCGGCGAGCGCTCGGTGGGTGATCTCCTGCGGCCGCCCATCTTTGCCTGTGGGCGGGTGCATTCCGTTGATGAGTGTGTTGAGAGCCCGCGTAAACGGGTGTAAGCCGTCCCCCATGTCAGCGTGTCTCCTGTGGTTGACAGGGTCTGTGGCGTAGATCATACTCGTCCCTGCTCCGCCAGCACATGCCGGTGTGGTCGCCCCCGAAGGGGCGCCGACCACGAGAGGCCCGGCATCCCAGAGCGGTAGCAGGTGGGGCGATCATCGTCGCTCGCCCCATCTCATCGGAGCCGCACCGGTAGCGCCAGTGGTCCGCGATGGCGGAAACCGGAGCGCCAGTCGATCTCTCGTTCGTCCACCGCGAGCGCCGCATCCGGCCATCGGGTGAGGACGTGCTCGAGAGCGGCCGCGGTGACGGTGCGTACCAGCGCGTTCCCCAAGCAGGCGTGCATGCCGTAGCCGAGCGCGAGCTGGTCCGCGCGGTCCCTGGTGAGGTCCGGTTCCGCTGGGCGCGAGAAGATCTCGGGATCGTGGTTGGCCGATGCCAGACACAGCAGTACCGTCTGTCCCGCGGCGATCGTCGTGTCGCCGATGACCAGGTCGGTGGTCGCGAAGCGCGGTCCGGCCAGCACCTGCGGGGAGAGGTGCCGCAGCAGCTCGTCCACGGCTGATTGCTTGTCGCCGAGGGCGTACCACGTCTGCCGCAGGCCCCGACGGCCGAGCAAGGTGAGCACCGAACCGGCGATCAGATCGGCGAGCACTTCGTACCAGACGAACAGCAGATAGAACAGCAGTCCGGTCAGCTCCGCACCGGTCGGCGACCCGCAGGCCTGGTATGCGCCTACCCAGCGCCCTAGCGCGGTGTCGGAGCGCGGTGCCCGCGCGGTGGCGTCCGCGATGATCCCGAGCATGGTGGCTAGGGTGTCGCGGGCGCGCGGTGGTGCGGCCGACGGCAATAGCGTCGAATTCGCCCAGCCGCGAAGGCGTTCGGCAGTGTGGTCGTCGAGGCCGAGTAGTTCGCCCAGCACGGCGGCGGGAAGCGGCACGGCGAGACGCTCGACGAGATCGACGGTCTCGCCCGAATCATCCCCGTGCAGTAGCGAATCCACCAAGCGGGGCGCGCGGTCGGTCCACTCGGCCAATCGGCGTGGCGACAACTCGGAGGTCACCAGACTGCGCAGGCGTGCGTGGTCGGCCGGCGCGGCACTGAGCATCGCGTCCAGTGGTGGCGGCACCGAGAAGCCCCGGTAGTCGTCTCCCACGGCATACCGGACCCGGGTGGACAGCCGCTCATCCAGCAGTCCGGCCCGTACGTCGCGGTATCGCGTCACCAGCCAGGCCGGTGGCCCATCGGGCGTGCGAACGCGGTGAACGCCCCCTTCGATGCGCAGTCGCTCGAGCGTGGGCCACGGGTTGCGGGCGAAGTCGGAGTCGAACACATCCGTCACTCGGCCATCATCCCGCACCGTGTCCTGGGGACGGTGGCTGCCGAGGGCTGCCGGTGCCCGCGGCGGGCCGATCAGGAGGCGGCGGCTCCGGTCTGCCGGATCGCGTCGAGGACTTCACCGTAGGTCAGCGTGGTCGAGTTCACGAGCGCGCGCTCCGAGGCCACGTCGATGTCGACGGAATCGATACCGTTGACGCCGCGCAGTGACGATTCGATCGCGGACGCGGACTCCCGGGTAACGTTGTGCAGAGTAACCGTGTACGTCATGTAATTCGCATTGACCGATCGCGCTCGCTCAAACTTTCCGTTCCGTCCCGTTTGATCGTGGGGACCCCGGGAATAGCGGAGTTGTCAAACGACTCGACGCAACAGGGATTGCCATGATCATCATCATCGGGCTCATCGCCTTGATCGCGGCCGTGATTATCGGAGTAGCCGCGGTAGTGGGCAACACCGGCCCCGCTCAGCAACTGACGAGCGATTTCGCGGTATTCGACTATCACTTCCACGGTTCCACCGGAGCACTGTTCGGTTACGGAGTAACGCTCGGTGCGATCGGGGCGTTCGGACTGGCCCTCGTCCTATCCGGCGCCTGGCGGGTCACCCGCCGTGGCATGGCCGCGCGTCGTGAACTCGCACAGTCCCGTCGCGAGATGGCGGCGGTGCGGCGCGATCTGGCCGCAGGAACTACCGCGCCGGTGGAACGCACTTCGCAGGAGCCGGCTTGGCGGCGGTGGTTGCGCACACGCGGTTCGGGTACTGCCCGCACTGATCGCGGCGCCACGGTATCGACCTCGAAACCCGTGACCGCGAAATAATTGAGAAGAAAAGGAATACGACAATGATCATTCTCGGCCTCATCCTCCTGGTCTTGGGTTGGCTGCTCGGAATCGGGCTGCTCACCACGGCGGGCATCATCGTGCTGATCATCGGGCTCGTGCTGCTGGTGGCCGGTTCGGTGGGCCGTCCGGTGGGTGGCCGCCGCTGGTACTACTAGGGATTCCGCATGAAGTTCGAAGATCGCCTCGCGCATCAAGTGCAAGCGACCAGGGGCAGCGTGAAGAAATTCGTCGGCCGAGCGACCGGCAACTCCCGGCTGGAGGCCGAGGGGCGGCGGGAGCAGGCCCGCGGCAATCTGAGACGCGCCGCGGACAAGGTGCGGCACGCGTTCAAGCGCTGACCGCGCACCGCTCGACCGGTGCCGGGCGAAGGCCGATGGCCTCCGCCCGGCACCGTCGTGTTCTCGCGAAGGGAACGCCCGGATTCTCGTGTGCGCGTCATACTCCGGCGATTCCGGCGAGTTGTCCGATGCCGTAGGTGACGGCCATCGCCAGCGCGCCGCCGAGCACCACCCGGACCACCGCCCGGCCACGGGCACTTCCCCCCAACCGGGCGCTGACCGACCCCGTGAGCGCGAGCGCGGCGAGCACGGCCGCGAATGTCACCGGAATCCGCGCGTCGACCGGCGGGAGAAGGATGGCCAGCAACGGCAGCAGCGCGCCGAGGGTGAAGGCCACCGCCGAGGACGACGCCGCCAGCCAGGGGTTGGTCAGCTCGGCGGGATTCAGGCCGAGTTCGGCCTCCGCGTGCGCGGTGAAGGCGTCGTGCGCGGTGAGTTCCTCGGCGACCTTGCGCGCCGTTTCGGGCGTCAGCCCTTTTGCCTGGTAGATCCCGGTGAGCTCGATCAGCTCGTAGTCCGGCTCGTCGCGCAGCTCCCTGCGCTCTTTCGCCAGCAGGGCCCGCTCGGAATCGCGCTGAGTGCTGACCGAGACGTATTCGCCCACCGCCATGGAGATCGCGCCCGCCGTCAGACCCGCGATGCCCGCGGTGAACAAGGCCCGTGTATCGGTGGTGGCCGCCGCGACGCCGACGACCAGACCCGCGGTGGACACGATCCCGTCGTTCGCGCCGAGCACACCGGCGCGCAGCCAATTGAGTTTGGACGCGAAGCCGTTGCCGTGCGGTTCGTGCGGATGTGCGCCGGAGGCGTCGGTCGTGCGATCCATGAAACGCAACCCTAATCACCACCGTGCGACGCGGGCGGGAACCGCACAGCTCGAACGGCTAAGCGCGGGATCGGCGGGGGACCGCCAACGGATGCGGCGGCATCGTGCGGTGGATGATCTGGAGGATCAGCAGGAACAGCACCGAGAGTCCGGCGGTGGTGAAATCCCCGACCAGAACAGCCAGTACGGCGAACGCGCCGAACACCGGGAACTCCAGTACCGCGCACCAGCGCAGGATCCGCAGCCGCCTGGCGTTGGCGGCCAGCCGTTGCACACCGTCGTCGATGATGGTCAGCGCCGTCTCGTAGCGCACCATGCCGTCGCCGACCTGGACGAACATGTGCACGGCTTGGTCGCGGCTGAGCTCGCCGAGCCAAGCCCGGTCGATCAGCCGCTTGCCCTCCTCGGCGACCTCCTTGATAACCGCGTCCATGCGGCCCCCTTCCCAGTCGTTCGGAGAGTCTAGCGGCCGAATCGCGCCTTCCCAGTGACGATTCAAGCGGGCGGGAAGACGTAGACGCGCTCCGGCGCCATCCGCGCGATCACCCGCCGCGCCTCCGGTTCCGGTGGCGGCGTCGCGCCGCCCATGTACTTGGCCTACATCGCGGTGAGCAGGGTCTTGTCCGGGTCGTCGGTGAGCTCCACCCGGCCGCGCACCTCCGCGTAGCGGCCGTCGATCAGGGTGCGCACGATGTCATCGAGTTGCATCGGAAGTCTCCTCGGTCGGTGCGGAATCACGGTGATTCCCGAAATGCGGACTTCCGCCGCGATCGGAAGGAATCGCCGAGAGCCTCTACCGGATCGCCACGAACGCGTGCCTGACCGCGCTCGAGCACCACGGTCGGCGCGTGCTGCCGTCCGGACTCGGCGCCGCGGGCACGGACCCGTCGGCGCGGCCCGTGGCCGCGGCGGCCGTCCGGTGGCTCGAGCCGCTGCCGGACACCCTGGTGACGCCGGAGTCGGCGGACCCGGCGGGTGTCGCGGTGGCTCGCGACAGCCTGCGCCTGGCGCTGATCGCCTGTCTGCAACACCTGAACGGCAGGCAGCGCGCGGTGCTGTTGTTGCGCGACGTGCTCGGTATGCCCGCGGCCGAAGTCGCCGGAGTGCTCGATACCAGCACGGCGGCGGTGAAGAGCACGTTGCAGCGCGTGCGAGCCCGGTTGACTGAGGTCTCGGCGGCGGCCGAGCAGGCGGTGCCGCCGAGCGAGCCGGGGCAGCGCGCGCTGCTCGAGGAGTATCTGACGGCCTTCCTGCGCGCCGACCCGGCCGCCATCGAACGCCTGCTGCACCGGGACGCGGTGCTGGAGATGCCGCCGTCGGCCACCTGGTTCTCGGGTAAGCGGACGTGCGTCGCCTACCTGGCCGAGCACGTCCTCCAGGGGCAGTGTCGCGATACCGACCGCCTCCAGCGCCCCGGCGAGCCGCCCGGCCTCGTGCCGCGTCCGGGTGATTACGGCGATATCCGGCAACGGCTTTGCGCATCCGCGAATACCGTCGACCAGCGCGGCCTCCAGGTACTGATCCGGTCCGCGCCAGATCCGCACCACGCCGTCGGGCAGGGTGACGTCGGCATCGCGCAGCGCCACGACGGTCTTCCCGGTGCCCGCAGGGCCGGTCAGCCGGGCGGGACCGGTGTAGTTGCGCGCGACCAGGATCTCCTGTTCGGGATCCAGGAAGGTCATCCAGTGCTGGAACGGCCTCTGCAACGCCGTATTCCGCTGCGGCGCGAGCACCTCCGACCGATCGAGCAGGGCGGGATCCGGTGCGCCCTGCGCCGCTTCCTCGAACTCCAGCAAGTCGTATTCGCGGGCCGACTGGTGGGCGACGGTGTTCGCGATGGCTTGTGCCCGGGTGGGTCGCAAGTGCCGCTGTCGTGCGCGGATCACCCGATCGAGCTCGCCCGGCCCGGCCACGGCGAACCGGCCGTCCACGCGCACCCCGGTGCCGGCCGGCACGAGCAGGACGAGCTGCACGTCATGGGGGACCAGCTTCTCGCGCCCGAACTGCAATCGGCCGAACCGCGCCTCGACATCGCGGCGGATCTCGTCGAGTTCGGCCGGGACGCCCTCGGCGAAGCGCAACGCGAAAAGTCTTGTCCCGCAGACCAGCAACGCATGGGCGTGCGCGGCGGGCAGGTCCACCGGGTCGCGGTGGACGAGCAGGTATCGGCCCGGTTCGGCCAGCGCCTCGGCGAGAAATGTGCGCTGGTGCGATGTCAGGCCGGGGATGCGGGTCAGCGTGTCCGTGACACGTGAAAGCCAGGCGTTCATGGAGTCCCCCTTCCGGTGCACACCTACCCCGTCTTCGACGGTAAAGACACCGCGTCGAGGAGGGAATGCGCTGAGGGCTTTCCGGGACAACCGTTATCGAAAAGGGCGGATCGGACACCGGACCGTTGTCGGCCTGTCACCCGAAAGTGTTGTGCTGCTGTGTTCTTCCGTCGGATTCCACGCGGCGCAGGGTGGTCGGCGTTGTGCCCCACCATCTTCGGGCGCATCGGGTGAAGGTCGCTTGTTCCGACAGCCCGATCAGCGAGGCGACCTGACTCATCGGCATATCCGTCGTGGTCAGATAACGCCGGGCCGCGTCCCGGCGGACCTCGTCCAGGATCGCGGCGAACGAGGTGTGCTCGGCGGCGAGCCGTCGTTGCAAGGTGCGCGGGTGCACGGTGAGCAGCCGTGCCACCGCGCCTATCTCGGGCGCGGACGTACCGAGCAGCTGCTGGACGGCGGCGCGCACCTGCGGGGCGAGCGCCGCCGCCGCGTCACCGGACTGCTCCGCGAGGAAGGCCATCGCCAGCCGGTGCAGGTTCTCGTCACCGCCGGTCAGCGGCCTGCCCGCCAGGCTGCGCGGCATACGTAGCGCCGCGAAGGGCCGCTCGACCCGCACCGGTGCGCCGAAGAACTCCTCGTAACCGGCGAGCGCGGCCTCGGGCCGATAGGGCAGCTCCACCGAGCGCAACCCGTATCGGTCGCCCACCAAGCGCTGAATGGTGCGATGCACGAACGCCAAGCCCAGGTCGGTGCCCTGGACGGGGGTGGGAAGTCCCGGCCGCACGCCGTAGCGCAGCGCGATCACGCCGCGATCCCCGTAGGGGTCCGGTTCCAGCGTCAGGCTCAGCGACCGCGCGTGCAGGAACAGGTACCGCGCCGTGGACTCGAGCACGTCGGCCAGCGACGGCGAATTCCGGATGGCCAGCGCCAGCGGGCCGAGCATGTCCAGATCCTGCCGCTGGGAGATCCGCAGACCCAAGTCGGGGCAGCGCAGCTGCTGCGCGGCCAGTTCCAGGACGGCCGCGACGCGCTCGTCCGGCACGAGCAGATCGTCGGCGTCCAAGGCGGCCACCGGCAGACCGCACGCCGTGGCCAGCGCCTCCGCGTCGCCACCGAGTTCGGCCACGGTCGCGCGGAAACCGCGCAGCCCTGCGGATCGAATCACCGACATGTCGTCGAGAATCAAATAGTTGTCGCGCAAAGTCAAGATAGCGACCCCGTCAGGCTCGCACACTGGACACATGACGCAGACCGACGCAGCACCGGAACACCTCGATGTCGTGATCGTCGGCGCGGGACTATCCGGTATCGGCGCTGCCTACCGATTGCAGACCGAGTGCCGTGGCAAGACCTACGCCATCCTCGAGGCCCGCGACACGCTGGGCGGCACCTGGGACCTGTTCCGCTACCCGGGCATCCGCTCGGACTCCGACATGTTCACCCTCGGCTACCCGTTCAAGCCGTGGCGGGACGCCAAGTCGATCGCGGACGGTCCCTCGATCCTGCGCTACATCACCGAGACCGCGACCGAGAACGGCATCGACCGGCACATCCGCCTCCGCACCAAGGTCCTCGCGGCCGATTGGGACAGCGGCGCCGCGCGCTGGACGCTGACGCTCGAGCAGCGCGACGCGACCGGCTCCACCGAGACGCGCACGCTGACCTGCGGCTTCCTCTACGCCTGCGCCGGGTACTACAACTACGACCAGCCGCACGCACCGGAATTCCCCGGCATCGCGTCGTTCGCGGGCGAGGTGGTGCACCCGCAGTTCTGGCCCGAGGACATCGACTATCGCGGTAAGCGCGTCGTCGTGATCGGCAGCGGCGCGACCGCGGTCACCCTGGTCCCGGCGATGGCGGAGCAGGCGGAGCTGGTGACGATGCTGCAACGCTCGCCGACCTGGATCAGCGCCGTCCCGGGGCGGGACAAAGTGGCCGACAAGATCCGCGAGCTGCTGCCGCCGCGGCCCGCGCATCGCCTGATCCGAACCAAGAACATCCTGTTCGGCATCGGCTTCTACCAGTACTGCCGTCGCCGGCCGGAGGCGGCGCGCAAGCTGCTCACCGGCCTCACCACGCGCATCCTGAAGGACGAACAGGCCGTCGCCGAGCACTTCACGCCCAGCTACAACCCCTGGGACCAGCGTCTGTGCGCGGTCCCGGACGCGGACTTCTTCAAAGCCATGAAGAAGGGCAAGGCCGAGGTCGTCACCGATCACATCGACAGCTTCGTGCCGGAGGGCATCCGGCTGAAGTCCGGCCGGGTGCTGGAGGCGGACGTCGTGATCACCGCGACCGGGCTGCAACTGCTCGCCTTCGGCGGCATCGCGCCCAGTGTCGACGGCGTGCGGGTCGACTTGTCCGAGCAGTTCGTCTGGCAGGGAGCCATGCTCACCGGCGTCCCCAACTTCGCCGTGTGCATCGGGTACACCAACGCGTCGTGGACGTTGCGCGCCGACCTCACCTCTCGGCTGGTCTGCAAGGTGCTCAACCACATGGAGCGCAAGGGTTACGCCTCCGTGGTGCCAGAGCCACGGGGCACGCTCGAGGAGCACCCGCTGCTGGATCTGGCCTCCGGTTACGTCCAGCGCTCCATCGGCGACTTTCCCCGGCAAGGTGGCCGTCATCCGTGGAAGGTGCGCCAGAACTACCTGCTCGACTCGGCGACCACGCTGCGCACCGACTTGGACAAGACGCTCACCGCGACGCCGAAATCGGCCGTCCGGCGGCCGGTGCCCGTCGCCTGACCCGTAACGGAGGAGCGGGGTCAGCGCGCCCGGAGTACGACGATGCCCGGTGTCGACCGCACGTACTCGGCGAAGGGTGAGTCCACCACCTCGGCGTTGCCCGCGAGCGAGGACGCGTTGCGGAAGACCGGACCGGTGTCGGTCATGACGAAGATGCCGACGTGGGTGACGTCCAGCCCCGGTTGGTCGGCATAGGCGCCGATGTAGTCGCCGGTGCGCAGCCCGCTCACGACGTCCCGGCCGACGGCGGCGCTGGGAATGTAGGTGATCGCGCGATCGACCACGGGCAGCCCCGGAAGATAGGCGCCGCCGTCGGCTTTCGCGTTGAGGTGTTCGGTGACGGTCACCGCAGCGGTGCTCAACGTCGCCGTGATGTCGGTGGCCGCGACGTCGGGAACGTTCGACCAGTCGGTGAAGAAGTGCTTGCGCTGCTGGAAGTCCACGCGGCCGCCCGCGTAGCGCGTGCGGATCAGGTTCGTCGTGAACTGCTCGCGGTCGGTGGAGCGGGTGAGCGCCTCGACGTAATCGAGGAAGGTGAAGCAGTCCACCCGGCGCAAGTCGATGACCAGCTGTTCGGGCTGGGTCGCCGATCCGACGAGCATGTTCGCACCGTAGGGCGTGCCGAGGAACCGGCGCGACAGCAGCTCGATCAGTTCCGCCTTGCTCGCCGAGGCGGGCGCCTGAGCGCGCAGCGACAGCAATTCGTCGAGCTTTCTCGCGGTGACGTCGTCGAGGCGCACGGTCTCCGGAGCGCCGAGTGCCACGGTCGGTGTGGACACCGCGGCGCAGACCAGCGCCACGAGGACGAGCAATACACGAGCGATGGTGCGCAAGACGCCTCCAGCGGAGTGGGCTGGCCGATCCGTACACGACAGCGACACCCACGGTAGGTGATGAGGGTCGGCAAGACCTAGCGCCGTCCAAACACCCCTTCTGGTGGACTGAACGCCGGGTCACGAGGTGGTGGCCCCACGTCCCCACCGAAAGGGTTATCCGACATGACGAGAATCGTGCGAGCCGCCTTCGCTCTGGGCGGTCTGCTCGCCGCGGGCGCGCTGCTGGTTCCGGCGACCGCCTCCGCGCAGCCGCAGCCGGGCGGACTGCTGGAGACGACGTGCAGCTTCGCCCAGATCGATGCCGCCGTCCATGCCCAGTTCCCCGACGCCGCCGCCCGGCTCGACGCGCACCCGGACCGGAAGGCGAAACTCCAGGAATTACTCAGTCTCCCGGTCGAGCAGCGCAAGCAGCGCGCCAAGGAATTCCTGGACAAGCACCCGGAGGCCAAGGCCAGGTTCGAGGAGCGCCGCAACTCGCCGGAGGCGCAGCAGCACCGCGAGAAGCTGCGCGTCATCGCCGACACCTGCCACAACTACTGAGCACGCTGCGGGCGAGGTGTCGGGCTCGCCCGCACCTCGCTACGCCCGCGCGCGGGGGAGGTCGACGGTGACCGCCAGACCGCCCTCCGGGCGGGCCGTCGCGTGAACGGCGCCGCCGTGGGCCTGTGCGACCGAGCGCACGATCGACAAGCCGAGCCCGGCGCCGCGGGTATCGGAATCGGCCGAGCGTTCGGCGGTGGCGAGTCTGCGGAACGGTTCGAAGAGACTGTCGACTTCGAACGCGGGCACCGGGGGACCGCTGTTCGCGACGGTGAGCACCGCGCGCTCGCCTGCCGTCCTGGTCCGGATGCTCACCCAGCCGTTGACGGGCAGGTTGTAGCGCACGGCGTTGTCGAGCAGATTGTGGACGAGGCGTTCCAGCAAGAGCGGATCTCCCTGCACGGGCGCGGCTTCGAGATCGGCGGTGATCTCGGCCCCCGGCCGCTCGGCCCTGGTCCCTACCGCGTCGGCGGCGAGGTCGGCGAGGTCGGCGCGGCAGTGTTCGGTCAGCCGCTGTTCGCTGGTGGCCAGCACCAGGAGGCCGTCGATGAGCCGTTCGTGACGGCGGTTGACCTCGAGGAGCGTGGCGCCGAGCCTGCGGGTGGAGTCGGGAACCTCGGGGTCTTCCAACGCCACCTCGATCAGGGTCCGGTTGATGGTCAGCGGTGTGCGCAGTTCGTGAGAGGCGTTCGCCACGAATCGGCGCTGTCCGTCGAAGGCCCGGTCCAGGCGCTCCAGCATCGCGTCGAAGGTGTCGGCCAGATCCTTGATCTCGTCCTGCGGACCGTCGAGGGCGATGCGCTCGTGCAGGCTGGTGTCGGCCACGCGCCGCGCGGTCGCGGTGATCCGCTGCAAGGGATGCAGGGCGCGTCCGGCCAGCAACCAGCCGAATCCGCCCGCGGCGATCCCCACCGCGCCCAGGGATACCAGCGACCACACCAGCATGGCGCGCAAAGTATCCCGCCGATTCCGCTGGGCTTGCTCGCCGAGCGCCTTGAACAGTTCCGCGGACACCGGAGCATGGTTGCGCTCCGCCCGCTCGAGGAGATACTCCCGCACCACTTGCTGCGCACCGCCGCCGGGCCGTCGCTCCAGCGACTGATTCAGATAGAAGTACATCAACGCGATCAGTACCGCGCCGGCCAGGAAGAACGCCGTCGCGTACAGCAGCGTGAGCCGCAGCCGGATCGTGCGCCCGCTCATCGGATCCGGTATCCCACGCCGGGCTCGGTCTCGATCAGCCGCGGGTCGCCCAGCTTCCGCCGCACGTTCATGATCGTGTACCGCACCACGCCGGTGAACGGGTCGATGTGCTCGTCCCATGCCTTCTCCAGCAGCTGCTCGGCCGAGACGACGCCGCCGTCCGCGCGCAGCAGTTCGGCCAGCACCGCGAATTCCTTCCGCGAAAGGGTGAGCGGTTCACCGTTCCTGGTGACGGCGAACCGGTGCTGGTCGAGCCGGATGCCGGACCGCTCCAGTACCGGGGGAGCAGCGCTGCGGGCTCGCCGCCCGAGCGCTTGGATCCGGGCGACCAGTTCGGCGAAGGCGAACGGCTTGGTCAGATAGTCGTCGGCGCCCAGCCCCAGACCGGTTACCCGCTCCGCCACCGCGCTCGCGGCCGTCAGCATCAGGATCCGGGCGGAGCCGCCGGACTCGACCAGCGTGCCGCACACCTCGTCACCGGAGACGCCGGGCAGATCCCGGTCGAGTACCACCACGTCGTAGTCGTGCACGCCGGTACGTTCCAGCGCCGCGGCGCCGTCGTACACCACGTCGACCGCCATGGCATGCCTGCGCAACCCGTCGGCGATCGCGTCGGCCAGCAATCTCTCGTCCTCGACAACAAGCACCCGCACCCCGCCATCGTGCCCTCTCCCGCTGTTGGGTGGACGTTAGTCCGGCCACGGCGAGCAGATCTGGGTAGGCTCGCGGACGAACCGGCGCACCCGAATCCCAGGAGAGACAAGCCATGGCAGGCGACTGGAACACCCAGATCATCGAGGAATTTCGCGCCAACCAGGGCAAGGTCGGCGGCCCCTTCGCCGGTCGCGAATTGCTGTTGCTGACCAGCACCGGCGCGAAGTCGGGTCGCCCGCGCACCAATCCGCTCGCGTTCGTTCGCGACGGCGACGACATCGTGGTGATCGCCTCCAAAGCGGGCGCTCCGACCAATCCCGACTGGTTCCACAACGTGCGGGCGAACCCGGAGGTCACGCTCGAGATCGGCACCGAGACCCTGGCGGCGACCGCGACTCCGGTCACCGAAGGCGCGGAGCGCGACCGTCTCTACGCCGCGATGGTCGAGGTGATGCCCGGCTTCGCCGAATACCAGGAGAAGACCGACCGGGTGATTCCCGTCGTCAAGCTGACGCCGCACTGAGCGGAGCTGGGGCGGTGCCGTTCCCGGTCGTGGCCGAACGGAAGCGTCAGCCTGCCGCGATTCCGGTGATCAGCGTTTGATCCGTGCCGGTACGGGTCGTGATGAACTGCGTGAAGGTGTTCGCCTCCTCGCCGGGAAACTGCTGCGTCAAGCGGACTTCCCACCGTGCCTGGCCGTCGGGGCCGTCCCCGGCCCGGGAAATCTGCACGCAGTATCGGGTGCCCGCAGGTACCTGATTGATGCCGCGCTGGATCTGATCGGCGGGCGAAACCGCCGCGTCGGGGGCGACCACCGCGCGAGCTCGGTACCCGGATCGTTCGGCGTAGTAGGCGTACTCGAAGGCGAAGATGGCGTCGGGGCCGTTGCCGGTGCCGCCCGGATCGGTGCCGGAGACGACGTCGGCGGTGCGTTTCTGCTCGCATCCCGGCGTGGCGATGGCCCACGGCGGCCTGACCCGTGAGGTGGACGTCGAGGTGGTCGGCGCGGGTCCGGCCGCGCGCGGCGGTGACGTCGCCGCCGCTGTGCGCGAATTCGCCTCGGAGCCATAGATCATGGCCAGGCCGATCGAGACGGTGGAGATCACGATGGCGAGCACGATCAAGACGGTCAGCGAGCGGTTGCCGCGTTGCTGTTCGGTGCGCCGCGGGTGGCGCACCGGGGTGCCGGGATGGATGCCGGATCGGTTGACGATGGCGGGCGCCGTGACGTGGCCGTCCTCGGGCTCGGCCCGCACCGGCTCGGCGGGTGCGCTGCGCTGCTGCGGGGCAACGGGTTGCGGCGGTCGCGCGTCGGCGGGCGCGGGTTCGAGCCATTGCTCCCACTCGCCGAGGCGCGGCCGGGTGTCTTGCCGCTCCGGCGGGCGCGGTGGCTCCGGCGCCTCGTACTGCGGCTCACGACGACGAACCTGCTTGCGCCGACCGGGCGAACGACGTCGTTTGGACGGCTTTCCTGCCGGAATGCGCAGCATCGGCAGGCCCGTGTCGAACGGATTGGCCTGGCTCGCGCCCTGACTGGGATGCTCCCGGTCAGGGGGCGTCATCGTCGAATTCGCCCAGCACCGGTACGACCGCTGTCACGGCGGACGGGATGGTCACGCCGAGTTGTCCGTCGCGCGGCTTGTGCTCCTGGTTTTCGCCGCCCGGCGGCGGAGCGGGCGGTACCACCATGCCGCCGGTCGGGCCGGGATGAGCGGGATGGTCCGGGCTGCTCGCGGGCGCGGGCGGCGCGGAGTCGACGGCGGGCGGCGCGACCGCGGGCGCGGGCCTGCTCTCCGGCTTCGGCGCATCCGCTCGCGCGGCGGGCGACGAATTGCCGGGCGGGATCGGCGAACCCGGGCCGCTGGTCGACGACTTGTGCTCCGGCGATCCGCCGAAGTCGAACAACTTCGAGGAATTCTTCGAGTCGTCGCCTGTCGTGCCGGAGTTGGTGGTGGAGCCGGGGTTGATCAGTTCCGGGATCGCCTTGTCCGCGGCCGCGGCAACGGTGTCGATGCCGTGGATGCCGACTTCGGCGATCTTGTCGATGATGTGCGTGCCGATGTCGACGCCCGCGTTGATGGCCGTGGTGCCGAGGTCCACCCCTGCGGAGATGAGCTGCTGCTGCAATTGCAGTTGCGCGACCATGGCCGGGTCCATGGGCTGTGTGGTAGCGGGTGTCGTAGTGCCGGGCACGACTTGCCCGGTGCTACCGGGATAGACGGCTCGACCCTGGCTGACGCCGGACGGCGTGGTGACCGTGAGCGGTCCCATGTCGTCGAGTTTCCTGGTGTGGTCGTCCATTTCGGTGCGCGCGGCCGTCACGGTGGTGAGCGCGTCGCGCAGCGCCTGGGTGGCGCGGGTGATGACGGCGTCGGTCTCCGGTGCGGAGGTCGCGTTGTCCAGGATCTCCCGCGCGTCGCGCCGGAAGTCGGCGATGATCTGGTCGACGCGCCGCGCCGCGCGCCCGGAGGTGGCGTGCGCGTCGGCGAGAACGGACAGGTAGGCCGGACCTCGGTCGGAGATGTCGCCGATCTGTGTCTGCGTGGTGCGCATCGCGGGCACCGCGCTGTCGGCGGCCTGGGAGGTCCAGGTCGATTCCAGTGCGTGCAGCCCTTCGCGGTGTGGGCCTTCGGTGCCGGCCGCCTGGGTGGAGGCGGCCGAGAGCGCCCCGGTCGCGGCGGCGCTCGGCACGCCGACACCGGTGCCGAGTGCGGAGCGCAGCGTCAGCAGTGGCTTGACCAGCGCGGCGACGATCGGCGGATCGACGCCGGGTTCGGTACTCACCGGCCTGGTGGTCTCGGCGACGGGCTGGGTGGTGTGGGCGCGTTTGCGCAGTCCCATCAGGCTTCTCATGCCGGTGCCTCCCCGGACCGCGTAATCGCGCTCGCCGTCGCGGCGTCGACATCCTGCGCGTTCTCGCTGTAACCGCGCAGCACCCGGCCGTATGCGCTGACCAGCTGTCCGGCCGTCGACAACGCTTCGGCGTGTGCGGACACGGCCGCGGAGAAGCGCGCCGCGAATTCCGCGCCGACGACGCCGAGATCGGCGGCCAGCCGTTCCTGATCCACCGCGCCGGAGGCGACCGTGGCCGCCGACGCCAATTGTTCGGACACCGCGTCCGCGATCGCGGTGTAGGCGGCCACCGCCGCCGGGTCGAGCCTGAGCGTATCCACTGTTCCCCTCCCGGATCCCAGTCTGTCGCTACCGCGCCATGATTCACCGCCAAGGGTACTGTGCCGGAGCCCCGCCATGCGCCTGTTCCTCGGTGGTCGGTTTCGCGCGTAGGCCAACGCTTTCGCGTGTCCGACCCTCCGCGCGGCGCGGGCGCGATCTCGAAGCGTCCGCGGGCGCCTCGTGGCGCGGCGGCCGACATCCCTGTTCACGAGCCATCCTGTGTCCCCTCGCCGATCCGGCCGCGGTGGCGTCCACCTGAGCGAACGCGCGCGTGTCGAGATTGTTATTCGGAACAACAAATTAGCTGTTGTGCACTGCGTCACAGTCCAATATGTTGCTGTGAACAACATTTGATCCACTCCGACCGGCCGGGGCATCGTCCCGGCCGGTGATGAAAGGCCCACTTATGCGTAAGGGCATCTTCAGCGCCGCCGCGCTGTCGTTCGCGCTCCTGGCCGCCACGCTCACCGCGTGCGGCGACTCCGGGGACTCCGGCGGCAAAACCCAGATCGGCGTGATCCTTCCGGACAGCAAGACCTCCGCCCGCTGGGAGACGGCGGACCGCAAGTACCTGCAACAGGCGTTCGAAGCCGCGGGCGTCAAGGCCGATATCCAGAACGCCCAGGGCGACAAGAACGCCTTCCAGACCATCGCCGACCAGATGATCACCAACGGCGTCTCGGTACTGGTGATGACCAACCTGGACAGCGGCACCGGCAAAGCGGTGATCCAGAAGGCGAAGTCGCAGGGCGTCACCGTGATCGACTACGACCGGCTCACCTTGGGCGGCGGCGCCCAGTATTACGTCTCCTTCGACAATGTGAAGGTCGGCAGCCTGCTCGGTGAGGGAGTAGCGCAGTGCCTGACCGATCGCAACGCGGTGCGCCCGGTGGTCGCGTACCTGAACGGCGGACCGACCGACAACAACGCCGCCCTGCTGAAGGTCGGCTACGACGGTGTGCTGAAGCCACGATTCGACGCGGGCCAGTACGTCAAGGGCCCCGATCAGGCTGTCCCGGGGTGGGACAACACGACAGCGGGCACCATCTTCGAGCAGATGCTCACCGGCAGGCCGGATATCGGAGGCGTCGTCGCGGCCAACGACGGATTGGCCAACGCCGCGATCGCGGTGCTGAAGAAGCAGAAGCTCAACGGTCAGGTGCCGGTCAGCGGGCAGGACGCCACGGTGCAGGGACTGCAGAATGTGCTGGCGGGCGACCAGTGCATGACCGTCTACAAGGCGATCCGGAAAGAGGCCGACGCGACCGCGAAACTGGCGGTGGGCCTGGTGAAGGGGGAACCGGGCACGACCAACGGCACCGTGCGCGATCCGGAGGCGAACGCCGAGGTGCCGTCGGTGCTGCTGGAACCGAAGGTCATCTACCCACGCAATGTCAAGGACGTGGTGGCCGACGGCTACGTCACCAGAACCGAGTTGTGCACCGGCGAGTTCGCGAAACTCTGCGCGGACAACGGGATCTGATATCGCACGCCCCTTCCGCGGTTCGATGAGGGGATTGCGGAAGGGGCTCCATTCTTCGGAGGAGCCAACCCATGTCCGAACTGCCGGTCATCGAATTACGCGGAGTAGAGAAAAGTTTCGGCCCGGTCCACGTCCTGCACCAGGTCACCTTCAGCGCTTTCCCCGGCGAAGTGACCGCACTTGTCGGCGACAACGGCGCGGGCAAGTCCACGCTGGTCAAATGTATCGGCGGTACCCATCCGATCGACGCGGGCGAGTTCCTCTTCGAGGGCGCGCCGGTGCAGGTGCACAGCCCGCGCGACGCGGCGGCGCTCGGCATCGAGATCGTCTACCAGGACCTCGCGCTGTGCGACAACCTCGACATCGTCCAGAACATGTTCCTCGGCCGGGAACGCAAGCGCGGTCTCGTGCTCGACGAATACGCGATGGAGGAACTGGCCGAGAAGACGTTGGCGAGCCTGTCGGTGCGCACCGTCATGTCGGTCCGGCAGCAGGTCGCCAGCCTGTCCGGCGGCCAGCGCCAGACGGTGGCCATCGCGAAAGCCGTGCTGTGGAACAGCAAAGTGGTGATTCTGGACGAGCCGACGGCCGCGCTGGGCGTCGCGCAGACCCAGCAGGTGCTCGAACTGGTCCGCAAGCTCGCCGACCAGGGCCTGGCGGTGGTGCTGATCTCGCACAACATGAACGACGTCTTCGCGGTGTCCGACCGGATCGCCGCGCTCTATCTCGGCCGGATGGCCGCCCAGGTACGAACCTCCGACGTGACGCACGCGCAGGTCGTCGAATTGATCACGGCAGGCCGTAGCGGCGCGCTCGGCCTCGAGGCGAGCGGAGCGACCCGATGACCGCGGTGACCACCGAGCGGCGACCGGTGGCGGCGCCGGTGACCGACCTGATGAGCGACTACGTCGGCCGCGTGCGCGGCGGCGACATGGGGGCGTTGCCCTCGGTGATCGCGCTCGTCGTCCTGTCGGCCGTCTTCTGGGCGGCGCGCCCGGTCTTCATGTCCGAGGCGAATTTCGCCAATCTGTTCACGCAGGGCGCGGGGATCGCGGTGATCGCGATGGGGTTGATCTTCGTGCTGCTGCTGGGGGAGATCGACCTGTCGGCCGGGTTCACCAGCGGAGTCTGCGCGGCCGTGCTCGCGGTGCTGCTCACCGACGAAGGGTGGCCGTGGTATTCGGCGGTGCTGGTCTCGTTGCTCACCGGGATGGTGATCGGACTGGTGATCGGCACGGTCGTGGTGAAGATCGGGATCCCGTCGTTCGTGGTGACGCTGGCGGCTTTCCTGGCGTTGCAGGGCGTGGCGCTGAAGATCATGGACAACGGCCGCAACATCTCCATCCGCGACGAGACGATCGTCGCCATCGCGAACAAGAACGTGCCGCCCTTGCTCGGCTGGGCGCTGTACGCGGCACTGGTCGCGGGTTTCGCCCTCGTGCAGTACCGGAAGTGGCGGGCGCGCACGAAACTCGGGCTCACCGGCACGACGGCGCGGGTGGTCGTGGTGCGAGTCGTGCTGCTGGCGCTCGTGGCCGGCGCGGCGGTGCTGGTGCTCAACGGCGAGCGCAGCCGCAATCCCGCGGTGCACTCGCTGACGGGGATGCCCATCGTGGTGCCGATGATCGCCGCGCTGTTGCTGCTGTGGACGTTCGTGCTGGACCGCACCGCGTTCGGGCGGCACGTCTACGCCGTCGGCGGCAACGCGGAGGCCGCCCGGCGCGCGGGCATCGCGGTGGATCGAGTGAAGATCACCGCCTTCGTGCTGTGTTCGACGATGGCGGCGGTGGGCGGACTGATCGCGGCCTCGCGCGCCAACTCCGTCGACCCGAACACCGGCGGCAGCGACGTGCTGCTCACCGCGGTCGGCGCGGCGGTGATCGGCGGCACCAGTCTCTTCGGCGGCCGCGGGCGGATGCTGGACGCGGTGCTCGGCGCCGCGGTGGTCGCCGTGATCAACAACGGCATGGGGCTGATGGGCTACAGCGCGGGCACGAAATTCGTTGTGACAGGATTTGTGCTGCTCTTGGCGGCCGGAGTGGACGCCCTCTCCCGTAAGCGTGCGCTCCCGCGGCGATGAATCCCAGCCCTGTGACGAAAGCCCGGTGAATGCGAGCAGCACCTTCGCCCGATGAGATCCGCACGCGCAACCTCGCCGCGCTGCTGCGGCACGTCCACCGTGACGGGGCGGTGTCGCGTGCCACGCTCGCCGAGCGAATGGGATTGAATCGCAGCACGATTCTCGCCCTCACCACGGATCTGGCGGCGGCGGGCCTGGTCAGCGAGGAATTGCCGGGCCAGACCGGACGGGCGGGCAGGCCGTCGCTGGTGGTGCGTCCGCAGGCCGAGCGGGTCTACGTCGTCGCTCTGGACGTCGGCGCGGACCGGCTCGCCGCCGCGCGTGTCGGGCTGGGCGGGTCGGTGCTCGAGCGCACCGCGACCGCCCGTCCCGGCGGCGCGTTCGACCCGGACGACGTGATCGCCGCGCTGGCGGCGATGGCGCGGGAGATGATCGCGGCGGCCGCTCCGGACGCTCGGTGCGTCGGCGTCGGGGTCGCGTTCTGCGGCATGGTCCGCGAGGCGGACGGCGTCGTGCGGTACGGGCCGAATCTCGGCTGGGTGGATGTCGCGTTCGGCGCCGAGCTGACGCGGGAACTCGCACTCGGCCTCCGCGTCGCGGTCGGCAACAACGCCAACCTCGGCGCGCTGGCCGAACGCGAACGCGGTGTGGGCGAAGGCTTGGCGAACCTGATCTACCTGCACGGTGACGTCGGCATCGGCGGCGGCATCATCATGAACGGCGAATTGCTCGGCGGGGAAGGCGGTTACGGCGGGGAAGTCGGGCACATGATCGTGAATCCCGGCGGGCGGCCGTGCGCCTGCGGTTCCCGCGGCTGCCTCGAGGCCGAAGCGGGTGAACTCGGGTTGATCGCGGCGGCGGGACGGACCGATCCGGCGGGGCAGGCGGCGGTCGACGCGATCGTCGACTCCGCCGCCCGCGGCGACGCGGTGGCCCGCGACGCGCTGCACCAGGTCGGTGAATGGCTCGGCTACGGCGTCGCCAATCTGGTGAACATCTTCAATCCGTCGATGGTGGTGTTCGGTGGCGTGCTGCGGGAGATCTATCTGGCCTCGGCGGCCCAGGTGCGCAGCCGCGTCGCGGTGAACGGCCTGCAAGCCGTCCGCGAACGGGTCAGGTTGCGCACCAGCGCGCTCGCGGGCGACGCGACCTTGATCGGAGCCGCCGAACTGGCCTTCACCGACGTGCTCACCGATCCGTTGCAGACCTTGTCCCGCAAGCAGGCCGCGCGCGCTTGACGGGTTCAGGCGGCGCCCGCCGCGCTGAACTCCGACAGGTGGGTGGTGAGCAGTCGTACCCGCACCCGCTGCTCCTCGGTGGTTTCCTCGGGATGATGGATCTCTATGCTCAGCCGGTCGTCGAAGGTGCTGATGATGATGGTGCCGCTCGGCTGCTGGAGCCGGTGCCCGGTCTTGTCGGGCTTGCCGAGCATGATCGAGCGGAAGTCGGTGATCCGCAACTCGTCCGGCACCCTGGGCCTGCGCACGCGTCCCCAATTGGTGGCCAGCACGATTCCCGGTGCGCGCGGCGGGGGACCGGCGGCGATCTCGGGTATGTGCAGCGGGGTCTGCTGCACGATGCCGGTGTCCAGTCCGGCGCGCAGCGTGTCGCTGATGCCGCGGGCCAGTTCGACCAGCGTCGTGCCGGTCCGGAGCGCGGGGATGAAATTCGCGAAGCCGAGCACGTTGGTGCCTTCGGTCATCCCGATCGGCGGGGACACCCGGGTACGCAGGTCGACCGAGTAGGTGTAGGCCAGCTCGGTCAGCGGCAATCCGCGCAGCTCGGCCTCGGTGAGCAGGATCGCGGCCGAGGCGAGGCCGTTGATCGTGGTGTTCTCCCGGTGCCCGAGTTCGATCAGCGCGGCGGTCTGCTGCCGGGTCAGTCTGCAGCGCGCGGTGCGCGGGACGAGGTAGTCGGGATCGTCCGGGCCGGAGTAGCTTCGAGCGACGCCCACCGGGCGGTGCGGCATGACCGGTGTGTCGATCTTCCGCACGCCGCGCTCGCGCAGCAGGTCCTCCACCGAGCGCGGGAAGCCGTGCGGCGGCAGTTCGGCGGATCGCCTCCCGGTGCGGTCGGTGTAGCAGGACCACAGCTCGTCGAGCACGGCCAGCGAATGGTAGGCATCCGCGACGCTGTGGTGGGTCACCAACGTGATTCCGGCGGTATCGCCGTCCCGGACCACACACAGCGAGGAGAGCGCCCTGCGCTGGTCGAGCCTGGCTCCGGTGAGCAACCGCTCGGGATCGCCCGCGGCGACCGTCAGCTCCGGTGTGGCGCCGGGCGATTCGAGCAGCAGGTGGCCGCCGCGGCCGTCCGCCTCGAGGCGGGCGCCGAGGATCGGACGAGAGCGGACCACGGCTTCGAACGCCGCCGACAGCGCGGCGATATCCAACCGACCCGCCACCCGAATCGAGTAGCCGACGAGGACTTCGCTGTTGGCGAAGATCGCCTCGCTCGGCGCCAGCGGGCGGATGACGGTTGCTGCGGTCATGTCGCTTCCTTCACCTGAGCCTGTCCCGAGGCTAGTCCGAAGCCCGGACGCACCAGGCTTTTTCGGCAGCATCGTCTGGTTCATGTATCGGGCGATCATGGGCCGCTGTTTCGTGTCGTTGCCACAACGCCACCTCGTCCGGATCCGGTCGTCCGGCCCCGCAGCTCGTGGTTAGCCAGCGGCTCCTAGAGTGATACTCTAGAGTCCTGCTCTAGAGGAGGCTGTCATGACCGAACTCGTCACCTACCGGCTGGACGGCGGCGTCGCCACGATCACGCTGGACGACGGTAAGGCGAACGTGATGTCCGAGAACATGCTCGGCGCCATCGCCGCCGCCCTGGACCGGGCCGAGGCGGACCGGGCGGTCGTCCTGTTGACCGGCCGCGCGCGCGTGTTCTCCGCCGGCTACGACCTGGCGACGTTCTCCCGATCCGCCGACGACATCCGCCGCACCTTGCGTGCCGGCGGCAACCTGGTACACCGGCTGCTCGGGTTCCCGTATCCCGTCGTGGCGGCATGCCCTGGGCACGCCATCGCCCAAGGCGCGTTCACGTTGCTGGCCACGGACGTACGGTTCGGCGTAGCGGGGGATTTCAAGCTGGGTCTCAACGAGGTCGTGATCGGGCTGACCATTCCGCACTACGGTGTGGAGCTGGCGCGGCACCGGCTCACCGCGCCGGGCTTCGACCGGGCGGCGAACACCGGGATCCTGGTCGCGCCCGAAGAAGCCAGAGAACTGGGCTTTCTCGACGTGCTCACCACCGATGCCGACGACCTGCGCACGCGCGCGACGGCCGAAGCGCACCGGTTGGCCGGAATCGACTTCGCGGCGCACACGGGTACGAAGCTGCGTGTGCGCGCGCAGGTGCTCGCCGCGGTCCGTTCCGGCATCGATGCCGAGTTCGGCGGGTAGCCTGCCGTGCGCACCCGCGAGCGCATTTTGGCCGAAGCCACGGAACAGCTCCTGGCCAAAGGGTATGCGTCGTTCACAGTGGCTGGTGTGCGGGATCGGCTCGGTTTGTCCAGCGGCAGCATGTTCCACGCGTTCGGTTCGAAAGCCGAATTGGCCGCCGCGGTCTATGTCTCCGGGATGCTCGACTACCAGCGGACGATGCTGGCGTGCCTCGACGCGCCGGATGTCGGCGCCGAGCAAGCGATCCGCGCGATGCTCGCGGCCCATCTCGGCTGGGTGGAAGACCATCGCGACCTGGCCCGGTTCCTGTTCGCCACCTTGCCGGACGAGGTGGCCGGCTTCGCGGAAACCGAACTCGCCCAGCACAATCGGGTCTTCTTCGATGCGCTGGAACGCCGGTACCGAGAGCTGATCGGAACCGCGGAGCCGGGCGGCGGCTATCCGATGGCCCATGCGATCTGCGCCGGACCGGCGCAGGAGTACTGCAGGCAATGGGTGCGCGGACGTGTCGCGGCGCGGCCGCGCACGCTGACGGCGACCTTTCAAGAGGCCGCCATCGCCGCCCTCGCCACGCTGACTCGCTAGGCGGCGGCGCGCCGTAGGCGAACCGGCGCAGCGGGTTCGGGTGGCGATGCGACGAACACCGCGATTCCTACGGCTCCGGCCGAGTGGCGCGTCCCGCCGCGGCGCGCCCGAGATGTGCAGCCGTCGATGACACCGGTCCGCCGGGTCGGTCTCGCGTGCAGTCGGACCGCGCGGGGCGGCGCGGAGTCAGGAGCATCGGCGCCCGGTCGATGCGCGGCGAAGCGGTTGCGGAACGGCGACGGGTGATCAACAGTGGTTGTCGAGTTACGGTGCGGCGACGGGAGGCCACCATGGACCGTACGGACGTCGTTGTCGTCGGTGCGGGATATGCCGGGCTGTGCGCGGCACGGGCGTTGCGAGCGGCCGGCCGGGATGTCGTCGTCCTGGAGGCGAGCGATCGCGTCGGCGGTCGCACCCGGACCGCGCGGGTCGGCGCCGGATGGGCCGTCGACCTCGGCGGCCAGTGGATCTCGGGCGCGCACACGCGATTCGCCACGCTGGCCGAAGAGTACGGCGCCGCGACCTACCCACCGCCAGAAGGAGTCGACCTGCTGGTCGAGGGCGTGGTCCGGCGGCCCTTCACCGGAGCCCGCCCACCGCTTCCGACGTTCGTCCTCGTCGTGCTCGCCCAGGCGATGTGGCGGCTGGAACGGATGGCCGCACGGGTGGATCTCACGCGGCCATGGGCCACACCGGGCGCCGATCGGCTGGACGCGATGACGGCGGCCACCTGGTTGCGCCGGAACCTGCCGGAGCGGCGGGCGCGGAACCTGGCCGAGGTGATGATCGGCGAGGAGTTGTGCGTGGACGTCGGCAGCATCTCGATGCTCGGTCTGCTCACCACGATCCGTTCGGCGGGCGGCGTCGAGGCGGGGGTCGCCGCCGAGACGGTGAACCGCCTGTTCGTCGACGGCGCCGACGGGCCCGCGTTGGCCATCGCCGCCGAACTGGGGGATGCGGTGCGCCTCGGCGCGCCGGTGACACGTATCCGCAGGCAGGCGGATGGTGTCGGGGTGAGTGCCGACTCCGGTGACGTGCACGCCGAGCACGTGATCGTGGCGGTGCCGCCCACCCTCGCCGGACGTATCACCTACGATCCGCCGCTGCCCGCCGCGCGCGACCAATTGACCCAGCGCATGCCGATGGGCTCGGTGCTGAAAGCGTTCGCCGTCTACGAGCGGCCGTTCTGGCGGGACGACCTGCTCACCGGCCAATCGCTGAACCTGCACGATCCGGTGCCGGTCACCTTCGACGCGACCCGGCCCGGCGGTCCGGGCGTACTCGGCGCGCTGGTGCCCGGCCGGGCCGCTCAGCGGCTGGCCGCCCTGCCCCCGGCCGAGCGACGCGCCATGATCATCGGTTCGCTCGTCCGTGCCTTCGGGCATGCCGCCCGCGAGCCGATCGAGTGGCACGAGAAGGTCTGGGCGGACGATCCGTACACGCGCGGCGGCTACGGGGCCTTCTTCCCCCCGGGCGTCCTGACCACCGCGGGCTCCGCGCTGCGCGACCCTGTCGGTGCGATCCACTGGGCCGGAAGCGAAACCGCGACGGAGTGGTCGGGCTACATCGAGGGAGCGATCCGCTCGGGCGAGCGCGCGGCCGCCGAAGTGCTCGCGGCGGATCGCTCCACGGCCACGGCGTGATTGCCATAGTGTTGCTGGAACGCTGGCTCTGACCCAGTCGAGGGATCACAATGGAGAGGTGTTCCAGCGGATCGTGGTGGGTTACGACGATTCACCGGGCGCCAGGGCCGCCCTGACGATGGCGCTCGAGTTGGCGACGGTGCACCACGCCACGCTCACGGTCGTCGCGGTCGAGGAGTACCTGCCGCACTACGGACCGGTGGTCGGCGAGATCGAGGACGAACGCTCGATCGGCGAGTTGACCTGCCGCCGCTGGCTCACCACGGCCGCCGAGGCCGCCGAACGGCACGGCATAGCGGTGCGGGCCGAGGTGCGCGCGGGTCAGGCCGCGCGCGAACTGGCCACGGCCGCAGCCGATCACGATGCCGACCTGCTGGTGCTCGGGCGCACCGGGCACTCGGGCATCTGGGGGCGGTTCATGGGCAGCACCGCGGAGAAGGCCGCCCGGCACGTCGGTTGCTCGGTTCTCGTCGCGCACGACGGCGACGGAGGGGCCGAGCGCCGATGAGTGCGGCGGCGTGGTGACCGGCGGTGGCGCCGCCGCGGACGGTCGGGTAGAAGATCTGCGTGGCGGGTGAACTGACCGAGGAACCGACCGGCATCGCCGATCGCGCGCGTGGCCGCGCTCGCCGGTGGGAATTCTGGCGTACCCACGGCCCGGTATCGGTCGTCGTCGCCTTCGGCGGGGCGCTCGGCGCGCTCGCCCGCTACGGCCTTTCGCAGGGGTTGCCCGCTCGCCCCGGGCATTTTCCGCTGGCCACCTTCGTCACGAATGTCGCGGGATGTTTCGCGATCGGAGTGCTCATGGTCGCGGTAACCGAAATCTGGGCTGCTCATCGGTTGCTGCGCCCCTTTCTCGGAGTGGGTGTGCTGGGCGGGTTCACCACCTTCTCCACCTACGTCAACGAGATCCGCGCCCTACTGCGGCCCGGCACGATCGTCGTCGCGGCCGGTTATCTGGCGGGCACGCTGATCTGCGCCCTGTCGGCGACCCTCGCCGCCATGTGGCTCACCAGGGCGGGATACGAACGCCTGCGACGCGCGCGAAAGGCGGCTCGATGACGGTGTTGCTGGTCCTGGTGGGCGGCGCGATCGGCGCACCGCTGCGGTATCTCATCGATCGCGTGGTGCAGGATCGCCGCGACAGCCTGTTCCCGTGGGGCACCTTCATGGTCAACCTGCTCGGGTGTCTCGTCCTCGGCGCCCTCAGCGGAGCGGGATCGGCGCTGTCCTCGCCGCTTTTCCTGCTGCTGGGGACTGGGTTCTGCGGAGCGCTGACCACGTACAGCACGTTCAGCTACGAAACCGTGCGCCTGGCCGAGCGGGCCGCGTATTTCTACGCGGCGATGAACGTGGTCGTCAGTGTCTCCGCGGGGTTGGTCGCCACCGTGTCGACTTATGCGTTGGTGCACGCCCTGTTCGGGTGAGGCGTTCCGTCGATTACCTCTGCGACGTGATCCAGCTCACTTGGCTCCTCTGTCGCGCGCCCCTGGTGGTGGGTTAAGCTGACGGAACAGATGCAGATATGCGCATACATCAGGTGTGGGAAGGGCTGGGTCGATGGGACACGAACACGGTCACGCGCACGGGCACGCGCTCTCCGGTCAGGCCGATCGCCGGTGGCTGACCATCGCGCTGGCCCTCATCGTCGGCTTCATGTCGGTCGAGGTCGTGATCGGTCTGCTGGCCAACTCGCTGGCCCTGCTGTCCGACGCGGCGCACATGCTCACCGACGCCGCGTCCATTGTCCTCGCGCTCGTCGCGATCCGGCTCGCGGCGCGTCCGGCGAACGGGAAGTACACCTATGGCTACAAACGCGCCGAGATCCTGTCGGCGCAGGCCAACGGCGTCACGTTGCTCGTGCTGGCGGGCTGGCTCACCTACGAGGCCGTGCGCCGCCTGCTGGAGCCGCCCGAGGTGACCGGCGGGCTCGTGCTTGCGACCGCGCTGGCCGGTGTGGTGGTCAACATCGCGGCCACCTGGGCGATCAGCAAGGCCGATCGCGCCAGCCTCAACGTGGAAGGCGCCTTCCAGCATGTGCTCAACGACCTGTACGGATTCATCGCCACCGCCGTGGCCGGCCTTGTCGTGCTGACCACCGGCTTCGCGAGGGCGGACGCTATCGCCACGCTCATCGTCGTCGCGCTGATGGTCAAGGCGGGGCTCGGGCTGGTGCGCGAATCCGGCCGGATCTTCCTGGAGGCCGCTCCCGCGGGCGTCGATCCGGACGCGTTGGGGCGCGGGGTGGTGGGCATCGATGGCGTCGACGAGGTGCACGATCTGCACGTCTGGCAGATCACCTCCGGTGACATCGCGCTGTCGGCGCATGTGCTGGTCCGGCCGGGCGCCGACTGCCACGGCCTGCGCCAGCGGATCGAGCACCTGCTCGACCACGACTACGGCATCACCCACACCACGTTGCAGGTCGACCACTCCCATGCCGTTGCCTCCTCGCCCGAGGTGGACGCGCAGCGCCTGCTGCCGGTGCTGGAGGACCACTGCGACGACGCCCACGGCCCGGTGCACCGCGACCGTCCGTCGTCCGCGGCGAATGTCGTCTGACGCACCGACCGCCACGCGCACGAACGGCGCGAAGATCGGATGGCTCAGCGATCCAGGCGGGGGAACGGCCGTTCGGCCTCGATCAGGTAGGCCAGTTCCAGCAGGGTGCGCTCGTTGCCGCGGGTGGCGGCGAACTGTACGCCGATCGGCAGTCCGGCGTCGGTCAGGCCCGCCGGAACCGTGATCGCCGGCGTTCCCGTGATGTTGTTGATCGGCGTGAAACAGACGTAGGCGCGCAACCGCTCGATGAGTTCGTCGAACGGCACGGTCGGGCTGAGATAGCCGAGCTCCGGCGTGGTGTGACCGAGCGTGGGGAGCAGCACCGCGTCGTAGGGTCCGAGCGCCCGCTCGTAGGTGGCCGCCGCCGCGCGGAGCCGGTAGAGCGTGAGCGGGGCGTGCAGTGCCCGGCGCAGGAACAAGGCGCGGAGACCCACGGTCAGGTCGTCCACGCGGCGCGCGTCGAACCGGCGGTCGAGGAAGCGGCCCGTCGTGGTGATCGCGGCCGCGAGCAGGCCCCAATAGTGCAGGAAGGCGCTCTCGATCGCGGCGTCGAACGGCAGCGGCACCGGCTCGACCGAGTGGCCGCCTGATTCGAGTGTGCGCGAGACATTTTCGACGGCCGCCCGGGTGGGCCCGGCGGCCAGCGGCCCCGCGAGATTGTCGAGCACCAGCGCTACCCGCATGCGCCGGGTCGGGGGACCGTCGACGCGGCCGATAGGCTGGAGCGCGGGATTGCGCCAATACTGTTCGGCCGCAGCGGCGTACGCGGCCGTATCGCGCACCGTCCTGGTCAGCACACCTTCGCTGACGATGTCGACCGGCAGCGTGCGGGCCAGCCCGGACACCACGTGCCGCCCGCGGGTCGGCTTCAAACCGACCAGCCCCGCGCACGCCGCCGGAATACGGATCGAACCGCCGCCGTCGTTGCCGTGCGCGATCGGGACGACACCCGCCGCCACCAGCGCGGCCGCCCCGCCCGACGAGCCGCCCACGGAATGGCCCGTGTGCCACGGATTGCGCGTTGGCGCGAGATGCGGGGTCTCGCTGCTGGCGTTGAAGCCGAATTCGGGCATGGCGCTCTTGCCGAGCACGGTGAGGCCGGTGCTGAGGAACTGCCGGGTGTAGCCGCTGTGCGCGCGGGCGGGCCGCGCGTGGAACGCGGCCGTGCCCTGATTGGTCGGCATGCCCGCGACGTCCGTGTTGTCCTTGACGAAACTGGGCACGCCGTAGAAGGCGCCGGTCGGCTCGGCGGGCAGCAGCGGCTCCGCGTAGCTCCGGTAGGCGACGGCCGCCAGCTGTTCCACCTGCTCGGCGCGCGCCACCGCGGCGGCGGCCAGTTCGCGCGGCGACACCGTACCATCGCGCACCAGCGTGGCCAGGGCGACGGCGTCGTGATCACCGAGTGCGTCGTCGCCGAAGGCGTGGACGCGCGGGGGTAGCGGAAGATGAGCGTCGGCGGTCATGACCCGAATCTAATGTGTCCAGCAGGTATATCGTCCAGAACAGAAAGGACAGCAGGTGGCCGCGACATACCCGGATCCGGTGCCACCGAAGGGCCGAGTCGGCTCGCTGTTGTTCGCTTTGCCGCCCGCGGGCCGGCGGTGGAGCGTAGCGTTGCGTGCCGCGCTCGCGTTCGCCGCTCCCGCCACGATCATCACCGGTCTCGGCCATCCGGATGCGGCGGTGTTCGTCATGTTCGGCGCCTTCGCCGTGCTCTACGGCGAGGGGCGGCCGTTCCGGGTGCGCGGCCGGGTGGTCCTCGCCGCAGGCTCGGCGCTGCTGGCCGCCTGCGGTGTCGGTGCGGTGGTCGGCAGCCTGCTGGACACCGGGTTCGGGTCATCGCTGCTCATGGTCGTCGTGGTGTCGGCGATCGCGGTCGTGGCCGTGTTCGTCATCGACGCGCTGCGGCTCGGTCCGCCCGGTGCGCTGTTCTTCGCCCTCGTCTGCGCGGGCGCGATGAGAGCCGCGGAGGTCGGGACCTCGGTGCTGACATTGTTGTTCTGCACGGCCTGCGGTGTCGTCGCGTCGATCGTCGTCTCGATGGCCGGGGTGCTGCGGGATCGTCGCAAGCCCGAACGGGTGGCGGTCGGCGCGGCGGTCCGGGCGGTCGACGCCTATGTCGCGGCGCGGGAGGCGGGAACGCCCGCCATCGACCTGCGCCACCGGGCGGGAGCCGCGATGGCGGACGCGTGGGCCGCGGTCTACGACGCGGGCTTGCCCTCGGACCCGGGGGAAGCCGAGCTGCTGACGACCTTGCAGGAGGCGCGGCGCAACCTCGCCGGGCACGCCCCCGACGACGACACCGACGATCTGCTGGTAGATCCCTTGGTCTCGTTCGCCCGCCCGGGCATCGGTTTTCGGCTCGAGCGGTCCCTGTCGTTCTCCTCGCACGCGGCGATCAGCGCGATGCGCGTCGCCGTGGGGTGCCTGGGCGCGGGTGCGCTGAGCGCGCTGCTCGGTCTGGAGCGGCCGCACTGGGCGGTGCTCAGCGCCCTGATCGTGTTGCAGACCGGACCGGACCGAGTGCGCGGACAGGTGCGGGCCATTCACCGGTTCGTCGGCACCGTCGCGGGCCTGGGCCTGTTTGCGCTCATCTACCAGCTGGGGCCGACCGGTTACGCGCTGATCGCGCTGGTCGCCGCGCTGCAGTTCTGCATCGAACTGTTCGTGCCGCGCAATTACGCGCTGGCCGTCGTCTTCATCACTCCGGTCGCCCTGATCGCGGGCGGCGTCGCCACGACGGGCGGCCCGATCGGACCCGTGATCCGGGATCGGTTGTGGGAGACACTGCTCGGTGTCGCCGTCGCCGTGCTCGCGCTGCACGGCGTCGCACCCCGCGGGCACCGGCGCACTTTTCGCCGGCTGGAAGACCGGGTGCGCACCACCGCGCGCGCCCTGCTCGACCGGCTGCGCCGTAAGCCGATGGACGCCGAAGCGTGGGTGCTGGTCCAGCATCTGCAATTCGAGTTGGTCGGCGTGGTGCGCAGCGGCATCGACTCGGCGACCGACGACCCGGAGTGGACCCGCGAATACTGGCCGGAGCACACGGCCCTGGCCCACTTCGGTCATGATCTGCTCGCTGCCTGCTGGGTACTGCGGCCGGGCCAGCGGCTGGCGGACGTGGACGGCTGGGCGGCCCGCTTGGCCGCGGCCCGGTCGGAGCCGGGAGCGGCGTACGGACCGCCTGCTAGCGTTCGGCGCATGCACGACAGCGTCACGGTCCGGATGGCCGCCCCGGCCGACAAGATCTGGGAACTGGTCAGCGACATCGAGAACACCGGGCGATTCAGTCCGGAGACGTTCGCCGCCGAGTGGCTCGGCGGCGCGACCGGGCCCGCGGTCGGCGTGAAGTTCCGCGGCCATGTCAACCGCAACGGCTGGGGACTGAAGTACGCGACGGTGTGCCGCATCGTCGCCTGCGAGCCGGGTCGCGAGTTCGCCTTCACCGTGCTCGGACCACAGGGCATGCCGATCAACACGTGGCGCTATGTTTTCCGGCCGGTGGACGGCGGCACCGAGGTCACCGAGTCCTTTCAGCTGCACAGCAATCCGGTGCTGCGGCTGTATTGGTTGCTGGCCGGGTGGGCGCGCGGCAAGACGAACGTCGAGGGAATGCGCGAGACCCTCAACCGGATCAAGGCCGTCGTCGAATGATCGGGACGCAAGACCCGAGGCGGGAAAGCATGACCGGTCCCGTACTCCTCGTGCTCGGCGCCGGTCCCGGCGTCGGGCCGTCGGTCGCCCGCCTGTTCGCCGCCGACGGCTTCACCGCCGTGCTGGCCTGCCGGTTGTCCGAAGAAGCCGAGCCGCTGGCCGAACAGTTGCGCGAGCAGGGCTTCGACGCGGAGGGCGTCGGCGTGGATCTGCGCGATCCCGCCGACGTGGCCCGAGTCGTCGCGGGGGTGGGCGAGCGGCACGGCCGCATCGACGTGCTGCACTTCAATCCCAGCGTCTTCCGCGAGGCCGATCCGTTGCGGCTGTCGGTCGCCGAGTTGCTCGAGGACCTCACCGTGGGCGCCGGGGCGCTGCTGCCCGCCGTGCAAGCGGCGCGCCCCTTCCTGTCCGAGGGCGCCCGCGTGCTGGTCACCGGCAGCGCGGCAGCGGACAAGCCCTGGTATCGGGCCGCTTCGCTCGGTGTCCAGAAGGCGGCGGTGCGCAACCTGGTGACCAGTGTGGACGCCACCCTCGCGCCCGAGGGCATCCGAGCGGTCGCGGTGCAGATCAACGGCGTTCTCGGCGAGGGAGCGTTCACCCGGGACCGGGTCGCCGGGGCGCTGTACGCGGCGGCCACGCGCCCCGCCGAGGGATGGACGCCGCACGTGTCCTACGACGGCTGACCTACCTGGGGCGGATCGCCGCGAACTCGATGGGCAAATGCGCGGGCCCGCGCAGATTGACGTGCTCCCGATACGGTGGCGGGTCGACCGTCAGCTTCGGCGACTCGACTCGTTGCGCGAACCGGGTCAACGCCACCCGCGCCTCCAGTCGGGCCAGGGGAGCGCCGACGCAGAAGTGAGCCCCGAGGCCGAAGGCCAGATGGCGGTTCTCGCGCGCCGGGTCGAATCCGTCGGGGTCGCCGAACATCGCGGGGTCACGGTGCGCGGCGGCGATCAGCAGCACCACCAGATCGCCGCGCTGAATGCCCGTGCCGCCGATGGTCAGATCGTCGGCGGCGATGCGCGGGATCAACTGGACCGGCGGGTCGAAGCGCAGCGTCTCCTCGACGACACCGTCCGCGCGGTCCGGGTCCGCGCGGAGGGCGGCGAGTTCGTCCGGCCTGCGCAGCAGGGCGAGGGTCGCGTTGGCGATCAGGTTGACCGTCGTCTCGTGCCCGGCGACCAGCAGCAGCGCGCAGGTCGAGATCAGTTCCGCGTGGGTGAGCACGTCTCCGGCGTCTTCGGCGGCGATGAGTTCGGACAGCAGATCGGGGCCGGGAGTGTGGCGGCGGCGGTCGGTGAGTTCTTCGAAGTAGGCGTACAACTCGGTCCCGGCGCGCTGGATCTCCGCCGGGTCGGCGCGGAACTGGGCGGCCGCGCGAGAAGTCGGGTCGAGCGTGCGGGACAGCAGGGCGGACCAGGCGCTGAGCTTGGCTTCGTCCGCCAGCGGGACGCCGAGCAGTTCGCAGATCACGGTCACCGGCAGGGGATAGGCGAAGTGATCGACGGCGTCGAAGCTCCCCGCGCGGGCGCGCTGGTCGAGCAGGTCGTCGACGATCTCGATGATCCGAGGCTCCAGTTGCCGCACCACGCGCGGGGTGAACGCCTTGGACACCAGGCGGCGCAGGCGAGTGTGATCGGGTGGATCCAGGAACAAGAACGAGGGTTTCGCTTGGGCCGCACCGTTTTCCCGCGTGCCGTCGTGGATCGGCATCGAGCCCAGCTGCAACCGGGCCAGCGACCTGTCGACGCTCGCGCGCGGATCGCGCAGCACGGCGGCGCAGTCTGCGTAGCGGGTGAGCACGACGACCGGAGCCGTACCGATCCGGAACGAGCCGGAGTCACGCAGCCGCGCGAAGACGGGGTACGGATCCGGCCGCACGGCGGGGTGGAGCAGGCGCACGTAGTCGTCGGTCGGGTGGTTCGTGGTCGTCATCGACACTCCCAGCGGTCCGGCCCGGAGCGGGCACCGGTCTTGCTCGGTATTATTCCGATACCGTCGGTAGGAAAGCAATACCGTTGCGGGATGCGAAAATGTCGCCATGACACTGCGGCGCCCGGTCGACGATTCGGTCACCCGCGTCGTCGAACTACTCGGCGACCGGTGGACCATCCTGCTCATCGCCGAGGCGTTCTTCGGGGTGCACCGCTTCAGCGATTTCGCGCGCAATATCGGCATCACCAACCGCAACCTGCTCACCAGCCGCCTGCGCATGCTGATGGACGCGGGCATCTTCACCCGCACCGACCACGGCGGCGGCCGGATCGACTATCACCTCACCGCAGCGGGCCGCGAACTGTATCCGATCGTCACCGCGATGATGGTGTGGGGCGACAACCACCTGACCGGGCCGGAGGGCAGGCCGATCGTCCTGGAACATCGCACCTGCGGACACGAGACCTCACCCATGCTGGTCTGCGACCACTGCCGCGAACCCATCGATCCGCGCGATGTGGAACCCAAGGCCGGGCCCGGCTTCCACCAGCCACCCGGGGCCGAACAAGCCGGTTGAGGGATGCGTGAGCCCGGACTCGCTCCGCGCTCAATCCAGCAGGTTGACGAATCCCTCGGCCAAGTACAGCGGGAGGAGTAGGTAGTACAGCAGCATCGCCATCGAGCCGGCTCCGATCGTCAACGCGGGTCCCACGCGGTGCCGTCGCGGGAACGTCGCGCGGGGATGGGAGACCGGGTGGTCTCGCGAGTGCAGGAATGTAGTGCAGCTTCCCACCATCGGCAACACCGGGCAGCGTGTCGGCTCTAGTGGAGCGCGCTGCCCTGGACCCACTGCTCCCAGGGCACGCCCCAGTCGCCGTTCTGCCAGACCTCCAGCGGGGCTCCGCCGGTGTTGCGGATCTCCACCACGTCACCGGGGACGGCGAAATTGAAGAACCACTGGGCGTTCTCGCCGCTGAGGTTGAGGCAGCCGTGCGAGACGTCGGTGTTGCCCTGGGCCCAGACGGTGGAGTCGAGCTGGTGCAAATAGATGCCGTCGGTGCTGATCCGGGTGGCCCAGCCGATGGCCTCCTTGTAGCCGAGCCGGGAGTTGATCGGCAGGCCGTAGGTGGAGGAATCCATGATCACCGGATTGGCCTTGTCCATGACCGTGTAGATCCCGGGCTGGGTCCAGAACGTGATCGTCTTGCCACCGACGACCTCGCTGCCGCCCCTGCCCATCGAGGTCGGCATGGTGCGGATCAGCCTGCCGTTCTCGAAGACCTGGACCTGTTTGGTGTTGTCATCGGCGATCGAGACGTGCGCCGCGCCGATGGTGAACGTGGTCTTGGTGTCCTCCTGGCCGTAGAGCCCGCGGCCGAGTTCCTGGCCGTAGACGTTCGCCGCCACGCTGACCTTGGTGCCCGGCGCGTAGTACTCCCTCGGGCGCCAGTGCGCGTTGCGGTCGTCCAGCCAGTACCAGGAGCCCTCCACCGGCGGATCGGTGGTGACCGCGAGGTGCTTCTCGGCGGCGGCGTGGTCGGGAATGTTCTCGTCGAAGTGGGCCACCACCACGGTGCCCACGCCGAAAGTGCCGCCGTCGGACAGTGGGGTGCCGCCCGTGGTGGCCAGTGACACCTTCGTCTGATTGTTGGGGGTCAGCGTGGAGAAGGTCGAGGTGGCCGGGCCGGTTCTGCCGGTGATGCTCAAACCCTCCGCGGTCACCTTGTAGGTGCGGCCGTAGCCGAGCGGCTCGACGGGTTTCCACGCCGTCTTGTCCGGCGTCATGATCCCGTCCACCGTCTTGCCCTGCTCGTTGGTCATGGTGACCCGGGTCAGCTGGCCGTCGGCGGTGCTCACCTGCACCGGCGCCAGCGGATCGACATTGCCCGCGCCGGAGGATGGGGTGATCGTGATCGGCGCGGGCGCTGGGCCCGCCGCACCCGGTGTCTTCCCCGGCCCCGACGAGGACGAGCACGCCGCCACGAGCACCGCCATGATCAGGGCGAACCCCGCGACGATTCCGGATCGGACGCGACTGGTCGCCATGAAATCTCCTGTATCCGCCCAGCGCAACGAATGGCGCATTCGCGCCTGTCTATCCCTCTCGCAGTTTACCGACCCGTCTCGCGCGCGAACCCGTGCGGAGCGGCGCCCACCGCAGACTCCCAGCCACTCCACAGGAAGGGCCTCGGCGGAAAACCGCTGGCTCCCGGGCGGTCGACCTTTCTATCGTCGCGGCGTATGGAGATCGACTACCGATGGCGAGGCGCTCTGACCGACAGCGAACTGGCCGATTTGACGAGATCGCACGGCGGCGACGCGGACCCGGGATGGTGGGACCGCGCGGCGCGGCACAGCCTCGGCTGGGTCACCGCCCGGACCGGCGATAACGCGCTTGCCGGTTTCGTCAACGTGGCGTGGGACGGCGGCGACCACGCGTTCCTGCTCGACCCGAAGGTGCGGTCCGAGTGGCAGCATCGGGGCATCGGCACCGAACTCGTCGCCACAGCCGCGCATGGCGCCAGGACGGCGGGCTGCACCTGGTTGCACGTCGATTTCGAGGATCGCCTCGCGCCGTTCTACTTCGATGCCTGCGGTTTCCGCGCCACGACAGCCGGACTTTTGCGACTGCGCGGCCACGGGTGACGGCCGAAAGTACCGATCGGGACCGCGTCGGCGCGTGCCATGCTGAGGGCCGGAGTCGACCGAGGGGAACGAATGGAGAATCGCCCATCGGCAGCGGAGTTGCTGGACTCGCTCGCCGAGCTGCTCGAGGAGACGCTGCTACCGGCCCTGCCCGCGGGGTTGCGGCACACTGCGAAAGGGTGACTGCCCGATGGATTTCGAGCTCCCTGCGGAACTGGTCGATTACCTCGCCGAACTCGACGCGTTCATCGATCGGGAGATCGCCCCGCTCGAGCAGGCCGACGACAACATCCGCTTCTTCGACCACCGCCGCGAGGACGCCCGCACCGACTGGGAGCGCGGCGGCCTGCCGAACGGGGAGTGGGAGGAACTGCTGGCCGAGGTCCGCAGGCGCGCCGACGCAGCCGGTCACCTGCGCTACGCGTTCCCCGCGCACTACGGCGGGCGGGACGGCACCAACCTCGGCATGGCCGTGATCCGCGAGCACTTGGCCCGGCGCGGCCTCGGATTGCACTGCGATCTGCAGAACGAGCACGCGATCGTGGCCAACAACGTCGGTCTGCTGCTCATGCTCGAGTACGGCACGCCCGAGCAGCAGGCGGAGTGGGTGGACGGACTGGCCTCGGGAACGAAGTTCTTCGCCTTCGGCATCACCGAGCCCGAGCACGGCTCCGACGCGACGCACATGGAGACCTCGGCGGTCCGCGACGGCGACGACTGGGTGATCACCGGGCGCAAGACCTGGAACACCGGCGTGCACATCGCCGACGCCGACCTGATCTTCGCGCGCACCTCGGGCGGCCCCGGCGACGCGACCGGCATCACGGCGTTCCTGGTGCCCACCGACGCACCCGGGTTCGTCGTCGAGGAGTACCTCTGGACCTTCAACATGCCCACCGACCACGCCCGGGTCGCGCTGGACGGCGTCCGGGTCCCGGACTCCGCCGTCTTCGGCGGCGAGGGACGCGGCTTGGCGGTGGTCCAGCACTTCTTCAACGAGAACCGCATCCGCCAGGCCGCGTCCAGTCTCGGCGCGGCGCAGTACTGCATCGACCAGTCGGTGGCGTACGCCAAACAGCGCAAGCCCTTCGGCAAGCCGTTGGCCACCAACCAGGCGATCCAGTTCCCCTTGGTGGAACTGCACACCCAGTGCGAGATGTTGCGCGCCCTCATTCACAAGACCGCGTGGTCGATGGACACCTACGGCACGTTCGCCGTCTCCGAGCAGGTCTCGATGTGCAACTACTGGGCCAACCGGCTGTGCTGCGAGGCCGCGGACCGCGCCATGCAGGTGCACGGCGGCCTCGGCTACTCCCGGCACAAGCCGTTCGAGCACATCTACCGCCACCACCGGCGCTACCGGATCACCGAGGGCGCCGAGGAGATCCAGATGCGGCGCGTCGCGGGCTACCTGTTCGGCTTCATGGGCGGCAAAGCGCCGAAGGGGGTGTGAAGCGGACGGTTCAAAGGCGGCGGATGCGGGCCAGCCAGGCGGCGGCGTCGACCTTGCCGGACTCGGAGATGTCCAAGTCCGCCGCCTCTTGGGCCACCAGTTCGGTGATCCGTCCGCGGTACTCGGTGGCTCGCAGGTCCTCCAGCGTCCAGCCGTCGCGGAACGAATCCCGGATCACGGTGTCGCTGATCCGTGGGCCGAACCCCGGCTCGGCATCCGAAAGCGCGAGGACATAGACCGTGCCGCCTGGCTTGCAGACCGCGTGCAAGCTGCGGACGTATGCGGCGCGCGCCTCGTCCTCGGTCCCGAAGACGTGGAACAACGCGCTGTCGACGACCGTGTCGAACGCGGGCGCGGAGCCGGGCGGGTCACCGGAGAAGTCCGGGCGGTCGCCGAGGGCCAGCGCGTCGGCCACCTCGAACGAGGCGGAGGGCACACCCTGCTCGGCCGCGTTGGCGCGCGCGCACGCCACCGCGCTCGGCGACATATCTATTCCGAGCACGTCGTATCCCAGTCGGGTCAGCAGGATCGTGTGCTCACCCGTGCCGCAGCCCGGGTCGAGCACGCGGCCGGTGATGCCGCCCTCCCGCTCCAGCGCGACGATGGCCGGTTGCGGCTCGCCGATCACCCAAGGGGCGGTGTCATTGTCATAGACGATGTTCCATGCTTCAGCTGGACGAGTCATGCCACCATGCTTCATCCTCAACCGCCGTTGAGGTCAACCCGACACGGTCGGGAGTTGTGCCAGGTCCGGAGCATGTGGACTGCGTCGACGCGATGGTCGCGGGTACGCGCTGGGTATGAGCACACCGAATATCGATCCCGAAACGGCGGAGTCGATGCAGCAGGACGCGGATTTCGCCGAGGAGCACACCAAACCGACGCACGCCGACGAGCACCCCGCCGGTGAGCAGCTCGAGACCGACGAGTCGACCCCGCGCGGCCACGGCGGAATGGACCGGTGAGCACGGCGTGGCACGGTTCCACGCGGAAACCGTGCCACGCGACCGCGCTCAAGCGATGGCGACCATACGGGCCGCGTTGGCGGATTCGTCGTCGGCCGCCTGATTGGCGGCCAATTCGGCGCGCACCCGCTCGCGGTACCGGGTGATCTCCCGCTCGGTGGCGGCGGCGTCCCAGCCGAGGTGCGCGCCGATCAGCCAGGCCACCTCGGGCGCGGCGGCCAGACCGCGGTCGGCGGCCTCGATGGAGACGCGGGTGCGGCGGGTGAGCACGTCGTCCAGGTGCAGCGCGCCTTCGTGCGTCACCGCGTACACCGCCTCCGCGCCGAGGTACTCCGGCGCGCCGGTGATTGGACGGCCCAGGTCCGGTTCGCGGGCGATCAGGTCGAACAGGTCGGTGATCGCCGAGCCGTAGCGGCCGAGCAGGCGCTCGACCGTCGCCCGCGGCAGGCTCGCGCGTTGCGCCAGGCTGTCGAGATCGGCCGCGAGTTCCTGGTAACCCACCGCGCCGAGGATCGGCAGGTGCTCGGTCACCGACGGCGCGACCGCGCGGCCCAGTCCCGCCACCGCCGCGTCCACGACGTCGGCGGCCATCACCCGGTAGGTGGTGTACTTGCCGCCCGCGATCACGAACAGACCGGGAGCCGGTTCGGCGACCGCGTGCTCCCGCGAGAGCGTCGCGGTGTCGGCCGACGCGCCGGACAGCAGCGGGCGCAGCCCCGCGTAAGTGCCGACGATGTCGTCGCGGGTGAGCGGCTCGCGCAGCACCTGGTTGACGTGGTCGAGCAGGTACTGCACGTCGGCGTCGCTGGCGGCCGGATGGTCCTTGCTCAGCGACCAGTCCGTATCGGTGGTGCCGATGATCCAGTGGCCGTGCCACGGGATGACGAACAGCACGCTCTTCTCGGTGCGCATGATCAGGCCGGTGTCCAGATGCAGGCGATGACGCGGCACCAGGATGTGCACGCCTTTCGACATGCGGACGTGGAACGGGAACTCGACGCCGGTCATCCGGTTCATCTCGTCGGTCCACACGCCGGTGGCGCTGATCACCCGGCGCGCGCGCACCGTGTGCACCCGGCCGGTTTCCAGGTCGGTGACCTCCGCGCCCACGACGCGCTCGCCGTCGCGCAGCAGCGCCGTCACCTTGGTGCGGGTGAGCACGGTCGCGCCGTGCTGAGCGGCGGTGCGCGCGATCATCATCGTGTGTCTGGCATCGTCGACCTGCGCGTCGAAGTACCGGATCGCTCCGGTCAGCGCGTCCTCGCGCAACGCGGGCGCCAGCTCCAGCGCGCGGGTGTGCGACAGGTGCCGATGCATCGGCAAGGCGCGGGCGCCGCCGATCGTGTCGTACAGGGCGACGCCCGCGCCGATGTAGGCGCGTTCCCAGACGCGATGCCGCAGCGGCAGCAGGAACGACACCGGCCGCACCAGGTGCGGGGCCAGCCGGCGCAACAGCAGGCCGCGTTCCTTCAGCGCCTCGCGCACCAGCCAGAAGTCCAGCTGCTCCAGGTAGCGCAGCCCGCCGTGGATGAGCTTGCTGGAGCGGCTGGAGGTGCCTGCCGCGAAGTCCCTGGCCTCCACCAGGGTCACGGTGAGGCCGCGTGCGGCGGCGTCGAGGGCGGCGCCCGCGCCGACCACGCCGCCGCCGATGACGAGTACATCGATCTCGGTGTCGCCGAGTGCGTTCACCGCGCGGGCGCGGTACTGGGCGTCCAATCGTGCGGACACAGCGGTATCTCTCCTTGTTTCGGGGTTATTCGGGTAGGACGGCGTCGCCCCTCATTCGTCGACGTCGATCCAGTCGAGGGTGCGGGCGACGGCCTTCTTCCAGCGCGCGTAGCCACGCTCGCGCTGTTCCTCCGACCAGGTCGGATGCCAGCGCTTGGCTTCGTTCCAGTTCTGTTCCAGCTCGTCGGTGTCGTTCCAGAAGCCGACCGCGAGCCCCGCCGCGTAGGCCGCGCCGAGCGCGGTGGTCTCGGCGACCACCGGACGCGACACCGGCACACCGAGGAAGTCGGCCTGCAGCTGCATGCACAGCTCGTTGGCGGTGACGCCGCCGTCCACCCGCAGCACGTCCAGCCGCACGCCGGAGTCGGCCTGCATCGCCTCGACCACGTCGCGGGTCTGATAGCAGATCGATTCCAGCGTCGCCCGCGCGAGATGGGCGTTGGTGCTGTAGCGGGACAGACCGACGATCGCGCCGCGCGCGTCCGAGCGCCAGTACGGCGCGAACAGTCCGGAGAACGCGGGCACGAAATACACCCCGCCGTTGTCCTCGGCCTGCCGGGCGAGCGATTCGCTCTGCGCCGCACCGGAGATGATGCCCAGCTGGTCGCGCAGCCACTGCACCGCCGAGCCGGTCACCGCGATGGAACCTTCCAGCGCGTACACCGGCTTCTCCCCGCCCAACTGGTAGGCCACCGTGGTCAGCAGGCCGTGCTGCGAGCGCACGATCTCGGTGCCGGTGTTGAGCAGCAGGAAGTTGCCGGTGCCGTAGGTGTTCTTCGCCTCGCCGGGACGGAAGCAGACCTGTCCGACGGTGGCGGCCTGCTGGTCGCCGAGCACGCCCGCCAGCGGCACCGCGCCGCCGAACGGTCCGTCGGCGCGGGTGGTGCCGAACAGTGCCGGGTTCGCCGAGGGAGCGATCCGGGGCAGCATCGCGCGCGGCACCCCGAACAGGGACAGCAGTTCGTCGTCCCAGTCCAGGGTCTCCAGGTTCATCAGCATGGTGCGGCTGGCGTTGGTCGGGTCGGTGACGTGCACGCCGCCGTCGACACCGCCGGTCAGCTGCCACAGCAGCCAGGTGTCGGTGGTGCCGAACAGCGCGTCGCCGCGTTCGGCGTCCTCCGCCACCCCGGGGACATTGTCCAGGATCCAGCGCAGCTTGCCGCCGGAGAAGTAGGTGGCGGGCGGCAGGCCCGCCTTGCGCCGGATGATGTCGCCGTGCCCGGCTCGTTCCAGCTCGGCGGCGATCCGGTCGGTGCGGGTGTCCTGCCAGACGATCGCGTTGCAGTACGGCCGCCCGGTCTTGCGGTTCCACACCACCGTGGTCTCGCGCTGGTTGGTGACGCCGACCGCGGCCAGGTCGCTCGCGACCAGATCGGCCTTGGTCAAGGTGGTCTGGATGACCGCGCGGGTGCGCTCCCAGATCTCGGTCGGATTGTGCTCCACCCAGCCCGGGCGCGGCAGGATCTGCTCGTGCTCGAGTTGGTGGCGGGCGACCTCGTTGCCACCGTGATCGAACACCATGAAGCGGGTGCTCGTGGTGCCCTGGTCGATGGCGCCGACGTACTGGCTCATCGCGGTCCTTTCGGGAAACTGCTGGGAAAGAGAAGGATTCAGAACAGGAACTGCGCGGCGAGTCCGGCCAGCGCGCCGCCGAGCAGCGGGCCGAGCACCGGCACCCAGGCGTAACCCCAGTCGGAGTCCTTGCCGTGCGGTGCGGCGTCGGGCGATTCGGCCGGAGCGGGCGCACCCGCGCCCACGGGGACCAGGACCGCGTCGGCGGGGGCGGGCTTGCTCACCGGCAGCAGCGCGTGCGCAATGCGCGGACCGAGATCGCGAGCGGGGTTGATGGCGTATCCGGTCGGCCCGCCCAGGGAGGCGCCGATGCCGACGACCAGGAGCGCGGCGGCGGCCGGGCCGAGCCCGCTCGGGGTGTGACCGAAGGTGAGGATCACCAGGACGAGGATGAAGGTGCCGATCACTTCGGTGACGAAGTTCCAGCGCAGGGCGCGAATCGCGGGGCCGGTGGCGAACACCGCGAGCTTCTTCTCCTGGTCGGTCTCGGCGTCGAAGTGGCGCTTGTAGGCGACGTAGGCCACGGTCGCGCCGAGGAAGGCGCCGGCGAATTGGCCGCTCAGGTAGGCGAGTGTCGTCGAGCCGGAGATCGCGATGCCGGGGGCGAACTCGTCGGCCCCGCTGAACAGGATGCCGACGGTGACCGCGGGGTTGAGATGGCCGCCGGTCTTGTAGGCGACGTAGACGCCAGCCAGGACCGCGAACCCCCATCCCACGTTGATCAGCAGCCAGCCGCCGTCCAATCCTTTGGACTTCGCCAGCAGTACGTTCGCGACCACGCCGACCCCGAGCAGCACCAGCACGCCTGTGCCGAGTGCTTCACTGAGGAAGATCGAGCCGAAGTTCATCGTTGAGCCTCCGTTCGCCCCCGCAGGTCGCGGACGCGACCGTGCGTGAAACGGAAACTACGGCGGGATGCGGAACCCGGATACAGCTGCCGTTCGACAATGTCGAACGCCTCGACTGGTTGCCGGAAGGCGGCGACGCTACCGTCCGACGCGCGAGGAGGATGTATGGCGCAGCTCACACTGGGTTTCAATGATGTTGCTCAGGTATCACCAGCCGTTCGACATTGTCGAATCACGACACGGGTAGGTTCCCCGATATGCCAGGTGCG
Source organism: Nocardia sp. NPDC004718 (assembly GCF_053601535.1). Lineage (NCBI taxonomy): Bacteria > Bacillati > Actinomycetota > Actinomycetes > Mycobacteriales > Nocardiaceae > Nocardia > Nocardia sp. NPDC004718. Next base: position 66,194 of record NZ_JBSGCA010000024.1, read on the forward strand.
ATCCAATCGATCGAGCGGGCGGCGGCCGTTCTGCGGCTGCTGGCCCGCGGCTCCGGGCGGCTCGGCGTCGGCGACATCGCGGGCGCGCTCGACCTGCCCAAGCCGACCGCGCACGGCATCCTGCGCACGCTGCAAGGCGTCGGCTTCGTCGAACAGGATCCGGCCACCGGCAAGTACCAACTCGGCGCGGCGCTGCTGCACCTGGGCACCAGCTACCTCGACGCGAACGAGTTGCGCTCCCGCGCGATCAACTGGGCCGACGCGCTGGCGGCGCGCACGGGCGAGTCGGTGCGGATCGGCGCGCCGATGGACGGCGCGGTGGTCGTGGTGCATCACGTGTTCCGGCCGGACAATACCCAGCAGGCGCTCGAACTCGGCGAACTGCTGCCGCCGCACGCCACCGCGCTGGGCAAAGTCCTGCTCGCCTACGACGCCGAGCTGGCCGCCACGACGCGCCGCGCCGAGCTGGCCCCGCTCACACACCGCACCCTGGTCGACCGCACCGCGCTCGCCAGGGCGCTGGGCGGCGTCCGGCAGGCCGGATGGGCGGGCGACACCGAGGAATTCCGGACGGGCGAGGCGGGTATCGCGGCGCCGATCCGGGCGCCCGGTGGCCTCGTGGTCGGCGCCATCGGCATCACCGGCGCGGTGGACCGGCTCTGCGACGCCCAGTTGCGGCACCGGCCCGCGCTGGTCGGTCAGGTGCTCGACGCCGCACGGGCGGTGTCGCGCGATCTCGGTACGAGTCACTGACTTTCGTCCCCGCGGTGACCGTCCGATGTCGATCAGGAGCAGCCGAGCATGAAGCAGCGTTACGTGCTGGCGATCGACCAGGGCACCACCTCCACGCGGTGCATCCTGTTCGACCAGCGTGCCCGGCTCGTCGGCGTCGCGCAGCGCCCGCACCGGCAGCACTATCCGCGGCCGGGCTGGGCGGAGCAGGACGCGCTGGAGATCTGGCGCAATGTCGAGCGGATCGTGCCGCAGGCCCTGCGGGATTCCGGTGTGACGGCCGACCGGATCGCCGCGCTCGGCATCGCCAACCAGCGCGAGACCACCGTGGTGTGGGACCGCCGCACCGGCACGCCGATCGGACGCGCCATCGTCTGGCAGGACGTGCGCACGGAGGAACTGGTCCGCGAACTGGGGAACAAGCCGGGCGCCGACCGGATCCGCGAGCTGTGCGGCCTGCCACTGGCCAGCTACTTCGCCGCGCCGCGGCTGCGCTGGATGCTGGACTCGGTGCCAGGTCTGCGCGAGCGCGCGGAACGGGGCGAGGTGCTGTTCGGCACCATGGAGACCTGGCTGATCTGGAACCTCACCGGAGGCCCCGACGGCGGGCTGCATTGCACCGACGTCACCAACGCCAGCCGCACCCTTCTGATGAACCTGCGCACCCTCGCCTGGGACGACGAACTGCTGGAGTTCTTCGGCATCCCCGCCCGCATGCTGCCGCGCATCCAGCCCTCGATCGCGTCCTACGGCAACACGCGCCGGGTGGTGCCGGGCATCCCGATCGCCGCCGCCCTCGGCGACCAGCACGCCGCGTTGTTCGGCCAAACCTGTTTCGCGCGTGGGGAGACCAAGTGCACCTACGGCACCGGCGGCTTCCTCATGATGAACACCGGTCGCGACCTGGTGCGTTCCGAGCACGGCCTGCTCACCACGATCGGCTACCAGATCGGCCCGGAGCCGGTCTACGCGCTGGAGGGGCCGATCGCGGTCACGGGATCGCTCGTGCAGTGGGTGCGCGACAACATCGGACTGGTCACCAGTGCGCCGGAGATCGAAACCCTCGCGCGCACCGTCGAAGACAACGGCGGCTGCTACGTCGTGCCCGCGTTCTCCGGGCTGTACGCGCCGCATTGGCGCAGCGACGCGCGCGGTCTCATCGCCGGGCTGACCTCCTACATCACCAAGGGCCACATCGCGCGCGCCGTGCTGGAGGCGACCGCTTGGCAGACCCGGGACGTGGTGGAGGCGATGAACGCCGACTCCGGCCTGCAAGCCGCGGCACTGCGCGTGGACGGCGGGATGACCTCGAACAACCTGCTCATGCAGATCGTGGCCGATGTGCTGGATGTTCCGGTGCTGCGGCCGTTCGTCGCCGAGACGGTCTCACTGGGCGCGGCGTACGCCGCGGGCCTCGCCGTGGGGTATTGGCCCGACCTAGAGGGATTGCGCAACAATTGGCGCCTTGCCGCCCAATGGGTTCCGCGCATGGACGCGGAGCTGCGGGAGGACGAGTACGAGAACTGGAAACGCGCGGTCGAGTTGACCTTCGGCTGGGTGCGGTCGAAGAAGCGGGCGCGGCGGTGAGTCCGGTGCCCGGCGCTCGTGTCGGGAGCGTGGGTTAGCGTCGAGAGCATGCGGCTTCACGTGGGATGTGCGATGTGGACGCACGCGGCCTGGCAGGAACGGCAGCTCTCCCCGGGGGAGCGGTTGCGCTGGTACGCCACGTGGTGCAACGCGGTCGAAGGCAATACGACGTTCTACGCCACGCCGTCGCGGCGCACAGTCGAATCATGGGCGGCGCAATGCGATCCCGCGTTCCGATTCGTCCCCAAGCTGCCCAAGCCGATCACCCACGAACGCAGGCTGACCGGCGTCGAGCAGGAGCTGCGGTCCTTCCTCACCGCGATGGAACCGCTCGGCGAACGCATCCACGCCCTGTGGATCCAGCTGCCGGGCTCGTTCGGACCCACCGATCTCGGTGTGCTGGCCGGTTTCCTGCGCGACTTCCCGCGCTCGTACCGGGCCGCCGTCGAGGTGCGTCACCCCGCGTTCTTCGAGGACGAGCAGGCGGCGCGCAGGCTGGAATACGTGCTGTCCAGGGTCGGCGCCGAATGGGTGCCGTTCGACACCACCGTGCTTTTCGACGGTCCGCCCGTCAGCACGGCGGAACAGGAAGCGGCCGCGAAGAAGCCGCGGGTGCGGCGCAGGATGCGCGCGCTGACCGAATACCCGATCGTGCGCTATCACGGCCGCGACGATGTCCAGCGCACCGTCGACGGCTGGCGGCCGTGGGTCGGGACGGTCGCCGAATGGCTGCGTGAAGGCCGCTCGCCCACGGTGTTCGTGCACACGCCGGACAATGCGGGCTCGCTGGAGCTGGCCCGCCGTTTCCACGACGCGGTCAGGGCCCGGCTGCCCGGGCTCGAGCCGCTGCCCGAGCCCGCCGCCGCCGAGCCCATGACGCTGTTCTGACGGAAAACGCCTCCCCGCGGCATCGCGCCGCGAGACCGCGCGGATCAGGCCTGCAGGCCGACCTCGACCTCGAGGGTGAGCGTGATCTTGTCGCCGATCACCGCGCCGCCGTCGGGCAGCGGCATGTCGATGGTGATGCCGAAGTCGCGGCGGTTGATCACGGTCTTGGCCTCGAAGCCCGCGACCGGCCCCTGGCCCATGCCGGGGTTGACGCCGAGGAACTCCACCTCGAGCGATACCGGCTTGGTGACACCGCGAATGGTGAATTCGCCGTCCACCACGAAATCGTCACCGTTCACCCGGAAACCGGTGGACTTGAACGTGGCCACCGGGAACTGCTCGGCCTGGAAGAAGTCCGCGGTGCGCAGGTGGGCGTCGCGCTGTTCGTTGTCGGTGGTGACCGAGTCGACCCGGATCTCGGCCTCGGCCGAGGCGCTGCCGTCCTCGCCGATCACCAGCTTGCCGGAGAAGTCGGTGAAGCGGCCGCGCACCTTGCTGACCATCAGGTGGCGCACCGAGAAGCCGAGCGTGGAGTGGGCGGGGTCGATGGCCCAGGTGCCCGCGGTGAGAGCGTTGGTGGTTCCGGTCGACATGACGTTCTCCTTCATAGTTGAGATTTGAACTACTTGGGTGTGAATGGGGGTGGGATCGGTCGGGGGAAGATCAGTGAGTGCCGAGCAGCTGTGCGAACGGTACCGGGTCGTCGTACGGATCGGTGGCACGCGCTCGCGGCGTGTTGGTCAGCGCGGCGGCGAATTCCGCTGCGGCGCGGTCGATCCGAGAGCTCAACCCCTCGGTCGCGGCGGAGGCCCAGTCTTCCGACGCCGCGTACACCGCGGTGGGCGCGACCACCGCGTGCAGGTAGCTGAACATCGGCCGCAGCGCGTGCTCCAACGCGAGGGAGTGGCGCGCCGAGCCGCCGGTCGCGCCGAGCAACACCGGCATTCCGGCCAGCGAGTCCGGTTCCAGCACGTCGAAGAACGTCTTGAACAGGCCGCTGTAGGAGGCGTTGAAGATCGGCGTGACGGCGATCAGGCCGTCGGCGCCCGCCACGGTGTCGAGCGTCGCGCGCAACCCGGCCGGCGCGAATCCGGTCAGCAGGTTGTCGGCCAGATCCCGCGCGTGCTCGCGCACCTCGACCACGTCGACGGTCACGTTCGCGCCGGACGCGGACAGCGCCGCCGCGGTGGCCGCGGTGAGCCGGTCGGCGAGCAGCCGGGTCGACGAGGGCTGCGACAGGCCCGCGGAGACGACGGCGATGCGGGTCATCGGGTCGCCTCCACGGCAGCGTCGCGGGCGGCGACCAGGCTCGCGTGTGTCGGGGCGTCCGGCACGTGCGCCGGGCGCAGGGCCGCGAACTCCTTGCGCAGCACCGGCACCACTTCCTCGCCGAGCAGGTCCAGCTGCTCCAGCACGGTCTTCAGCGGAAGGCCCGCGTGGTCCATCAGGAACAGTTGGCGCTGGTAGTCGCCGAACGTTTCGCGGAAGGTGAGCGTCTTGTCGATGACCTGCTGCGGGCTGCCCACGGTGAGCGGGGTCTGCTCGGTGAACTCCTCCAGCGACGGTCCGTGTCCGTACACCGGCGCGTTGTCGAAGTAGGGGCGGAACTCGCGCACCGCGTCCTGGGAGTTCTTGCGCATGAACACCTGTCCGCCCAGGCCGACGATCGCCTGGTCGGCGGAGCCGTGACCGTAGTGCTCGTAGCGCTGCCGGTACAGCCCGATCAGTCGCTGGAAGTGCTCTTTCGGCCAGAAGATGTTGTTGGCGAAGAAGCCGTCGCCGTAGTAGGCCGCCTGCTCGGCGATCTCGGGGCTGCGGATCGAGCCGTGCCAGACGAACGGCGGAACGTCGTCCAGCGGGCGCGGTGTGGAGGTGAACGACTGCAACGGCGTCCGGAATTTGCCTTCCCAGTCGACCACGTCTTCGCGCCAGAGCCGGTGCAGCAGGTGGTAGTTCTCGATGGCCAGCGGGATGCCGTCGCGGATGTCCTTGCCGAACCACGGGTAGACCGGGCCGGTGTTGCCGCGGCCGAGCATGAGGTCCACCCGCCCCTCGGCCAGGTGCTGCAACATCGCGAAGTCCTCGGCGATCTTCACCGGATCGTTCGTGGTGATCAGGGTCGTCGCGGTGGAGAGCTGGAGCCGCTCGGTCCGCGCCGCGATATAGCCGAGCATCGTCGTCGGCGACGACGGCACGAACGGCCGGTTGTGGTGCTCGCCGGTGGCGAACACGTCCAGACCGACCTCCTCGGCCTTGCGCGCGATCGTCACCATGGCGGTGATGCGCTCGTGCTCACTCGGCGTCCGGCCGGTCGTGGGGTCGGTCGTCACATCACCGACCGTGAAGATTCCGAACTGCACGACGCCTCCTTACGTTCTCAGTCTGACCCAATTTGGTGGATATGGCAACCAAAGGAACCGGGTGGGGTGCCCGGGTATTCCCCGCGCGGCGGTGTGACGCTGGTTACGGCAGGTATTCCGCCAGCCAGGTCCTGGTGAGTTCGCGGGTGACCCGCGCGCCAGTGTCGAGTTCGGTGGTGCCGAAGGCGTGCTCCACGTAGGGCAGCTCGACGTAGCGCTGCGGGACGCCCGCGGTCTCGAGCGCGGCGGCGTAGGCGGCGGTGTGCTCGGCGCGCACCAGGTGATCGCTGGACCCCTGGATCAACAGGGTGGGTGGGGAGGCTGCGTTGACGTGCGGAGCGGAGCTCGTCGCGGTGTAGCGCTCGGGATACTGGTCGGGCGTACCGCCGAGATACTGCCGGGCCGCGTCGACGCCGAGCGCGGTCTCGGTGCCGGAAGCGGCGAGATCGACCGCCGGGTACAGCGCGACCGCGGCGCGCACCTCGGGCAGTTCCTCCGCGCTGCCACAGCTGGGCCGCAAGGCGCTCGCGTTGATCTTGTTCGCGACGTTGACAGCCAGATTGCCGCCCGCGGATTCGCCGAACGTGGCGATCCGCCGCAGGTCCCAGTTGTACCGCTGCGCGTTCGCGGCGGCCCAGGTCAGCGCGCAGGCGACGTCGGCGTCCGCGGTGTCCCAGCGGTGCTCGGTCGCGCCGGAGAGGCGGTAGTCGACGTCGAGGACGGCGTATCCGTTGTCGGCCAGCCAGGTCGTGTAGGCGTCGGTGCCGCGGCTGCCCGCGACGAACGCACCGCCGTGGATGCTCACCACCAGTGGGGCCGGGGCCGTTCCCGGGGCAGGCAGATACAGATCCGCCTGGATCGGCTGCCCGTCGACGGTCGCGTAGGTGACGGTCTCGTCCGGCGCGTCACCGACGGTGCTGAACGGGACGACCGGGGCGAACGGAACCCAGACGCCCGCCGCGTCGTGCGCCGCGAACACCAGCGTCGCGCTGGTGACGACGGACATCACCAGGCCGACGACGGCCACGCCGGTCACCGCGGCCGCCGGGCGCCGTCCCCGCTCGCGGGAGCGAAGCGCGGTGAGCGCCAGCCCGGTCGCGACCACCGCCAGAACCATGTTCCACGAGCCGAGCGCGTCACGGACCGAGCCGAGCAAGAGCACCGCCGACTGCGCGATCGCGTTGTCCAGCAGCGGCATCGTCCAGGAAACCGGCAGGATCGCGATCAATTGGCCGAGCACGAGATACACGGCGAGGACTCCGGCGGATACCAGCAGCGCGAGGCGGGCCAGGCGACGCGGGGTCGCGGATTCTCCGGGCGCGGTCACATCTACTCCTGGCTCGTCGGTCATCCATGGTCTCCGTTTCCGGGTCGGGGCTGCCCTCCAACCTAGGTCGGTCTTCGCGCGTGCCGGATGCGGGTGCTGGTTAGCCGGGGCGGAATCGGGTAGCCGACTACGCGCGTTTTCCCGTGTCTCGTCCGCAGAATCGGGCGCCACAGGGTTTCGACATCGGGGTTTCGAAGGGATTTGCATGGCTGGATATCACGATTGGTTGGCGCCTGCTCCGAATCCGGAGCCGCCCTTGGACAGCCGCGGGCGCGCCGAAGTTCGCGATCCCGCGTCCGCTCGAGCGCTACCTTGCCGCACTCGGCCGCGCGCCGTGTCCGGCCGGTCGAGTGCCGGGATACGTAGCGCGGTGCGGCGCAGTCATGCGTCCTCCGCGCAGGCGGGGGACGAAACCCGCTCGGCGGCACGCCGGTTCGCCGAGTCGGCGGTGCGCATCGTCCTCGAGGTACTCGACCGTAGGAGACCCGTACCGCAACTGGCCGCGGTTGCCGACGCCACGGTCGTCGCCGCGGTGCGCACATTGCTCGACGCCGGTCTCGTGCCCGGTCGCGCACTCGGCGTCGCGATGCCGATCCGGGTGAGCGTGGCGCTCGTGGATGCCAGGACCGCCGAGGTCTTCGCCGCATATGCCCGCGGCGGTCGCCGTTTCGCCGTGGCGGCGCGGATCGTCCGGACGCGCTCGGCAGGCTGGCGGCTGACGGCGCTGCGCATCCGATGACGTGGTGCGTCAGCCGAGCTGGACGGATCGGCGCGCCATGCCGAACCAGTAGCCGTCGATGACTGTGCGCAGCGCGCCGAGGTCGTCTTCGCCCGCGCCGAGTGCGACGAACAGCGGTGCGAAGTGCTCGGCGCGGGGATGGGCCAGGCGCGCGGCGGGCGCTTTCCGCTCGAAATCGAGCAGTGCGTCCAGATCGTGTGCGGCCAGCGCCTCGCGGCCCCACTCGTCGAATTCGGCGGTGAAGGAGTGCACGTGTTCGTCGTCGGCCGTCAGGGCGTGCAGGTTGTGGGTGAAGAAACCGCTGCCGACGATCAGCACGCCCTCGTCGCGCAGGGGCGCCAGCTTCCGTCCGATGTCCAGCAGCGCCCCAGGGTCCAGCGTGGGCATGGACAGTTGCAACACCGGGACGCCGGCGTCCGGGTACATCTCCTTCAGCGGCACGTAGGCGCCGTGGTCGAGCCCGCGCTCCGGGACGTCCGCCACGGCGACACCGGGTCCGCGCAACAGGTTTCGCACCTTCGCGGCCAGCTCCGGCGCGCCCGGCGCGGGATAGCGCACCTGGTAGTACCGCTCGGGGAAGCCCCAGAAGTCGTAGACCAGCGGCACCGTCTCGGTGGCGCCGAGCGCGATCGGCGCGGCCTCCCAGTGCGCGGAGACGATCAGGATCGCCCGGGGGAGCGGCAACGCGCGCGACCACGCCGCCAGCTCGGCGGGCCAGCTCGCGTGATCGGCCAGTGGCGGAGCGCCGCGGGAGAGATAGAGCACCGGCATTCTTTCGGTGTGCACGCTGGTCATGGCGCTCCTCCTTGCTCGTCCGCGCAGGTAGTTCAAATTCGAACTCAACTCTAGCTGATTGTTCAAATTCGAACAATATGGTTAGGGTGGAGCCGTGGAGACCAGGTGGCTGAACGCGCGCGAGATGCAGGTGTGGCACAGCTTCCTCGCGGCGGGCGCGCTGGTGGGCCGTGAGGTGGAACGGCAGCTCAAGCGGGAAGGGCTGTCCCACACGCAGTACGAGGTGCTGGTGCGGCTCGCGGACGCGCCGGAGGGCCGCCTGCGGATGACCGAACTCGCCGACGCGCTCTACACCTCCAAGAGCGGGCTGACCTACCAGGTGACGCAGTTGGAGAAGGCCGGACTGCTGATGCGCGAGGCCTGCCCGACCGACGTGCGCGGGGTCATCGCCGTGCTCACCGGCGCGGGCCGGGAACGGCTGGCGCAGATCGCGCCGGACCATGTCGCGACCGTCCGCCGCGTCCTCGTCGACGTGCTCAGCGCCGCGCAGCAGAGCGCCGTCGCGGAGGGGCTGGGCGAGGTCGCGCGGCGGCTCGCGCCCTGACTCAGGCCAGCGACGCCAGCCAGTCGTGCATCCACGACAGCGCGGTCGCGCCACCGCCGACGCGGTAGCTGCCGTAGGCGGTGTGCGCCTCGGAGCGGTAGAACTGGTCCAGCAACCGGGCCCGTTCCTGGTTCGCCGACTCCGACAACTGGCTCTGCAACAACGGGATCCCGCCGTTGGACATCAGATCGCCGACGATGGCGCCCATTTCCATCTGGTAGCGCCAGAGATTGGCCGGGTCGGGATGGGAGGTCTGGGCCAGGAAGCCCGCGAACCGGGTCACGAAATCGTCCGACGCCGTGGTGCAGTACAGATCGCCGACCGCGCAGATGGTGCGGGTCTGCGGGCTGACGAAGCCGAAGCCGCCGATGCGGGGACCGCCCGCGCCCGCGCCACCCACCGGCGGACCGACCAGCGCGTCGGTGGGGGAGCGGCGCGGATCGGAGATGAGTCCGACCGCCGCGATCCGGTACGGCGGCACGACGCCGATCCCGGTGCCGATCTCGGCGGCCAGATCGCCCGCGGCGTCCGCGCCCTGGCTGTAGCCGAGCAATGCGATCTTGGTCGCGCCGCACGCCCTGGCCATCGCTCCGATCATGCCGCGCGCGTTGTCGACGGCCTCGCGTTTGGACGCGCCGTAAACCTCGCTCTCCCAGGGGAAGGCGGTCGCTGCGTAACTGACGTAGTCGACCCGTACCGAGGACGGCAGGCCGTTGGTGACTCCGGCCAGCATCCCGGGGCCGGGAGGCTCGCCGTCGGTCCGGGTCTCCCAGGTGCCCGGGATCGCCACCACGTACATGCTCGGGCACTCCGGCTCGGCGACGGCGGGCCCGCTGCCCGGTCCTACGCACGACAGCGCCATCGCCGTGAAACCGATGGCCGCCGAGATCCGCTTCGATCGCATGGCGTTTGCTCCTGGTAGTACAGGCGCCGCAGGCGCTCCCCGGCAGGAAAGGCCTTCGCCGGGCGCCGCGCGGTGGTCGAACCCGGCCCCGTCGAAGGCTGCATTGAGACTCGGTGGTCTCAAAGTGCAGCCAGGATAGCGAGAGTGTGTGAGACAGCACAATCCGGAGCATAAGTGACGCGTATCACAGCTAGTCGGTCGCCTCGACGCTCCCTGATTGCTAAATGCCCGGTGCGAGCAGAACTGCGATGGCCTGCGCCCATCGGTTGATGGTTGCCGTGGCGGCGCGCTCCGAAGTGCGCAGCGGACGGGACATCGCGGTGCCGCGCAGGATCGCGATGGTGAGATCGCGGACGGCCGGATAACCGGGGTGGGCGACGAGGCTCGGGCCGAACAGTGCGTCCACCACGCGCCGCAAGTCGCGCCCGGCTTCTCGTTCGGCCACGCGCAACGCCTCGGTAAGCGCCGGATCGGTCCGCGCGGCCGTCCACAGTTCGAACTCGGCTTGCGCCGCCGGTCGCGCCATCGATTCGTAGAGGGCGGTCAAGGCGCGCAGCACGGGATCGGCTCCGTCGCCGAGTCCGGCCGCGATCTCTCGTGCCGCCGCTTCGTTGCGGGCGACCAGATGGCCGACCAGGTCGGTGATCAACGCGCCGAGGGTCGGGAAGTGATGCAGCAGCGCTCCGCGGCTGACCTGCGCGGCACGCTGGACGGAGAGGGTGGACAGCGCCCGGTAGCCCTGTTCGGCCAGCAGGTCGGCGGCGGCGTCGAGGATGCGGGCGCGGGTCGCCCGTTTCTGTTCCTCGCGTAGTCCGGCCATTCCGGCTCCCTCCGTCGACGCGACATTTTCACAGTCAATATTGACTGTCAATCGGCGTTTGCGCCAGACTGCGGAGACGGGTTCGGGACCAGCGTCGAAGGGAAAGCGATGACCGACAGTGACATCAGGGCCGATGGCGACTCGGGCGCGTGGTATCGCGGGTGGACCGAGCAGCCGGACTCACCGTGGGCCGGACGCCCGGACCCGGACGACGCACGCGAGTACCGGACGCTGACTTACGAGCGGGACGGCCGCATCGCGCGCATCACCTTCAACCGGCCGGAGAAGGGCAACGCGATCACGCCCGACACACCGAACGACCTGGCGCACGCGGTGGAACGCGCGGATCTGGACCCGCGGGTGCACGTGATCCTGTCGTCCGGGCGCGGCAAGGGATTCTGCGGCGGATACGACCTGAACATGTTCGCCGAGCAGAGTTTCGCGGTGGCAGGCGGTCCCGGCGACGCGGCGGGGACGGTCGTCGACCCGGTGGTGCAGGGCCGCAATCACGATCCGGCGCGGACCTGGGACCCGATGATCGACTACGCGATGATGAGCCGGTTCAACCGCGGTTTCGCCAGCCTGATGCAGGCGAACAAGCCGACCGTGGCCAAACTGCACGGCTTCGCCGTGGCGGGCGGCAGCGACATCGCCCTGTTCGCCGATCAGATCATCTGCGCCGACGACACCAAGATCGGCTACCCGCCCACCCGGGTCTGGGGTGTCCCGGCGGCGGGCATGTGGGCGCATCGCCTCGGCGACCAGCGCGCCAAGCGTCTGCTGTTCACCGGCGACTGCCTCACGGGCAGGCAAGCGGTGGAATGGGGCCTGGCGATCGAATCCTGGCCGGCCGGCGAACTCGACGCGCGCACCGAGGAATTCGTCGCGCGGATCGCGCGCATGCCGATCAACCAGCTGATGATGGCCAAACTGGCGCTGAACTCGGCGCTGTACGCCCAGGGTGTGGCGAACTCCGGCATGATCAGCACCGTCTTCGACGGGATCTCCCGGCACACCACGGAGGGTTACGCCTTCCAAACCCGCGCTGCCACCGCCGGTTTCCGCACAGCGGTCCGGGAACGCGACGAACCATTCGGCGACCACAAACGCGACCGGCCGGAGGGATGATTCGCTTCTGAGCCGAGTGAGAATCGGCCGAATCCGACGGCGCGAACGGCGAGGGGCGGTGGTCCGGTGACCACCGCCCCTCATCCGTACGCCGGAAAATCCGTCAGCGGACGGGCGGGACCTTCCCGGTCGCCTCGTCCTCGAGGTCGTAGCCCAGCCGCACGTCGTGGGCCACCTCGCCGCCGCTCACCGTGATCCGGCTGGTCACCGCGGGATAGCCCCGGGCGACGACCGTGTAGTCGCCTTCGGCGAGATCCGCGACGACATAGCGGCCGTTCTCGTCGGTGCGCGTCGTCGCGGTCAGCACGCCCGCCGCATCGAGCACGCTGATCTGCACGTCCGCGACCGCCCGGCCGCCGTCCGCCCACGCCGACCCGGCCAGCACCGCCATCGGCGTGAGAACGATGTCGTGGTGCAGCAATCCGCTGTCCGGCACGGTCAGCGCGGTCGCGCTGGGACGCATGTGCTCGGCGACCGCCACGAGGGTGTATGTGCCGGGCACCACGCCGTGGCAAACGTAGCCGCCGTCGCCCTCGGCGGTCGCGGATCCGACGACCTCGCCGTCCGGATCGGTCAGCGTGATGGTCGCGCCCGGCAGCGGCTCGCCCAGGGTGCTGGACCGGACCACGCCGGACACCTCGCCGGAGCCGAGCAAGGTGATGTCGAATTGCTGCGGCCGGTCTGCGACGGTCACGTTGACCGCGGCGGGCTGATGTCCCGCGGCCGACACGATCAGCACGTAGTTGCCCGCGTCGGGCGCGCCGACGAGGTAACGGCCGTCCGCGCCGCCGTTCGTCCGCGCGGCCTGCCGCCCCTGATGGTCGATCAGCGTGAGTGCGGCGGCGGGCACCGGCCTGCCGTCTTCGCGATGGACGTAGCCGTTGAGCGAACGGCCTTCGTACTCGGCGCCATCGAAACTCGCCCGCGGCTCGCGCAGGTACGCGCCGTTGGCCGCCGGTTCGCCCGAGGCGTAGCCGCCCGCGGCCGCGGCGAGCACCGGTTCCGGCTCCGACAGCGCCTGCGCGGCGCCCTCCCACACCTGATCCGCGTCCCAGTGCGATTCGGCGGCCTCGGTCTGCTCGGCCGGAGTCTGCGCGGCGGGCGCCGGAGTGTCCTGGAGCGGGATCTCTTTCATGAACATCAGCACTACGCAGGCCAGCAGCGCGACCGCGCCCGCGGCGTAGAACACCCCGTGCATGGAGTTGGTGAAGCCGGTGAGGATCGGCACCTTCAGCGCGTCGGGCAGCGCCGCGATGCCGCTGGTATTGGACTGCATGCCGCTGAGCTGCTCGGCCCCGAACCCGGGTGGCAGCGCGCCGCCGAACGCATCGGTGATCCGGTGCGGCAGCAGATTGAACAGAATGGTCAGGAACACCGCGACGCCGAGCGTGCCGCCCATCTGCCGAAAGAAGGTGGCCGACGCGGTGGAAACACCCATGTCGGAGCGCGGACCGGCGTTCTGCGCGGCGATGATCAGCGTCTGCATACAACAGCCGAGCCCGAGCCCGATCAGTCCGCCGATGGCCAGCGGCTGCCACAGCGGGCTGTCGTAGTGCACCTGCGCGTACAGGACCGCGCCGACCGCGACGATGAACGTGCCCGTCACCGGCAGGATCTTGTAGCGGCCCGTGCTCTTGGTGATCCGCCCCGCGGTCTGCGAGCCGATCATGATGCCGAGCACCAAGGGCAGCATCAGCAGACCGGCCTTGGTCGGCGAGTAGCCGCGCACGACCTGGAAGTACTGCGGAACCATGGTGATCGCGCCGAACATCGCGACGCCGACGATGAATCCGCCCGCGATGGTGACGCTGAAGGTCGAATTCTTGAACAGCCGCAACGGGATCAGCGCGGAGTCCTTCATGAAGAACTCGACCAGGAGGAACAGCACCAGACCCGCCGCGCCGATGCCGTAGCAGAGCAGCGAGCGGTGCGATGACCATCCCCAGTGCCTGCCTTGTTCGGCGACGATCAGCAGCGGCACCACGCAGATGGTCAGCGTCAGCGCGCCGAACCAGTCGATCCGGTGATGCTGGCGCTGGTGCGGCACGTTGAGCACCTTGGCGACCACGAGCAGCGCGAGCACGCCGACCGGGACGTTCACCAGGAACACCCACCGCCAGCCCTCGATGCCGCCGAGCTGTTCGTAGTCGGAGAAGAAGCCGCCGAGCACCGGGCCCAGCACCGTGGCCGTGCCGAAGACCATCATGAAATAGCCCTGGTAGCGCACTCGTTCGCGCGCCGGGACGATGTCGCCGATGATGGTGAACGCCAGCGACATCAGACCGCCCGCGCCCAGGCCCTGGAACGCGCGGAACGCGGCGAGCTGGTACATCGAGGTGGCGAAGGTGCACGCCACCGAACCGATGACGAACAGGCTGATCGCCGTGAGGTAGAACGGCTTACGGCCGTAGATGTCGGCCAATTTGCCGTACAGCGGCGTAGTGATCGTGGCGGTGATCAGGTAAGCGGTGGTCGCCCAGGCCTGTTCGTCGAAACCGTGCAGGCTGTTGGCGATCTTGACGATCGCGACGCTGACGATGTTCTGGTCGAGCGCGGCCAGGAACATGCCGAGCAGCAGCCCGGACAGGATGGTCAGGATCTGCCGGTGCGACAGTGACGTGTCCGCAACTGCGGCCGGGTTCCGCGGAGCCCGGGTGGTGGAAGTCGTCATGAATGAGCCCTATTTCGGATCGGCTGGGTGTCGGGTGGTGGTCTCTATTCCTGCGGTGAGCCGGTCGAGCAGCGCGGTCAAGGTGTCGCGGTCCGGTGCGGGCCAGTCGGCCAGGATGTCGGCCAGCCACCGGTTGCGCTGGGCGCGATTCTCCTCGAAGACGCGAACGCCTTCCGCGGTGGCCGCCAGCACGCACGCCCGGCCGTCGACCGGGTCGGCCCGGCGCTCGACCAGGCCGTGTGCCACGAGTTGTCTGCTCTGTCTGCTGATGGTGGATGCCTCGGCGTGCAGCACTTCGGCGAGCCTGCCCGCGCGCTGCGGTCCCTCGTGCACGAGGGAGAACAGCACGGCGTAGGCGAGTCGCTCCAGTCCGTCCGGACCGGGCCGGACGGGCTGCCATTTCGCCCGGTTGACCGCGCGCATGAACCGGACCAGCCGCTGACCGAGTTCGTCGGCGGCCGCGAGTTCGGCCGCCGTGATCCGGCGCTCGCGAGCGGTTGCGGACATGACACTCACCTCGATGTTCCCCACCAGCACATTGATTGGCAACCACAACTAGTTGCTTTAAGCAACTATACATCCGGGTTGCGGGAGGTCTGCGAGGTGGGTCACGCGCTGGTTCCGTTGCTACCGTCGATGGCGTGTCCGAGTCGCTTGTCCGCTTCCGCGCCGCCTTGCCGTCCGATTGCCGATGGGCGCCGGTCGGCAGCGGGGAGTCCGGCGCCGAGGTGTTCCGGTCCGCCGACGGCTCCCGCTACGCCAAGTGCGTCGACCCCGGCGGGGTCGCGGACCTCGCGCTGGAGCGGGACAAGATCGTCTGGCTCGACGGCCACGGTATCCCCGGCCCCCTGGCGCTGGACTGGCGGGCCTGCGACGATGGCGCCTGCCTGGTGACCAGCGCGGTCCCTGGCGTGCCCGCGGACGCGGTGTCCGGCGAGATGCTCGGCCGCGCGTGGGAATCCATCGCGGACACCGTGCGGCGCCTGCACGAGGTGCCCACCGAGCAGTGCCCGTTCGATCGTGGCCTGGCGCGGATGTTCGCTATGGCCCAGGACGTGGTGGTCCGGGGTGCGGTGCACGCCGAGTTCCTCCCGGAGGAACAGCAGGGCACTCCGCCCACCGTCCTGCTCACCAGGCTGGCCGGTGAGCTGGAGCCGAGGATGACCCAGGAGTTCGCCGAAGCCGTGGTGTGCCACGGCGACCTGTGCCTGCCCAACATCATTCTCGATCCGGAGACGCACACGGTGGCCGGTTTCGTCGACCTCGGGCGTCTCGGCATCGCCGACCCCTACGCCGATATCGCCCTGCTGCTCGCCAATTCCCGGGAGTCATGGCAAGA
This sequence comes from Nocardia sp. NPDC004718, assembly GCF_053601535.1. Classification (NCBI taxonomy): domain Bacteria; kingdom Bacillati; phylum Actinomycetota; class Actinomycetes; order Mycobacteriales; family Nocardiaceae; genus Nocardia; species Nocardia sp. NPDC004718. Next base: position 82,028 of record NZ_JBSGCA010000024.1, read on the forward strand.
CGAGCGGCGCGCCGAACAGGCCGACCGGACATTCGCCGCCCGCTACGGCATCGAACTGGACGCCGATCGTCAGCGCTTCTTCCTCCATCTGGATCCGCTGACCTGGGGTTAGCCCGATCACGCAGGGGGTTTGAGCAGAACGGCGGTGCCGTACGCCGCCACCTCGCTCATCGTCCCGGCGATCTCGTTGCAGTCGAAGCGCATCGCGATGACCGCGTTCGCGCCGAACGACATGGCGTGCTGGCACATCCGCATGATCGCCTCGTGCCGGGACTGGTAGAGCAGTTGGGTGTACTCGGGGATCTCCCCGCCGCCCAGCGAGCGGAAACCGGCGCTGAAGTTCGAACCGAAGCTGCGGCTGCGCACGGTCAGCCCGGCGACCTCGCCGAACACCCGGGCGATCTCCTGTCCTGGAACGTCGTTCATGGTCGAGACCAGGATGGGGAACTGCGGTCCGGGTGGCGGGGGCGGAGGATACGGCTGCGGCGGCTGGTGCGCGGGATGTTGCGGATAGGGCGGCGGCATCGGCTGGCTCATGTGCGGGATGCTACGGCGACAGGGCGGCCGCGTCGCTTCCGTCCGCGGCGAGATCGCCCCGGAGGCCCGGAATCGCACCGACCGCCCGGTCCCGATCGGCCGGTTTCGCGTGTTCCGGGGACTGTCGTGGCGGAGTTCGTCCTTGCCTGTTGAGCATTCGACCGACAGAATCCGAAGAGATATGCAATGTTGTTATTGCGCAACGGCATTGAGAGGGAACCCACGGTGGCCGAATAGGCACCGGTAAAAGGGGGTGCGGCGAGATCATGTCGTCGAACACGTCCGAGCCCGGCGGCCGACGCGCCCGCCCAGGCCGGGCCGGGGCCGAACGCGTGCCCACGTGGCCCGGGATGATCTCCGCCCACGAGCCGCCGCCGCGCCGGGAACGCGACCGGCATCGGACCCACCGCGATCGACGCCGTGCCCGGCGCGGCGCTCGGCGCGCGTGGCTGGTCGGCGGCGCCGGGCTGGCCGCCTCGCTCGCCGCGGCCGCGCTGGTCCTGGTCTACACCGACGCGGCGTCGGCTCCCCGGCAATCGGCCACGGTAGCGGACCCGGTGCTCGGCGGCGGTCCCGGCTGTGAGCCGACCCGAGGCGCACAGTTGGTGCGCGGCAACGGGACCGGCTCCACCGCCTCGGGACCGGACGTGATCCTGGCCTTCCAGCACGCCTACTACGCGACGCGGTCCGGAGCGGTAGCGCGATCGTTGACGGCGCCCGACGCCGTGGTGCCGCCGGTCGCCGTGATCGATGCGGGCATCGCCTCCGTCCCCACCGGAACGCAGCACTGCGTCATGATCACCCCCATGCTCGACGGACGCTACGACGTGGTCATCACCGAGTTGCGCCCCGACGCCACGAGCCGTACCTACCGGCAGTTCGTCACCGTGGTCACCGCCGACGGCGGATCCACCATCGCCAAGATCACCGCACCGAACTGAGTCCGATCTCCCGTTCGACTGCGGGGACTTTCGCTACGATGCCACTGCCGGGGCGGTCGATCGGCGCGAAATGCGGTGCATAAGCGATCGATTCCAAGGGGAGGTCGTCGGTGGTGTTCGCACGGTGCTGCGCGGTTGTCGGAACGGCTCTTTCGGTGCTGCTGGCGATACCGGGCCCGCCGTCGCGGGCGGAGCCGGAACTCCCGGCGGTCGCGGCTCCGGCGCCGCCGGAGCAGGACCCCTTCTATCGGCCGCCCGCCGAGCTGGTCGGCGCGCAGCGGCCCGGCGGGATCCTCGCCGCGCGGCCGGTCACCATCATGAATCAGGTGCCCGGGGCCCTGGATGCCGAGGCATGGCAGATCTCCTACCGGTCGAACAACAGCGCCGACCAGCCCATCGCCGCCGTCGCGACGCTGCTGAAACCGCGTGCGGCGAACGGGAAGCTGGTGTCGCTGCACGCCGCCGAGGACTCCACCGGGTTGTTCTGCGCGCCGTCCTATCAGGTGCGCCGGTCGATGCAGGCCGGTCTGCTGGACGGGCAGCTCGACCCGTTGCGTAGCGCTCCGGCGCTGTTGGCGCAGGGGTGGACGGTCGTGGTGCCGGATCATCAAGGGCCGAACTCGGCGTTCGCCCACGGCCCGCTGGCCGCGCGGATCGCCCTGGACGGCATCCGCGCCGCGGAGCGGTTCGGTCCGCTGGGACTGCCCGGACCGGATACCGAGGTGGCGATGTGGGGCTATTCCGGAGGTTCGGTCCCCACGTTGCACGGCGCCGAGTCGCGCAGCTCCTACGCGCCGGAGGTGAACCTGGTCGGCGTCGTCTCCGGCGGCACCGACGTCGACCTCGAGGCGTTGTCGCTGGCGGCGAACAAGGGCCCGGGCGCGGGCCTGGTCGCGGCCGCCATCATCGGTCTGGCCCGCGAGGAGCCGGAATTGGACGCCTACCTGCGGGCGAACGCGACGCCGCCGGGACGGCGGTTGCTCGACGCGAAGGACAGTGGCTGCGTACTGTATCAGGCCGCGACGGAACCGTTCCTCGACGTCGACAGCCTGGTCCAGGGCGGTCTACTGCACACGCCGGTGCTGCGCGCGGCCTTCGACCGCACCAGAATGGGCAAGTCGGTGCCCGACGCACCGGTCTTCCTCTACCACGCGACCGCGGACTGGCTCGTCCCGATCGGTCCCGCCGACGCACTCGCCGCCGCCTACTGCCGCGACCCCGCCGCTCGCGTCACCTACATCCGTGATCACGCGAGCGAACATCTGACCCTCAACACCCTTGCCGAGCAGAGCGTGGTCGCTTGGCTGCGCGACCGATTCGCCGGGATACCGGTCGCCAACGGCTGCGCCGTCACGGATATGGGGTCCATCGCGCTCGGTCGATGACGGAGTTCGCGTGACGCGTTACTCGAGGCCCGCGACCTTCCGGCAGCGGAAATCCAGGTAGTTGATCATCATCCAGAAATCCTTGAACGCCGGGTTCGTGGTCTGGCCGTGGTGGTAGCGGTAGTAGATCTGCTGGGCGATGACGGCCAGGCGGAACAGCCCGAAGACCTCGTAGAACGGCCAGTTCTCGGCGGAACGGCCGGTGCGCGCGCGATAGTGTTCGACGATCTGCGCGCGGGTCAGCATGCCGGGCAGGTGACTCGGCTGGCGTCGGGAGGCTCGCATGACCTCGTCGTCGTCCGCCTGCACCCAATAGGCCAGCGCGCCACCGAGATCCATCAGCGGGTCGCCCAGCGTCGCCATTTCCCAATCCAGCACACCGACGATCGCGCCGGAGCCCGACGGATCCAGCACCAGATTGTCGAGCCGGAAGTCGTTGTGGATGACGGTGGTGGCGACGTCCGCGGGCTGGTTGGCATCGAGCCAGGCCATCACAGCGGCGAAATCGCTGACATTGTCGGTGCGCGCGTTCACGAAGCGCCGCGACCACCCCGCGACTTGGCGGCCGACATAGCCCGCGCCTTTGCCGATTCCGGTGAGACCGGCCGCCTCGGGGTCGACCTGGTGCAATTCGATCAGGCAGTCGAAAGCCGTGGTGGACAACCGCTTCGCCTGATCAGGGGACAGGCTGGTGCCCTCCGGTAGATCGCCGCGCAGGATCGTCCCCGCGACCCGCTCCATCACGTAGAAATCGCTGCCGATCACGTCCGGATCGGCGCACCGGGCCACCATCCGCGGCACGTAGCGATAGTGCGGACGCAACCGCTCCTGCACCAGGAACTCACGGCCCATGTCGTGCGCGGAAGCCGCCTTCGTTCCGCTCGGCGGACGGCGCAGGATCAGGTCACGATCCGGGTAGCGCAGCAGATACGTCAGATTGGACGCGCCGCCGAAGAATTGGCGCACCTCGGGCGGCTCGCTCAGACCGGAAACCCGCTCGGCGAGCCAGGTGTGCAGGGCGGCGACGTCGAAGGCGTCCTCCGCGCGGACGGCGGTGGCCTCCGGAGCACTCACCGGTCGGTCCCGTATTTACGCAGCTCCTGACGGGCGATCACGCCGAGGTGCACCTCGTCGGGGCCGTCGGCGAAGCGCAGCGAACGAATGCCCGCGAACGCGCGCGCCAGCGGGAAGTCATCGGAAAGCCCCGCCCCGCCGTGCAATTGGATCGCCATGTCCAGCACCTCTTGGGTCATCCTCGGCACGACCGCTTTGATCTGGGAGACCTCGCTGCGCGCGCCGGCCAAGCCCTTGGTGTCCAGCAGCCAGGCGGTGTGCAGGACCAGCAACCGCGCTTGATCGATCGCGACGCGCGCGTTGGCGATGCGCTCGCGGTTCCCGCCGAGGTTGGCCAGCGGCTTGCCGAACGCGGTGCGCGACAGGGCGCGGCGGCAGCCCAGTTCGAGCGCGCGCTCGGCGAGGCCGATGGCGCGCATGCAGTGGTGGATGCGGCCGGGACCGAGACGGCCCTGCGCGATCTCGAAGCCACGTCCCGGCCCGGCGATCACGGCGTCCAGCGGCAGCCGCACGTCGGTGAAGGTGACCTCGCCGTGGCCGAAGGGCTCGTCCAGGTAGCCGAAGGTGGTGAGCATCCGTTCGACCCGCACGCCCGGCGTGTCCAGCGGAACCAGCACCATCGAATGCCGCTGGTAGGGGTGCGCCTCCGGGTCGGTGAGGCCCATGAAGATGACGAACTTGCAGTTCGGATGGCCGATGCCGGTGCTCCACCATTTGCGGCCGTTGAGCACGATCTCCTCACCGTCCACCACGGCGGTCGCGGCCATATTGGTCGCGTCGGAGGAGGCCACCTCGGGTTCGGTCATGCAGAACGCCGAGCGGATCGCGCCGTCCAGCAGCGGTCGCAGCCACTGCTGCCGCTGCTCGACGCTGCCGTAGTGCAGGAGCACCTCGGCGTTGCCGGTGTCGGGCGCGTTGCAGTTGAACACTTCCGGCGCCCACCCGGAACTGCCCATCGCCTCCGCCATCGGGGCGTAGTCGACGTTGCTCAGGCCCGCGCCGAGTTCCGGATCGGGCAGGAAGAGGTTCCACAGACCCGCGTCCCGCGCCTTCTTCTTGAGCTCCTCGACCACCGGCGGAACCGCCCATGGCGATTCCCGCAGGGCGGCGGCGTGCTCCTCGTCGCGCGGCTCGATCTCCTCGCGCACGAACTGCCGCACCTGATCGGTGAGGCGGACGGCTCGATCGGAATGCGTGAAGTCCATACCCATCCTCGAGGTCTGCTGAGCATTGCTCAACTTCCGGTCAGGTCATTGGTAGCATACTGTTGAGCATTGCTCAATAGAGGAGGGTGGATGACCGAGGTCGCCGTGGAGCCGGGTGGCCGCCGCTCGGCGGACGACCGGCGCAGGCAGCTGATCGGAATCGGCCTGGGCATGCTGATCGACCGGCCCTGGCATCGGATCACCGTCGACGCGGTCGCGCAGCAGGCGGGCATCTCGCGCGGGCTGCTGTTCCACTACTTCCCGACCAAGCAGGACTATTACGCGCAACTCGTCCGCGCCGCGTCGCAGCGATTCCTGCGCGCCACCGGCCCGGACCCCGACGCCGCGGACCCGCTCGCGTCGATGATCGCGAACTTCGTGAGCTACATGCGCAAGCGCAGCGGACCGCTGGTGGGGCTGCTGCGCGCCGCCGGGCAGGACCCGGTCCTCGAATCGATCATGGAGCGGATGCACGACGAACTGACCGATCGGGTGTTCGCCGCGCTCGGCAGGCCCGCGCGGTCGACCGCCGAGCGCCTGGTGGTGCGTTCGTGGTGGGCGATGGCCGAGGACCTGACGGTGCAGTGGTTGTCCCGCGACGACGTCGACCAGGACCGGCTGGACTCGTTGCTGTTCGACACGTTGTCGCGGGTGCTCGACTCGGTGGACGCCGAATGCCGGGCGGATCCGCCTGCGGAGTGAGCCGCCCGGCGCGAGAAGGTCTCCGCGATTCGGCGGGCCGGAATGGCCGCGCGAAATACTCGGTGCGCGGAAATGGCGGAACGCGGTCGGCCCGGTGCCGCCGAGGGGCGAATCTCGACGGCACCGGCGTATCCGAACGCGCTGCGGGAGCGCACGCGCCGCCGCGAAGGGAAAGCGCGCCAGTTCAGCATAGAGCGATCAATGGTCTGACGCGCGGGGAAGGAAGCGCTTGCGACCGCCGGGAATCACGCCGCACAGCGTGTGTCGTCCGCGGCACGCCGAATAGTTTTGCGAGATGGCAAATGAACAGTTTCGCCGGTAGCGGTGGATCGACTATGAATAAAACGTGCCGTTGCCATACGTGATCACTTGTCTGCCATCGAGTCTCCCGTGCGGGGAGCGCTGATGGTCATCGAACATCCCATCGAGGACGAGGTTACACAGCTGGCGAGGCGGGTCGAGAAGGCCCGTGGACGGCTCGCCTACCAGTTCGATCCCGCGCTCACCGAGGCGCTGTCGGAGGACGAACTGTATGCCGAACGTGAGCTCGCCGAACGGATTCGCACCCAGGAGCGCGGACAGCGCTGGAAAGAGGCGCAGGCTGCCGCCGCGGCATCCGACCGCGCCAGGCAGACCACAGAAGCGATCGAGAAGGCCGATATGCGAGATCTCCTGCTCGCCCGCAAGGCGATTGCCGCGCAGCGACGCGAATCCAGTCCGCACGCGAAGCTGGCCTCGCTGTATCGGCATCGGTCCTGGTCGCTGCGCGCGCTGGCGGGTGTCGTGGCGGCGGGCATGTTGTGGTCGGCGGTCAACGTCCAGCACAATATCGCTCCCGGCGGCGCGACCGATCCGCTCTACTGGTTCAGCTACCTGCTCGAAGGCATGATCAGCGTCTGCCTGATCATCATCATGATCGGCACGAACAAGGTCGCCGAATGGGGTGTGATCGACAACCGCCGCCAGGTCGCGACCGCCGAAGTCGCTCTGCTGGCGCTGACCGTCAGCCTCAACACCTACCCCTACTTGCGCGCGGGCGCCTGGTACGACGCGGCCGTGCACGCCATCGCGCCGGTGATGATCGGTGTCGCGCTGCTCATCCACGACGCCGCGAGCGCTCGCTACGGCCTCGCCATCGCCAGGGCCACCGAGCAGGTCCGCGACCTGCCCGACCCGGCCGAGCAGATCCGGCTCACGCTGCCCAGATACCGCGCGCCGGTCGCGCCCGAGGCGCCGAGCGCTCCACCCGAACAGGTGCACTACGAACCGCCTCCTGTTGTCGCGGCGCCCCCGGAGGAGGTCGTCGAGCAGGACGTGGTCGAGGTCGCCGAAATCCAGTTCCTGTCGGAGGTCTCCGACGAGCCGCCCGTGGCCACGGTGAAAGCCGAGAAGAAGCGGCCGCCGGTCGAGGCGCCGCGCAAGCCCGTGCTGCCCGAGTCCATCGAAGATCTCGACGCGATGGTGGCTTTCGACGCGCGCCCCGCGTCGCCGGTGCAGGTCAAGGACACCGACGTCATCGTCACCAATGGCGGTGTGCCCGCCGCCAACGGGAAGAAGCTCGCTGCGAGCGAGCCCGCACCGGTATCGGCCGCGAAGGCCGAGTCCCGTCCGGCCGCGCGCGTGCCCGCAGAAGACTCCGCCGCGGCGAAGGTGGTCGTCCGGCAGACGCCGCCGGCCAAGCCGCGTACGCCGGTGGCCGAGACGGAGGTCTCGACGGCCGAGATCCCGGCCGTCACCCGGGAACCGCTGGCGGACAGCAAGAGTGACAGCTCGACGCCGGAGCCGAAGAACGGCAAGGACAGCCCCGCACCCGACGTCGCGCAAGCGCCGACGGCTCGCCCGCCGGACATCTACGACACCGGTTCGTTCCGCGTCGCCGACATCCTCGAGCAGGAACTCGCCGAACTCCAGGCCGAACGCCGCCGCGCCCGCACCAGCAGGCAGCGTTCCGCCTCCACCGCGGGTCGCGAGTCCTAGCGAGCTCGCCCCCGGTAAGGATGCCCGCCGGTGCCCACGCGCCCGGCGGGCATCGGCGTCTTTCCGGCCGGAATGCGCTCGGAGCGTTAGGATTCCGGGTCGGACAAAGGCGCTGTCTTCGCCCACTCCGCCCACTCGGCGAGGGCGTCGTACAGTCGGACCGCGGCTTCGACCGTGACACGCATCGAGCGGGTCTGCGGGGAGTCGCCGAAGTCCCCGCGGTCCTTGGCGTTCGCGTACTCGCGATAGGTTTCCGCCTTCTCCCGATAGAACCGGGCTTCCCTGGTGAGGTGCGCCTCCAGCTCGTCGGAGTTCAACAGCCAGAAGAACAACGAGCGCAGGACCGGTTCCAGACGGATGGTGTGGTCCACATCGACGTGCACCAGCCAGCGGCGCAACTCGGCGACGCCGTCCTCGGTGATGCGGTACTCCTTACGCCGGCGCGGGCCCTCCGCCGCCGCCTCGACCAGTCCTTCTTCCGCGAGCCTGGTCAGCTCCCCGTAGATCTGGGGATGCTTGGCGGGCCAGATCGCGCCGAGCATCTCCTCGAATCGGCGCGTCAGGTCGTAGCCGCTACCGGGCTGGTCGGCGAGAAGTCCGAGTAACCCGTGACGCAGTGACATCGACGCTCCCTATTCCGTGATCGGTGGCCCGGCTGGAGCGTACCTCTGTCGTTCTGCCGCAGTTCACCGTCTTGACTGTACCAACATGTAGCTTCATACATGTTGAAAGAAACATGTAGCTGGTTACTTATGGAGGCTGATATGACGACTCAGGGTTCGAAGGCGGTGCTGATCACCGGTGCGGGCGGCGGAATCGGTTCCGCCACCGTCGAGGCGTTCGCCGCGCGGGGCTACCGCGTCTACGCCGGAGTGCGGACGCTGCGAAACGCCCCCCGGTTCGGGCACGCGAACGTCGTGCCGGTGGAACTCGATGTGACCGACAGCGCGGGCGTTCGCCATGCGCTCGACGAGGTCGCGACCGACCGTGGCCCAGCCGGGTTACAGGTGCTGGTGAACAACGCGGGCGTCATCGTGCAGGGGCCGCTGGAGCTGGTCCCCGACGCGGAACTGCACCGGCAGTTCGACATCAACGTCTACGGCCCGCACCGGGTCCTGGTGGCCGCACTTCCGCTGTTGCGGGCGGGCGGCGGCCGGGTGATCAACATCAGCGCGGCGAGCGCTCGCACCGCGATGCCGTACCTGGGACCCATCTCGGCGAGTAAGGCCGCGCTCGAATCGTTGTCCTACGCGGCCCGCGTCGAGCTCGCGCCCTGGGGCATCCCGGTCTCGGTGGTGGAACCGGGCGCGCTCGAGACGACGATCTTCTCCAAGGCCGAATCGGCTGCGCGCGAAGCACTTTTGCTGGCCGACGCCGACCGTGTCGAGCTCTACCGCGCACAATTGACCGCCGTCGAAAAGGCGCTGGCGGAACAGAAGACACGGCCGGTCGGCACGGTGGTCGACGCGATCGTGCGGGCGGCCGAGGCCAGGCGGCCCAAAGACTGCTACGTCGCGAGTTCGGACGCACGCATGCTGCGGATGCTCGCGTATCTGCCTTTCCGCCTGCGCGATCGGGTGATCGCCGGTGCATTGGGCTTGGGCAAATCCGACGTGGCGGCCGGAGCGGCGCGATGAGCCGGATCGTGTTCGCCGGGGCCACGTCCGGGCTGGGACGGCAAGCGGCACTGCGGCTGGCGAAGGACGGCCACGAGCTCGTGCTGGTCGGCCGCGACGCGGAAAAAGGCGCGCGGCTGGCTCGCGAGACCGGTGGCCGGTTCGTGCGCGCGGATCTGGCGGTCTCGACGGGTATCGACCACGTCGCGGAGCGGGTCGCCGAGCGGTTCGACGGCGTGGACATCTTGATCAACAACGCCGGTGTCATGACGCCCGAACGTCGCGTGACCGGCGAGGGAATCGAGCTGAATCTCGCCGTCCATCATCTCGCGCCCTTCTCGCTGACCGGACGACTGCTGCCGTTGCTGTGTCGCGGCGGCGGCCGGGTGGTCAACGTCAATTCCGAAGGGCACCGGCAGTCGATGTTCCGCGCGGGCCCGGTGCGCATCGACTTCGACGACTTGCCGAGCGAGCGGAACTTCGACCCATTCGTGACCTACAGCCGTACCAAGTTGGCCAACCTGTTGTTCACCTACGAACTGCGTCGCAGGTACCCGCAATTGACTGTGGCCGCACTGCATCCCGGCTTCGTGCGCACCGACCTCGGCCGAGAATTTCCACGGGCGCGGGTGGCGATGCTGCACCTGACGGCGTTGTCCGCGCGGCAAGGCGCGGCGCCGGTCGTCCACCTGGCGACGACGCGGGATCTGGTGAACGGGGCCTATTACAACCGCTTCACCGAGACGCGCAGCTCGGACGCGTCCTACGATCGGGATACCGCGCTGCGGCTGTGGGAGGTGACCGAACGGCTGCGTGGCCCCTTCGCCGCGCCGGTTCGGGATCCCTCGCTCGACTGCTGAGAGCGGATCTGCCGAGGGCAGCAGGAGAACGGTCCGGCGCCACGCATGCGGCACCGTGGAGCCATGGCTCACGATGACAAGACTCCGATGTTCAGCTGGCGGGCACGCGAGCAACTGCTCAGTCGCCGCATCGTCGTGCTCGACGGCGCGCTCGACGACGACAACGGGACGCTGCTGATGACCCAGCTGCTCACGCTCGCCGCCGAGGATCCCGAGGCGGGTATCTCACTGTGGATCCATTCACCGGGCGGATCGGTCCCCTCGATGCTCGCCATCCGCGACGTCATGCGGCTGGTGCCCTGTGAAGTCTCCACGCTCGCGCTCGGATTGGCCTGCAGTGCGGGGCAATTCCTCTTGTCGTCGGGCACCAAGGGTAAACGTTTCGCATTGCCGCACGCCCGGGTGCTGATGCACCAGGGATCGGCGGGCATCGGCGGCACGGCCGTCGACGTCGAGGTCCAGGCCGACGATCTGCGCTACACCGTCGACACCGTGCTCGGGATCATCGCCGAGGACACCGGTCAGCCGTTCGATCGGATCTACGAGGATTCGCTGCACGACCGGTGGTTCACGGCGGCGCAGGCCAAGGAGTACGGCTTCATCGACCACATCGTCGACTCGTTCGGGCAGATCGTCCCGCAACGCCAGCGAATCGGGATCTCGGCATGATCGGTCAGCCCCGGAGGCGGCAGCGCAGCGTGACCACGGAGGGGCCCGATCGTGCCGGAAAGGACACAGCATGATCGGTCAGCCCCGGAGGCGGCAGCGCAGCGTGACCACGGAGGGGCCCGATCGTGCCGGAAGCGGGCACAGCATGATCGGTCAGCCCCGGAGGCGGCAGCGCAGCGTGACCACGGAGGGGCCCGATCATGCCGGAAAGGACACAGCATGAGCACTTACACCATCCCGAATGTGATCGCGCAACATCCGCGTGGCGGGGAGCGGATCACCGACATCTACTCCCACCTGCTCGCCGAGCGCATCGTCTACCTCGGCACGCCGATCGACTCCGGGGTCGCCAACGCGCTCATCGCGCAGCTGCTGCATCTGGAATCGGAGAGCCCGGAGCAGGAGATCAACCTCTACATCAACTGCGAGGGCGGCGATCTGTCCTCCATGCTCGCCGTGTACGACACCATGCAGCACATTCGTTCGCCCATCCAGACCACCTGCGTCGGCCAGGCGATCGCGGTCGGCGCGGTGCTGCTGGCGGGCGGCGAGCCGGGCCGTCGTGCCATGCTCCCGCACGCCAGGGTGGTGCTGCACCAACCCGCCGCACGTGGACAGGGCGCGATTCCCGATCTGATCCTGCAGGCCGACGAGCTGGTGCGGCTGCGGGCGGAGATCGAGTCGATCCTGTCCCGGCACACCGGGCAGTCGGTGGAGCGACTACGGCACGACACCGACCGCGACCGGGTCTTCACCGCGCCGGCCGCGATCGAGTACGGCCTGGTCGACCAGGTTCTGGGACGGCGCGACTGATCAGGCCGCCAGCGCCATGAGCGTGGGCCCGGTGCCGGAACGCGGCGCCGACCGCGGCAGGAGGGCGATCCGGCGGCGCGCGCGGAGTTCGTCCGCCACCTGGCCGGTGAGCTCACCCAGCGTGGTGCCGAGCGATCCGGCCAGGGCGGCGATCATCTCGCTCGACGGCTCTTTGCGTCCCCGCTCGACCTCCGACAGATACTGCGGGGAGATGCCCGCCCGCCGGGCCGTCTCGACCAGCGTCTCGCTGCGGTCCTGCCGCAGGGTGCGCAACTGTTCGCCGAGCACCTCGCGCCACAAGGGTTCCGGCGGCGTTCGCGAGTCCGGTTGCGGGGTCCGGTCGTCGCGTCCACCGGGAATCGAGTGCAGTCTCGGGTGCTCGCTCATGAGCTGAGCGTACGGTTCCGGGCCGCCGGAGTGCCCGGCATTACGCTCAGGGCGGACGAGCGGCGGGTCTTCGCGAATTCGGCGTGGTCGTCGCGGCAATCGGCGCGGAGGCGAGCATGATGGGAAACCGTGCCCGAGAACTCGAAAGTCCCAGATCTGAAACCGCGCAGCCGTGACGTCACCGACGGGCTGGAGAAGACCGCCGCTCGCGGGATGTTGCGCGCGGTCGGCATGGGCGACGACGACTGGGAGAAGCCGCAGATCGGCGTGGCCTCCTCGTGGAACGAGATCACGCCCTGCAATCTGTCTCTGGAGCGACTCGCCCGGGGCTGCAAGGACGGCGTCTTCTCCGGCGGCGGCTTCCCCATGCAGTTCGGCACCATCTCGGTGTCCGACGGCATCTCCATGGGACACGAGGGGATGCACTTCTCCCTGGTCTCACGTGAGGTGATCGCCGACTCCGTCGAGACGGTGATGCAGGCCGAGCGGCTCGACGGTTCGGTGCTGCTGGCCGGCTGTGACAAATCGCTGCCCGGGATGCTGATGGCCGCGGCCCGGCTGAACCTGGCGAGCGTGTTCCTGTACGCGGGGTCGATCCTGCCCGGAATCGCGAAGCTCTCCGACGGCAGCGAACGCGAAGTGACGATCATCGACGCCTTCGAAGCGGTCGGCGCCTGCGCCCGAGGGTTGATGAGCCGTGACGACGTCGCCGCGATCGAGCGGGCGATCTGTCCCGGCGAAGGCGCATGCGGCGGCATGTACACCGCCAACACCATGGCCAGCGCGGCCGAGGCGCTGGGCATGTCGCTGCCCGGCAGCGCGGCGCCGCCCGCGACCGACCGGCGCCGCGACGGTTACGCCCGGCGCAGCGGCGAGGCCGTGGTCGAGTTGATCCGCCAGGGCATCACCCCGTCGGACATTCTCACCAAACCCGCATTCGAGAACGCGATCGCGGTCGTCATGGCGTTCGGCGGCTCCACCAATGCCGTGCTGCACCTGCTGGCCATCGCGCACGAGGCGAATGTCGACCTGTCGCTGGACGACTTCGCGCGCATCGGTCGCCGTGTGCCGCACCTGGCGGACGTCAAGCCCTTCGGCAACCACGTGATGACCGATGTGGACCGGATCGGCGGCGTGCCGGTCATGATGAAAGCCTTGCTGGATGCCGGTTTGCTGCACGGCGACTGCCTGACCGTGACGGGACGGACGGTGGCGGAGAACCTGGCCGACATCACTCCGCCGGACCCCGACGGCAAGGTGATCCGCGCGATGGCCGCGCCGATCCATCCGACCGGTGGCATCACCATCCTCTCCGGTTCTCTCGCACCGGATGGCGCCGTGGTCAAGTCGGCGGGTTTCGACTCCGACGTGTTCACCGGCACGGCACGGGTTTTCGATCGGGAACGGGCCGCGATGGACGCCCTGGAAGACGGCACGATCGCGGCAGGCGACGTGGTCGTCATCCGGTACGAGGGGCCGAAGGGCGGTCCCGGGATGCGCGAGATGCTGGCCATCACCGCGGCCATCAAAGGCGCGGGCCTGGGCAAGGACGTGTTGCTGCTCACCGACGGGCGGTTCTCCGGCGGCACCACGGGCCTGTGCGTCGGGCACGTCGCGCCCGAAGCCGTCGACGGCGGCCCGATCGCCTTCGTGCGCGACGGCGACCCCATTCGGCTCGATGTCGCCGAGGGCACGCTCGACCTGCTGGTCGATGCCGACGAACTGGCCCGCCGCCGCGCAGGCTGGGAACCGTTGCCGCCCCGCTACACCCGGGGCGTCCTGGCCAAGTACACGAAGCTGGTGGGCTCGGCTTCGACCGGGGCCGTCTGCGGCTGACGGATGCTCGATGCCGCGCACGACAGGGCCGAGTATCGAGGCCGCGCAGGCTGAGAACCGTTGCCGCCGATTGCATCGCAATGTCGTATCGAAGTACGCGGAGCTGGTGGGCCGGGCTCGATCAGGGCTGTGCGGCTGAGGAATTCGGTGCAGCGCAAGGCATCCGGTCCAGTACTGCGACCGTGCCTTGCTCTGTGAACTGGTTGTACGGCTCGACGGCTCGCCGCCAGTCGAGCTATGGAGGACGGGATGGGTCGGGCCCGCGCGGGGGAATCTCCCACCGCGCGGGCCGCTTTGCGTGACCGCGCGGATCCCTAACCGGCGGCGGCTCGGGCGATCAGCTCACCGACCACGTCGGGAGCGGACACCGAGACCGCGTGCGAGGCCGAGACCTCGACGATCTCGGCGCTCGCACGTTCGGCCATGAACCGCTGCGCTTCCACCGGAATGTTCTTGTCCTCGCCGGTGACCAGCGCGAACGACCGGATGCCCCGCCAAGCGGTGGCGGTCGCGGGCTGTTGCAACGCGTCGAGGGCGACCGGTCGCTGGGTCGCGGCCATCAGCTCGGCCGTGGCGGCGGGCACGTCGGCGGCGAACTGCCGGTGGAATTCCGCCTGCCGGATGTAGAGCTCGGTACCGGTGCCTCCGTCGGGAAGCGGATAGGACGCGGCCCGGGTGGTGGGCCCGAGCGTCGATCCGGGGAACTTGTCGGTCAATTGGAGTGCGCTCTCGCCCACATCCGGAATGAACGCGGCGATATAGACGAGCGCTTCGACGTCGCTCCTTCCGGCGGCGGCGACCGTGATGACGCTTCCGCCGTAGGAATGGCCGACCAGAACGTTCGGCCCTTCCACGGAATCGAGTACCGACGCGACATAGGCCGCGTCACTGTCCAGACCGCGCAGTGGATTAGCGGCCGCGATCACGGGATGTCCCTGGGCGCGCAGCCGCTCGATGACCCCGTTCCAGCTGGACGAGTCGGCGAACGCGCCGTGGACCAGCACGATGGTCGGCGTGGAAGGACTGGCGGGCTCGGTGCTCACAAGTGTGGTTCCTTCGAATCGGGTGGTCGGGGACCGGTCAGTCGGTGTACAGCGCGGACCGCAACGTCGCGACGGCCTGCGCCACCGCGGCTTTGGCGGCATGGGTGTCGTGCAGCGAGTTGACCATCACGAAGTCGTGGACGATCCCGCCGTAGCGCACCTGGGTGACCGGCACGCCCGCGGCGCGCAACTTACCCGCGAAGGCCTCGCCCTCGTCGCGCAGCACGTCGGCTTCGGCGGTGATGACCAGCGCGGGCGGCAGCCCGGCCAGTTGCTCGGTGGTCGCCCGCAGCGGTGAGACGGTGATCTGCGCGCGCTCGTCGGCGCTGGTGGTGTACTGATCCCAGAACCACTTCATGCCCTCGCGGGTGAGGAAGTAGCCCTCGGCGAACTGCTGGTAGGAGCCGGTGTCGAAGTTGGCGTCGGTGACCGGGTAGAACAGCACCTGCTGAACGAAGGAGACGTCGCCGCGCTCCTTGGCCATCAGGGTCAGCGCGATGGCCATGTTGCCACCGACCGAGTCACCCGCGATCGCGATCCGGGACGAGTCGAGGCCCTTCGCCGCGCCCTCCGCGGCAACCCACTGCGCCACCCGGTAGGACTGCTCGTTGGCCACGGGATACCGCACATCGGGCGACCGGTCGTATTCGGGGAAGACCACGGCGGCGTGCGTGCCGACGGCCAGGTCGCGCACCAGGCGGTCGTGGGTGTGCGCGTCGCCGAATACCCATCCCGCGCCGTGGGTGTAGATGATCACCGGCAGCGGTTCGGTGCTGCCCTGCGGCTTGACGATCCGAACCCGCACCGAGCCCGTCGGCCCGCCCTCGACCGTGATCCACTCCTCGTCGACCTCGGGCTTGAAGATCGGCGCGTCCTGCACGGAGTCCACCGCCTTGCGCCCTTCCTCGGGCGGGAGCTGGTAGAGGAACGGCGGCTGCGAGGTCGCGTCGACGAACTCCTGCGCCGCCGGTTCGAGCGAGATGCCCAGCGGGTTACCTGACATGATCGTGCCTCTCGTAGAAGTGGTGGAAACTGCGGTGATTCAGGCGGATTGATCGATCGCGTCGGTGATGACGGCCACGACTTCGTCGGGGTGGGTCTGCATCACCAGGTGTGGTCCGTCGATCTCGACCACCGCGCGCATTCCGGCTCGCTGGTAGCCGAATCGTTCGACGTCGGGATGGATGGTGCGGTCGGCGCTGGACACGATGCCCCAGGCCGGTTTCGTCTTCCACGCGGCCGCCGAGGCGGGCTCGGTGAACGCGAACGCCGACAGCGGCCGCTGCGAGACCGCGAGGACCGCGGCCTTCGCCGGGTCCAGGCCCGCGGCGAAGACGTCGGGGAATGCGTCGATGGCGACCGAGACGTCCGTGCCGGGCTCGTCACCGTCGATCGGGTACGGCGCGTAGACGAGGTTGGTCGCCAGATCGGAATCCGGGAATCCGCCCTGTAATTGCCCGAGGCTCTCGCCTTCTTCCAGGGCGTAACCGGCCACGTAGACCAAGCCCACCACGTTGTCGGCGACGCCTGCGACGGTGATGACGGCACCGCCGTAGGAGTGGCCGGCCAGCAGGACGGGGCCGTCGATCCGTTCCACGAACGACTTGATGTAAGCCGCGTCCGCCGACAGGCTGCGGTTGAACACCGGGGGAACCACGACGCGATGGCCGTGGTCCAGCAGCCGTGCGGTGACGGGGGACCAGCTCGAGGCGTCGGCGAAGGCGCCGTGCACCAGAACGATGGTCGGACTTGCCGGGGCGGACATCGTTTTCCTTTCTCCAGCGCTCGGTGAGCGGCGCTGTGGCCGACTCAGTCTCGGCCGTAGGCCCCGCCGCGCGCCCCTCCCCACCGGCCACAAAAGCCTCCGTTCAGGACACGGCCTGCTCCAGCGCCGGATCGATCCGGGCGGTCGACCGGAAACGCTGCTGGTACTTGCGCGGGGAGATGCCCACGCGTGCCACGAAGGCCCGGCGCAACGCCTCGCTGGTGCCGTACCCCGCGGCCATGGCGGTCTCCGTCACGCTGTATCCGGCGTGCAGCATGTCCCTGGCCGTGCCGAAGCGGATGAACGCTACGTATTCCGCGGGCGAGCGTTCCAGTTCCGCGCGGAACAGCCGGGTCAGATGCCGGACGCTGACCCGCGCGTGGGCGGCCAGCGTCTGCACCGTATGCGGATACGCCGGGTCCGCGCAGACCAGATCCACCACTCCGCGCACCAGCGGGCTGCGCGGCGCCGGTCCGGCCAGCGACGCGGAGAACTGTGACTGGCCGCCCGCGCGCTGCATGTAGACCACCAGCGCCTGCGCGACACTCCGCGCGACGCCGGCGCCGTGGTCCTCTTCGACCAGCGCCAGCGCGAGATCGACGCCCGCGGCGACCCCGGCCGAGCTGTACAGATTGCCGTCCCGCACGAAGATCGCGTCCGGGTCCACCTCGATCGATGGATAGCGTCGCGCGAGCTCGGTCGCGAATTTCCAGTGCGTGGTCGCGCGGCGCCCGTCGAACAGGCCCAGATCGGCCAGAACGAAGGCACCGCTGCAAATGGACGCCAGCCTGCGGGTGTTGCAGGAAAGATGCCGCGCGGCCGCCAAGACCTCCGGCGTCATGAACTTCCCTGGTGGCAGCTCGCTGCCCGGAATCACCACGGTGTCGAAACGGCCCGCGTCGGCTGCCGCGCAGCTCACCTCCACCCGCGCGCCGATCGAGGTCTGCGCGTCCTTGCCGTCGGCCGAGACCAGCACCACCTCGTACCCCGCCACCGACTGATTGGCCTCGACGAACACCTCTGCGGGCCCGACGAAGTCGAGCATCTTCACGCCGTCGAAGACCAGGATGCCCACCCGTTTGCTGGGCGAGGCGGCGAAGTTGTTGGACATGTCACCATTATTGTGGAGGCACGGCTCCAGAACAAGCGATGTGCCGCAGTTCGCACGCCGATTGGTACGGTGAGCACATGGGACGGCCGCGACGATTCGACGAGTCGAACCTGCTCGACGCCGCAACCGAGTTGTTCTGGTCGAAGGGTTTCGACAGCACTTCGGTGGAAGACGTCTCGCTCGCGACCGGCGTCGGGAACGGGAGCATCTACGCCGCCTACGGCAGCAAGCGCGGACTGTTCCTGGCCGCGTTCGAACGCTATTGCGAGGGCCGTGCGCGTCTGGTGCGCGATGCCATCGGTTCGGCGGGCGGTTCGGCGCGCTCCGCGGTGCGCGCGCTGTATCAAGCCATCATCGAAGACTGTGCGGCGCAACCGGATCGGCGCGGTTGCCTGATGATCAACAGCATCGCGCAGCTCGGCACCCGGATCCCCGAAGTCGCCACCATCGGCAGCCGCACCACCACCGAGATGGAGCGGGGCGTCGCCGACCGGCTGCGGCCCGCGATGCACGACGCGGGAGACGACGACGAAGCCACGCTCTCGGCGGTCAGCGCCGCTGTCGTGGTGGTCGCCCAAGGCCTGATCCAGCTCAGCCGTCAGGGATTTCCCGCACAGCGGCTGCACGAGATCGCCGATGTGTCGAGCGCGGCCTTACCGCGGGAATGGGCCGATCAGCTCGTGCACTGACCCGGGACGTCGGTCGCCGTGCGTTCAGGGCAGTGTGCCCGCCGCGCGCCCGTTGGTGACCCGCAGGAGGTCGAGCTTCCCCGCGTCCTCGCTGCCGCCTGCCGCCGTGTAGGTGACCATGCGGAGATCGGCGCCCGGAACGACGAGGACGTCGCAGTCGAGGGTGATGTCGCCGAGTTGGGGAACCGTGGCGTCCGCGGGCGCGAGACGATCCCGCCAGGCGTGCAGGAGCGCGCCGAAATCGGCGCGAGCGGAAGCCATGCGCTCATTCTCGCCGCCGCGCGCCGCATCAGCCTGGGTACTGTCAGTCCTGGTAACGGGCGCGGCACTGGTTGCCGAGGGCCGCGGCGGTGACCATCGAGGTGACCGACGGGCTGTCATCCAGCGAAGGAGCCGCTATGCCCTCGACCATCGTGATGACCGGGGCGAGTCGCGGGATCGGCCGCGTCGCCGCGGAGCGCATCGTGCACGCGGCGCCGCAGGCGCATCTCGTCGTCGCCGCACGCGGGTCCACCGGTGCGCGACTGGCGGCCGAACTCGGCGCGGGCGGACACCGGGTCTCGCACGTCCCGGTGGACCTCGATTCGCTGGACAGCGTGCGATCGGCCGCGGACGAGATCCGCAGCGGGCTCGACCTGGGCGAGCTGCCTCCGCTGCACGGTTTCGTGGGCAATGCGGGAATCCAGTACACGAACGCGCTCACCGAAGGGCCGGACGGATTCGAGTCCACCTTCACCGTCAACGTGCTCGCCAACCACCTGTTCATCCGCCTGCTCGAGGATCGCTTCCGCACCCCGTCCCGCATCGTGATCACCGTGAGCGACACTCACTTCGGCGACTTCCGGCACAACTTGGGCATGGTGCCCGGCCCGGTCTGGCGGTCCGCGGACGTCCTCGCCCGCCCCGGCGCGTTCCCCGAGCCGGGCACCACCGCCGCCGGGCGCACCGCGTACTCGACGAGCAAACTCGCCGCCATCCACCTCCTGCACGAGTACGCCCGCCGCCTGCCGGACGGCATCGATGCCATCGGCTTCAACCCGGGCTTCGTCCCCGGCACCGACCTCGCTCGCAACGCGGGTGCGGTCTCCCGCTTCGCGATGCGCCGCGTCCTGCCGGTACTGACCCGCACGCCGTTCGCGACCAGCCGCGCTGCCGCCGGGCGCCACCTCGCGGACGTTGTCCTCGGCGCCACCGCCGCGCCGACCGGCTCCTACGTCGACCGCGACCGGGTCACCCGCTCGTCGGAGGAGTCGTACGATCCGCCGCGCGAAGCCGAACTCTGGGACGCCGTCGAGCGGCTCATCGCGCCTTAAGCGGCCTGAGCCTGCTCCGCGCCACCCGGCCGGAAACGATAGCTTCCAGCGCTCACAGGTAAGGGAAGCAATCGATATCGCGGTGCGTCAGGCAGGGCTGCTCGACGGGCCGCAGCCAGCGGGCGGGGACTCGCAGCGGTTCGACCTCGGGCAGGCGCACGGGCCGATCCTCGCCGTCGAACAAGGTCCCGCGCACCCGGAACACACCCATCGGCAGTCCGAGCGCGTCGGCTTGCTCGCTGGTCAGCACCACCGCGATGCGGGAGTTCGCGGTGATCCGCAGCCCTTCGACGGTGGTCGGCTCGCTGGTGTGGTCGATGTCGGTGACGGTGAGCCGGAACCGGCCGCCGCGCAGCCACGACCACGCCCACGTGAGCGAACCCGGCTGGTCGCAGTCGGGGTAGCGACTGCGTGGCAAGCGCTGCGGGACCAACACCATATAGGTGCACCCGACCTCGATATCGCGGGTCCGCATACCTTTCAGGGTGGCCGCAGCACCGGCTCATCGCAAGGAAACCGGCAAATCAGCGCTACACCGGGGCGGACCCGAAGGCGTAGGCGCAACCGGCCGCCGAAACCGCGCCGGAGTCGGGTATGAAAGCCGCCGCGCAGGGTAGGCGACAGGTGTGCGACTGGGTGTGCTGGACATCGGTTCGAATTCCGCGCAGTTTCTGGTGGTGGATGCCTCTCGCGGGGCGCCTCCGTTGCCACTGCGCGCGTTGAAGGAGCCGGTGCTGCTCGGCGACGACATCGACGCGGCC
This sequence comes from Nocardia sp. NPDC004718, assembly GCF_053601535.1. Taxonomy (NCBI): domain Bacteria; kingdom Bacillati; phylum Actinomycetota; class Actinomycetes; order Mycobacteriales; family Nocardiaceae; genus Nocardia; species Nocardia sp. NPDC004718. Next base: position 102,712 of record NZ_JBSGCA010000024.1, read on the forward strand.
GGGGTGATCACCGCGGACGGAGCGCAGCGGGTCGCCGACGCCGTCGAGCGGGTGCTGTCCGAGGCCACGCGCTACGACATCGACAGCTTCTACGCGTTCGTCACCGCGGCGATCCGCGACGCGCCGAACCAGCAGGCGGTGCTGGACAAGATCGAGGCCGCCAGCGGCATCCGGCCCCAGTCCCTCAGCGGCGTGCAGGAGGCGCGACTGACGTATCTGGCCGTTCGCCACTGGTTCGGCTGGTGTGCCGGCACCCTGCTCATGCTCGACATCGGCGGCGGCTCCATGGAGATCGCACTCGGCCGCGACGCCGAGCCGAGCCTCGCGCTGTCGCTGCCGCTCGGCGCGGGCAGGCTCACACGGGCGTTCTTCGCCCAGGACCCACCGCGGCGGTCGGAGCTCGAGCTGATGCGCAGGCACATCCGCGACTGCCTCGGACAGGTGCGCGACCGCTTGCTGTGGGAAGGCCCCCCACGACACGTGATCGGCAGCTCGAAGACGTTCAAACAGCTCGCCCGCCTCTCAGGAGCCGCACCGCAACGCCACGGACCCTTCGTCGCGCGCACCTTGCGGCGGGGCCAAGTGCATGGCAGCGTCCGCAAGCTGGCCGTCATGCCTGCCGAGAAGCGGGCGGCCCTGCGCGGGGTCTCCCCGGCACGCGCGAGTCAGATCCTGGCCGGAGCGATGGTGGCGGACGCGACCATGGCGGCACTGGACATCGACTGCCTGGAAGTGAGCCCGTGGGCCTTGCGAGAAGGGGTCGTTCTGGAACACATCTCCACGCGCGTCGACAGCGACCGGACGCTGCCGTTGCACGCGCTCGAGCTGCCGCGGCACGGCCCGGAGTCCCCGGTCAGCGTGCTCCCGCGGCGGGTGTGATCAGGGCATCAGCGGTTGCCGAACGCTTTGCCGCCGAATCGTCCGAATGTGGCATTCATCAGTGGCGAGCGGGTGACCGTGACTTTGAGGCGGTTCAAAATGGGGGCGATGGGGCGGGGGTCGACGTCGCGAAGCGCCTCGGTGAGCAGGCGGACGGGTTCGGCGCAGGAGTCGTAGCGGTCACCGGGGGCTTTCGCGAGTGCCCGGTGCAGGATCGCGTCGACTTCGGGCGGGATCCAGCGGTGCTGTGCGGAGAGCGCCGGGGGCGGCTCGTGCAGCTGCGCTTCGGCGGTGGCCATGAGGTTCACGCGAGAGAACGGCGTGTGGCCGGTGAGCAGCTCGACGGCGGAACAGGCCAACGCGTACAGGTCGGTGGCCGGTGACACCGTCTCCGCCCGCAGCAGTTCCGGCGCGGCATACGGCACCGATACGACGACGAACCCGTTGGTGGCCAAAGGCGGTTCCGGCCGATCCAGCCACCGCGCCGAATCGAAATCCGAGATCTTCACCGTCGGCTCGTCCGTCCCGACCAGCATGTTCGCCGGTTTCACGTCGAGATGGACCACTCCGTTGGCGTGGGCGAAATCCAATCCCGCCGCGACGTGCGTCAGTACGTGGAGCACCCGCCGCAGGTCCGGGTAGCGATGCGGTGAACGCACCAATGTCGAACCCGTCGCGCCCGCCACGTACTCGTGTGCCGACCACAGCCTGCCGTCGGTTTCCCCGTGCGTGTACATCCGCACGATGTCGGGGTGTCGCAACGCCGACAAGATGTCGAACTCGTGCACGAATCGGGCCCGCGCCTCGGGGGATCGACTGTCCTCGGGCCCCAAGATCTTCAAGGACACCGGGCGTGACCACTCCGGATCCTCGGCCAGGTACACGTGGCTGCTGCCACCGTGTCCCAGCGGGGCCCGCACGACGAAGCCCGCGAACTGGTCACCTGGTTCTAGCAGCACCGCCTCACCATAGTGCGATGGCCCCAGCCGCACGCCGGTGTTTGCCTTCGGTGTGCTCAACGGCACTGCGCTCGCGCGGTAAGCGCGATGATGCCCGCCGACGCGCAGCCTGCGGGACGCGAGACTTCTCCCGCCGGCCCGAAGGTCGTGGCACGACACATCAGGCCGACGGGCAGCACAGCGGTGGATCAGACGAGGGTGATCTTGAGGGTGTAACCAGCCGCCGAGCCGTCGGCGGAGGAGACGAGGATCTGGTAGTCGTTGCCGTCGGCGACGAGATCGGCGTGCGGTACCTCGTTGGCGACCTGCGGCCCGATCAGCGGGGCCACCGAGATGCGGGCATTGCCCGCGACGTCCAAGCTCAGGCGCTGCCCAGGCGCGGTGGCGATGGAATAGCTGTCGGCCTTGCCCTGCGCGACGTTGCCGTTGATCTCGGCGCTGTTCTGGCCGGGAGCGATCTGCAGGCGTTGCACGACGCCGGGAACCGAAGGAATACCGGGCGCGGCCTGGGCGGTCGCGGCCCCTCCGGCCGCGGTGAAGCTGACGACGGCGAGCACCGCGGGCACGGTACCCACCAACGAACGAATCAGTCGAGAAGCGGTCATGGGCACCATCTTTCCTCAGCGCGTGTGCGAGATCTCACCAGGCTGCGGTAAATCGATGGCTACGCCCGGGGATCGAGCGTGATCACCGCACCGACGAAGGCGCCACAGTGACCGATCATGGATGGAACACCGGCAATGGACGGGAAGATGTCGGTGCCTCATGCCACACTGGCGGTGTAGTCACCTGGCCAGAGGAGAACGAATTGGCCGACATTGATGACCGCCCCGTGGTGCGACTGGTCGCGCATTGCCGTCGCTGTCACGGTTGGCTGCTGTCGCCACAATCGGTCGCACAAGGAATCGGCCCCACCTGTGCGATCCGTGAACGCGCGGAGTTGCGCGCCCAATCTACCCGAGAGCTCACTCTTTTCGATGTCGCGGCGTAGCCGGGGTTCGGTACGTTGTCATCGACTCCATAGCTGAGCTGTGGCATGGGGAGCGAGACGGCCCGGCGGACCGATGCGTTCAGGTCGTCGCGATCAGAATCTGTTCCGATTCGGCCGGTCGCAGCCCGTCGGTCCGGTCGGCGAAGTAGCGGCCGGTCAGCTCCGCGGCGGAGACGTGCCGGGTGGCGGCGAATCCCGCGTCTTCGGCCAGCCGCACCATGTCCTCGGGACGGAAGAAACTGATGAACGGCGTGCCGGATCGGCGGGCGCCCTCCTCGGCGAATCCGCGCATTACCTGTTCCTCGGCGTCGACGAGTTCTAGCGGCAGCAGGAAGGTCGTGACCAGAGCGGAGCCCGGCGCGAGCACTGAAAGTTGCTGCAGAGTAGCGATGTTAGCCTCGCGGGTCAGGTACATCGAGACGCCGGCTGAGGCGACGAGCGCCGGACGAGCGGGGTCGAAACCGGCCTCGAGGAGCCGTTGCCACCACGCGTCCACTTCGAAATCGACCGGGACCAGCCGCAACCACGGCGGGATGTCGAAGCCGAGTTCGGTGAGGCGCTGCCGTTTCCATGCCTGCGGTCCGGGTTGGTCGACCTCGAAGACGGTGAACCGTGCGGCCAGCTCGGGTCTGCGCTGGGCGAAGGTGTCCAGCCCCGCGCCGAGTACCACGTACTGATCCACGCCGCGCTCGGCTTGCTCGGCCAGCAGATCCTCTACGAAACGCGCCCGGGACACGATGCCCGCGCGCATCGGCGCGGTGGACTGCGGAGCCATGTCCGGACGGTCCCGCCAGCCGTCCTCGGGCGCGGCCAGGCGTAGGCCGACGCGGTCGTCGAACACGTGCGGTGCCCCGTCGTGCAGCACGTGCACGGCTCGCCACAGCGCTACCCGGACCGCGGTGCTGTCCGGCGCGATCGTCTCGGGTGTCATAGGCTCACTCCTCTCCCGGCGCTTGCAGGCTCCAAACCCGCCCGTCCGGGTCGTAGACGGTCATTTCCCTCGTCCCGTAATGGGTCGGCTCGAAGTCGGTGCGGATCTCGACGCCGTCGCCCGGACGTACCTCTGGGCTCGCCACCTTCAGCACCAACCGGGTGCTCGTCTGCTGTGTCGGCGGCACCTCGGCCACGAAGACGTAAGCTCCCTCGCCGTTGCGGAATTGGCCGGAGTTGTGATCGGTCTCGAAGTCGACCGTGAAGCCCAGCCCTTGCAGGAATTTCGCCATCCGGCCCCAGTTGTGGGTCTCCAGGAACACGGCCTCGATGCCATCGGTGGTCATTGCCGATCCTCTCCTTGGTCGTCGAGGTAGGCGCGCAGCGCGGCGGTGACCAGCGCCGACAACGACATCTCCGACTCGATCGCCCGGTACTTGACCTGCTTGATCAGCTCGATCGGCAGGTAGACGTTGAACTGCTTCACTTCCTCGGCCACGAGATGATGCTAGCAAACTAGCATGCTAAGGGACAGGGTCCCGGCATCCACCGTCGAGCGGGTCATCGAACCCGAGTTCGAGCACGACGCCGGTGGCTGTGGTTAAGATGAGCGACGCTCATTTTCCGTGGACGGGCGGGAGGAAGTCATGCCGCCGAAGGCTGTCGGTCAACGTCGTCGCCCCTCGCAGGCGCGGGCCAAAGCGACCAGGGAGCACATCCTGGACACGGCGGCGCGGCTGTTCGGCGAGCGCGGTATCGCCAATACCTCCACGAACAAGATCGCGGCGGAAGCGGGCGTGAGCATCGGCACGGTCTACCGGTACTTCGCCGATCGCGGTGTCCTGGTCGAAGAACTGCTCGAGCGGTTGCTCGAAACGGTGGAGCGGCGTTTCACCCAGCGCGTCTTCGACTTGTCGGGAAAAACGATGCATCAGGTCGCCGCCGACATCCTGGGCGTGATCACCGAAGAGCTGGTGGCCAATGCGAAGTTGGTGCGCGCGCTCGTCGCCGGCGTGCAGTTCTACAGCAGTGGCATTCCCGAGTTCGAACCGCGGCTGCGCCTGCTGGTGAAAGTGATGCTGATCCAAGTGCTCGGTCCGGGCGACGATCACGAGTACGACGTGATGACCTTCGTCGTGATCAATACCGGTTTCGCGGCGGTTTTGCGCGCGTCCGCCCTCGAGGTCGACGACCCCGCGCGCGCGGAGGCGATCGACATGACAGCGCGGATGATCGGCGCTTGGGCCGAAGCCGAGGCGGCGGCGCGCGCGGCCGTTTGAGCAGCTGTGGCGCTCTGCGCAAAAAAGTGAGCACCTGACCATGTATGTGGTGTGCATGAGCTTCCCAAATCGGGCTTTCCCTCATGATCTTTGCTGGTCAAAGCCCATTTTTTCGTTACCTCCCCAGTCGCCCGAAGCGGAGTAGCAGCTGAGTCGGCCTGCGGTTTACCGTTTTTCCACGGACCGAACGGCAGAAAGCGCCGCAGACACCGCGAGGTAGTCACGGTCGCCGATCGAGCGCGAACCCGGCGCTCCATCGGTTCCACGGCGACAAGGAGGTCACCAGTGACGATCGAGAGCATCGCCCACGTCGAATCGAACAAGCCGCGGCGCGTCACGTCGCATGCACCGAAAACCCATCGGGCAGCCGCGAAGGTCGTCGCGCACCTCATCGATTCCGCCGCGTTGCCCGGCGGCACGCCCGAGGCGGAAGCCGCTGCCGTGGTGCGGATGTGCTTGGAGTGGGCCGTCCAGCGATTGAACGGGCAGGCATCTGCCGGACGAACCGACATTCTGCAGACAGCGGCGGCGGGATGGGCCAGGAAGGGGATCCCGATCGACGGCATCCTCCATGCGATCCACGCCGGGTTCAAATTCGGATTGGGCATGCTGTTCGCCGACAAAGACGGCCGCGCCGACCTCATCGCGGGCACCGCCGTCACGCTCGAGCTCTTGAACCTGATCACCGCGACGGTCAGCAAAGCGTATGTGCGAGAGTGCAAAGCCGTGGCGGCCGAGGACCACACCGCGACGCACACCTTGACTTCGGCGCTGCTCGGCGGGCACGCGTCCTCGATGATGGCTCGCGAATGCGGAATACCGGTCGCCGACGAGTATTTCGTGCTCGCCGTCGCCGTGCCCGCGCATCCCGACGAAAGCCTTCCCCAGCTCGACAGCGGAGTCGTCGCCCGGCGTAAGCTGCGCCGCCTGCAGTCCGGCCTCGCCGACCTGTTCGACGGCCGGGCGCTGTCGCTGCTGTCGGTCGACGGAGGAACGATCCTCATTCCCGCCACCCAGCTCAGCGCCCTCGATCTCGACAGCGTGGTCGACAAGCTGTCCGCTGCGGCACGCGTGCCGGTCACCGCCACCGTCGTGACCGCGGGTCCCCGGCAGGTCTCCGTCGCCGCTGCCCAAGCCCATGAGTTGCTCGACACCGTAGAGCAACTCGGACGCGAACCCGGGTTGTACAGATTCACCGAACTGGCGCTGCAATATCAGCTCACCCGGCCCGGCATCGGCCGCGATGTGCTCGGCACCCAGGTCGCGCCGCTGATGGAACACCCGGACCTGTTGGAGACGCTGCGGATCCACATCGACAACGACCTCAACCGCCAGCGCACAGCTCGGCAACTCCACGTGCATCCGAACACCGTCGATTACCGGCTGCGCCGAATCGCGCAGCTCACCGGACTCGATCCCGCCGACGCCAGGGGACTGTGGTATCTGCGTTCAGCACTGATCGTCTGGACCGACGGCGGCACCCGACGGCTCGCCGCCGATGCCAGGCGAATGGCCGACTCGCGGTAGTCCGCAGGTCGACTCGCGCCCTCGACAATCCGCGATGGAGGTGCGAAGAATATCCGGACGTGCGACGCACGCCGCGCGGATGCTCATGGAGGTGCGTGCCGTGGCCGATCGAGTGCCCGGAGGACGTCTGGTCAGGAGCGGTCGGTTGGGCAGACTGGCCGCAGGCCAAGCCGTGCGCGGGGTCGGAGCACGGTTGTCGATGATCGGCAGGACCGAAGAGGCCCGGAGCGTACTCGCCGAACGTTCCACACTCGCGACCGCGCAGCAGGTTGTCACGGTGCTCGGCAGCATGAAAGGCGCGGCGATGAAGCTGGGCCAGATGCTGTCGGTCCTCGATGTCGACCTCGTTCCCGAATCGCATCGCGAACTCTTTCGGACCAAGCTGGCCGAACTCCGCGATCAGGCGCCGGCCGTGCCGTTCGCGGAGATGCTGAAAGTCATCGAGGACGATCTCGGGCCCCCTGCGCGCGTATTCGCCGACTTCGACGAGACACCGATCGCCGCGGCATCGATCGGCCAGGTCTATCGGGCACGACTGCACGATGGGCGCACCGTCGCGGTCAAGGTGCAATATCCCGGCGTCGATCGAGCCGTCCACGCGGACATGCGCAATCTCGAGATGCTCAGCAAGCTGTGGAAGTCCATGTTGCCCAGCGCCGCCGACAATGCCGTGCTGGACGAGATCTCGCGCAATATCGGTAACGAACTCGACTACCCGCGGGAAGCCAGGACCCAGCATCAGGTCGCGATGCGTTATCGGGGGCATCCTTTCATCACGGTGCCCGACAGTATCGAAGAGTACTGCGCGCGTAGAGTTCTCGTAACCGAGTTCGTCGAAGGCAGCACTTTTCAGCACATCCGGACGCTACCCGACACCGAGCGTGACCGGCTCGGTGAGTTGATCTACCGCTTCTATATCAGTTCGCTGTTCTGCGACAACGAATTCTGCGGTGACCCGCACCCGGGAAATATCCTATTGGCAGCCGACGGCAGGCTCGCGTTCGTGGATTTCGGACTCTACGACCGGATGAACCCCCTGCATGTCGACTTCGAACGCGCGTGTCTGCGTGCGGCCGGGGAGCACCGCGCCCGAGACCTGTACGAGGCCTGGGTCGGGCGCGGCATCATCGACCCGGATGCGGGGGTCTCTGCGGAGGAATGCTTGGAATACGTATGGGCCGCGACGGGATGGCATTTGCTCGACGAGCGAATAACGATTACCCCCGAGGTCGCGACCGGTGCGGTGATTCTGGCTGTCGACCCTCGTGCCGCCCAGTTCAAAGGCATGCGGCAGCAGTTGCTTCCGCCCGAGCACGTGTTCTCGCGACGCGCGGATCTGTTCACCTTCGCCGTGCTCGGTCAGTTGCGGGCCACCAACAATTGGCATCGGCTCGCGCGTGAGTGGCTCTATCACGAGGCCCCCGTCACCGAGATCGGACAGGCCATCGCAAAATGGCGGGCCGGCTTGTGACGCCGTTCGGGTTTCCGTACCCCGAATTCCGCTGATGCGCTGAATCCGGTGACCGACTCCGGCGCCTTGCGTTTCGGATATCGGTCCGGAAATGGGACTGCGTGACCACGGTATCTCGTCGGCAGCCCATGCCATGTGGTCGATCTCGCTTTCTCTCGTTCTGTGGCCGCTCATATAGGTAACCGCAACTTCGCAGTGAGCCGCCCAGAATCCGTTGCTGACCAGCATTTTTCGCCGAATATCGTCCTATCGTTGCTGCCGTTCGACATTGCGAGGCGCGCCTGCCGGCAAGGACAACCATGCCGAAATACGGAAAGGCATTCGATGAGATCAAGCGTCAGTCGGCGAATATTGCGCACCGCCGTATTCGCCGTAACCGCGACCATGACGATGGGGTTGAGCGTGCTGACCGTGCACGCGGCTCCGGAGTCCGGTCCGACGGAGCAGCAGTTGGCCGATTACATCGCGGCGGGCCGTAAGGCGGCGCCGGTGGCGGATTCGGGGAGTGCGGGGTCGGGGTCGGCGTGTACGTCGGGGAGTGGTGCGGGTTCCGGGAATGGATCCGGTGACTGCTACGGGGGTTCGGGCAGTAGTTCGGGATCGTCGGGTGGCTATGCCAGTGACACCGTGGGATTCGGTCCGCCGATGACGTCGTGGGTGGCGGCGTTCGGGTACGGATTGACGCATCCGGATGCCGCGCCGCCGGGAGCGAACGACTGGAACTGTAAGCCGACGGCGGAGCATCCGCGTCCGGTGGTGTTGGTGCACGGGACGTGGATGAACGCCTACAACGGATTCGCGTTCATGGGGCAGCCGATCAAGGACGCGGGGTTCTGCACGTTCACGTTCAACTATGGACGGTCGAATCTGCTGGAGGGCGGCGGTCTGGGGTCGGTGTTGCCGGGGGTGATGGGCACCGGTTACATCCAGGACTCGGCCAAGCAGTTGGCGGTCTTCGTGGATCGCGTGCTGGCGGCGACGGGGGCCTCGGAGGTGGATCTCGTGGCGCATTCCCAAGGTGGGTCGATGTCGAACTGGTACACGAAGTTCGAAGGTGGCGCCGCGAAGGTGAAGAACTTGGTCACTTTCGGTGCGACGCATCACGGGACGAGTCTCGACGGGATCGGCGCGTTGGGGCGGGCGATCAACAACTTCGGAATCGATGTGCTGGGTTTCATCGAGATTTTCGTGGGGCATGCGGGAATTCAGCAGACGATCGGTTCCGACTTCGTCAACAAGCTGAACGAGCACGGTGACACGATCGCGGGGGTGGACTACACCGTGGTCGGTACCCGGTACGACGAGATCACCAATCCGTATGACCTGACGTTCCTGAAGGCGGCGCCGGGAGTGTCGGTGCAGAACATCACGTTGCAGGACGGGTGTGAGCAGGACGTATCGGATCATCTGACGATGATGTATTCGCCGCGAGCGTTGTCGATCGCGTTGCGGGCCTTGGACCCGGTGGGTCACCCGAATCTGGAGTGCACATTCAACCCGTGGCTGCTGGGCGGGGGAGGTTCGCTGTAATCACCGAATTCTCGAGCGTGCGCCGTAGGCGGCGGTTCCAGTGGGACTCCGACGCCGCGTTCCGGCGCACATTCGCCGCGAAGTCTCGGTCATCGACGCGTTGCCCCGATCGATGATCCACACCGCGGCGAAGTGCCCATCGAGCGACCTGGACCCTCGCTCGGTGGGCACACCCATGCGGTCAGTGAGGATGTCTGGAGAGCGCCGGCCGACCGACCGGCTCAGACCGCGGCCTCCCAGGCGAACCCGTCCGGGTCCACGAAAGGGCCGATATTGCCGCGGATGGCGATCCGGTGCGACCCGGTGCCTTCCGGTGCGATGCCGGCGTCCTTGGCCGCGGCGCGGCGCCCGTAGAGCGCCAGTTTGACCGACGCGGCCGGGGTGGCGAACTCCACGTACTTGCTGCCGAAGCTCTTCGCCACGGCCAGGCCGTGGTCGATATAGAACTGCTTGGTCGCCTTGACGTTGTCGACCCCGAGGAGCACGACGAAATCGTCGACTTCCCGAGTGGCCGGACCGGTGTCCTTCTTCGATGACGTCGCCACCTTCCAGAGCGCACCGTCCGGCGCCTGGACGACGCCGCCATAGCCCCAGAAGCTCTTCTTGACGGGCTTGAGCGTCGTCGCTCCCGCGTCGACAGCGGTACCGACGAGGCTGTCGACGGTGCTCGGCTGAGACACCACCAGCGAGAGCACGTAGCCCCGGAAACCGCTGGTCGGGGCGTCGGAGGCGCGGAAGCGCAGCTTGTCGCCGAGTCCGAACGCGGCGGCGTAGAAAGCCTCGGCGGCGCCCGGATCGGGCACCTCGAGCACGACGGAATCGATTGCGGCCTGATCAGTGGTGAGGTTCATGGCACCAACGCTAGGCGGCGCGCGGCGAGCGACGCTTCTCGATTCCTGACCGGTCGGTTCCGGCGGCCCGGGATCCTGGGTGTGCCTGGTCGGCCGCTGCGGCGGGATCGGCTTGCTCGCGTCCGCTGTGGGTGTTTACTGAAGGAGCGGTTCGGTTCGTCCACCCTTCGATGGCGGTTCGAGGTGCGTATGCCGGTATGGCGGATTCGCGAGTTTCGTGACGCTGATCTGGATCAGGCGATCCAGATCTGGGAGCAGAGCCGTATGGACACCGAGGGTGAGCCGGTGTTCGCGTTGGCGGAGGTGCTGGCGTCCGCGCGGGCGGGGCAGCAGGCGGTGGTGGCCGAGGTCGGCGAAGAGATGGTGGGTATGGCCGTCGCGCAGGTCCAAGGTGAGCGGGCGTGGGTGTTGCTGGTGGCGCTCGGTGCGCAGTGGCGTCGGCGCGGCATCGGCAGTGCGTTGCTGGCCGAACTGGAGAGGCGGCTACGGGCGGATGGGGTGCGGCGGATCTGCACACTCGTTCCGGAGGGCGCCACCGGGTCGGTCGCGTTCGAGAATTCCGGCTATCTGCGCAGGACGGGTTTGGTCTTCTACGAGCTGGTCGAACCGTTGGCGCCCGCGCAGTCCAGTCTGCTGAGCGAACTGGGCGGTCGGCTGTTGCCGTCGGGATTGTGGGAGTCGATGGCGGGCATGGACCGAGAGAAAGAAGTCATCGAGCGGCGGATCGTGCTGCCGTTGGCGCGCCCGGATGTCGCGGAACGTTATCGGGTTATACCACCCAAGAGCGTGATCTTGTTCGGACCGCCGGGGACCGGGAAGACCAGTTTCGCGAAAGCGGTCGCTTCACGGTTGGGTTGGCCGTTCGTGGAGTTGTTCCCGTCTCGGCTGGCCGCGAGGGCCAGCGGTGGTCTCGCGGCCTCTTTGCGCGAGGTGTTCGCGGATTTGAGCGACCTCGATGAACTGCTGTTGTTCATCGATGAGGTCGAGGAGATCGCCGGTGCGCGCGAGGGGACGGCGACCAGCCCGGCGCACGGGGTGACGAACGAGTTGCTGAAGCTGATCCCGGTTTTCCGGGAGGACTACAGCCGGTTGCTGATCTGCGCGACCAACTCGGTCCGGTCTCTGGATTCGGCGTTCCTGCGGCCGGGCCGCTTCGACTACGTGATACCGGTCGGCCCGCCCGACGAGCCTGCGCGCAAGGCGATCTGGCGGCGTTACCTGGGTCCGGCAGCCGAGACCATCGATCTCGAACGTTTGGTCCGCGCGACAGTCCACTTCACTCCCGCGGACATCGAGTTCGCCGCGCGCGCCGGTGCGCAGTCGGCATTCGAACGCGCGGTCTGCGAGGAAACGAGCGAACCCGCCGACCTCGAGGACTATCTTGCCGCCGTCGCCAACACTCGCCTGACGCTGACACCGGAAATCCTGACAGCGTTCGAGCAGGACCAGGCGAACTACACCCGCCTATGAGATTCGGCCACAGTTGAGGCGTGATTCGAGGGGATGCTCAACAACTCGTCGGCACCGGTGGCATCGATCAGCGCTTGCAACTGCGGTAGCACCGTGGCGGCGCACCCGACGAACACACCGGTCAGCTTGTCACCGGTGTTCCGGATATCCATATACCCATGTGCTTCAGCGGTTTACGGGCTGGGCAGTTGTATCGGTCGGCCCTGCCGCCGCCGGGCGATCTTCATTCTCAATGATCCGGCCAGCCACTGCGCTTGCTCGTCGCTGTCGGCGACGATAACCGCCACACTGATGACGATGCGCGGAGCCGGGCACAGCGATGATGCATCGTTCAGGTGCGACGAAATCGACGACCGATCTAGTCGGATCGGCCCTGGTGTGGGAAAGAAACGTTCGTTTGTGACTCACACCAGAGGTGATTGCGTTAGTTGAGCTGTTGCGGTACTGCCGTGAACCCCGTCTCGCCGACGGTGATGACGCAGTGCGCGTCATGCCGGTCGAGCTCGTGCAGCGCTTCCAACAAATGGGTGGACATAAGCGATTGCCACTGTTGCCATTTCTGGTCTTCGGGATAGAGCGAGGACTTGCTCACCTCGACGTAGTAGGCGCGCAGTTCATCGCCCGTGACCGCGAATTCGATGGGCACATCCAGTCGTTCACCGCCACGGCCGGTGATCTGCAAGCCCCGATCCGACGACGAGATCTCCACCTGCCACTCGCGGCCTGCCGCGATCACCGATTGCGTCAGCTCGGCTGTGGTGGGGTGCGAGCTAGGCACGACATTTACCTCCAGGGAACGCAGTGACGATGACGCCGTTATCGACGATGACTGTGGGTTCGACGGTTTTCGCGATCTGCCCGTTGACGTGGTTGGGACTGCCCTCGGTTTGGTTGACTCCTGACCTGTGAGGATTGCTCCTCGCTGGAAGGATGTCCCCCATGCCGAAGCCGTATCCCGAAGAGTTCC
>NZ_JBSGCA010000025.1:0-115112 GCF_053601535.1 Nocardia sp. NPDC004718
ATCTGCGCGCTGGCCTTCTTCGCGGGGGCGTACGCGGCGGCCGCGCAAACGCGAGCCGGGCCGCGAACGGTGCATGCTCGGTCTCGCTTCGCTCGAAAGACGTGGTTGCGGTGCGCTGGGCGCGTCGGTGTCGAAGTTCGGCTACCGGTGCACGCGGTTGTAGTGCTGGCTGCGGGTCCGGCGGTCTGTTCCTCCTTTCGTCGCGTACGCGGCGGCCAGTCGGACCGGAGCCGGGCGGCGAAGGGTGGATGCTCGGTCTCGCTTCGCGCTGAAGGCGTGGGTGCCGTCGGGGTCGAGGCTTGCTACCCGGTGCGAGCGGTTGGTGGTAGCTCTGGTGTCGGCTCGATCGGTTCGGCGAGTTGTCGGGTACGAGTCGGCTGTGTTGGTCGCCGGCGCATGTGCTCGGCCGGGACTGGCCGGAGGGGCAGGCGTGTTGGCCGTTCGGGCTGTGGCGGGGCGCGTGCGACTCGTGGGTCGGATTCGAGACGTTGTGCATGAGGCCGCAGTAGTTGCCGGTCCGCCGGGGTGTTTTGCCCTGCCTGGGCAGCTGCTCGGTCTCGGTTCGGTCGCAATTGTGCTGGGTCTGATGAGGCGATCCGGTCGTTGCGGCGGCGGGGTTGGTGAATGCGGGAGTGTGCTGTTGTGTGCCTCACTGGGCGGTGGGGACGGCTCGCCGCTCAGCTAGGGTTGGGCTTGTTACCGACGAGTAGGACGGGGCGACACGGGCCGGGGCGCGGGCGGTCGATTCGCGGCGGTTCGCCTAGCCTGGATCTGAACGCTCGATCGGACACATCCGCTGGAGGAGTCGAGCATGGCGAAGAAACCGGAATCGCAGCTTCTCGGGCCGGAGCAGCGCAGTGTGGCCTGGGAGCGCTTCGGCAAAGATCATTTCGATGTGGTCGTGGTCGGTGGGGGCGTGGTCGGGGCCGGTATCGCGTTGGACGCGGCGACCAGGGGCTTACAGGTCGCCTTGGTCGAAGCCCGCGACTTCGCGTCCGGGACTTCCAGCCGGTCGTCGAAGATGTTCCACGGCGGGCTGCGCTACCTCGAGCAGCTGGAGTTCGGATTGGTGCGCGAGGCGCTGCGCGAGCGCGAGCTCGCGCTGTCCATGCTGGCGCCGCACCTGGTCAAGCCGCTGCGCTTCCTGTACCCGCTGACCAACCGCGTGTGGGAGCGTCCGTACGTGGCGGCGGGACTGGTCCTGTACGACACCATGGGCGGGGCGAAATCCGTTCCCGGGCAACGGCATCTCACTCGCGCGGGCGCGCTGCGGCTGGCGCCCGGGTTGCGGCGCGATTCGCTGATCGGCGGTGTCAGCTACTACGACACGGTCGTCGACGACGCACGCCACACCATGATGGTGGCGCGTACGGCCGCGCACTACGGTGCGGTGATCCGCACGTCCACCCAGGTCGTCGGGTTCCTGCGGGAAGCCGACCGGGTGGTCGGCGTGAAGGTGCGCGACACCGATGACGGCCGCGCGGGCGAGGTCCGTGGACATGTGGTGATCAACGCGACCGGCGTGTGGACCGACGAAGTCCAAGCTCTCTCGCATCAGCGCGGCCGGTTCCATGTGCGGGCTTCCAAGGGCGTGCACATCGTGGTCCCACGCGACCGGATCGTGAGCGACACCGCGATCATCCTGCGCACCGCGACATCGGTGTTGTTCGTCATCCCCTGGGGCGCGCACTGGATCATCGGCACCACCGACACCGAGTGGAATCTCGACCTCGCGCATCCGGCCGCGACCAAGGCCGATATCGACTATCTGCTGGAACGGGTGAACCAAGTACTGGTTCAGCCACTCACGCCGGACGACATCGACGGCGTGTACGCGGGCCTGCGCCCGTTGCTGGCCGGGGAGAGCGACGAGACCTCCAAGCTCTCTCGCGAACATGCCGTCGCCCGGGTCGCGCCCGGCCTGGTCGGCATCGCGGGTGGGAAGTACACCACCTATCGCGTGATGGCTCTCGACGCGGTGGACGAAGCGGCGCAGGACATACCGGCCCGGGTCTCACCGTCGATCACGGCGAAGGTGCCGCTGCTCGGCGCCGACGGCTATTTCGCGCTGGTCAACCAGACGGTGCAGCTGGCCGAGACCTACGGGGTGCATCCGTACCGGATCAAGCACCTGCTGGATCGGTACGGCTCGCTGATCGCCGATGTCATGTCCTTCGCCGAGGACCAACCCGAACTGCTGCAACCGATCACGGACGCGCCGTCCTATCTCCAGGTGGAGGCGGTCTACGCGGCGGCGGCCGAGGGCGCCCTGCATCTCGACGACATCTTGGCCCGGCGGACCCGGATCTCGATCGAGTACCCGCACCGCGGAGCCAATTGCGCGGAGCAGGTGGCCCGGCTGGTCGCGCCCGTCCTGGGCTGGGACGACGAGGAGATCGACCGGGAGGTCCGCACCTATCAGGCGCGGGTCGAGGCGGAGATCGAATCGCAGACTCAACCGGACGACGCCTCCGCCGATGCCCTGCGGATCGCCGCGCCCGAGCCGCGCCCGCAGATCCTGGAGCCGGTGCCGTCGGAGGGCTGAGTGTGGTCAGTCGGGTGCTTCCATCGCCATGGCCCAGCCGACCAGCGAGCGCAGGTAGCGCAACACCAGTTCGTGCGGATACGCGCTCGGGCCGGTGAGGTGCAGCCGGGCCAGTTCCTCCATGGCGGCCAACAGGATTCGCTCCGTCGGACCATTCGGGTCCACCGTTACCCCGAGGTATCGGGACAGATGACGCGCGCCGATCGCCCGCGCGTAGGCGCGACCGAGCGCGAGTCGCTCGCGCAGCTCCGGCGGCCCGCCGTCGAACGGGCTGAGCATGATGCGCCAGCTGGTCGGCGCGGCGTGCAGGTAGGCGAGGATGCCGCGACCGACCCGGTCCACGTCACCGTGGTCCCAGTCCACGCTGCGCACACCGGCGAAGGCGATGGCCGGCTCGCGGTCCAGCAGCGCCGAGGTCAGCCCGGACAGGTCGGTGAACTGCTGGTACACCAGCGCGCGGGCGACCCGCGCTTGGCGGGCCACCCGGTCGATGCTCACCGCGCCGAAGCCTTCGGTGGCGACGATGTCGCGCGCCACGTTCAGCAGCTGGGTACGGCGGTCGGCTGCGGACATCCGGCGCTTCGGCCGCGCCTCGCTGGTACCGCGCTCGGCCGTGGAGCGGTCGGTGGTCACGCCGTCGAAGGTAGCTCGAGCAGCAGTTCGTCCGCCCGCGCCGCGCTTGGGACTCGCGGCATCGGATCATTCGGCCGGGATGGGCTGACATCGAGGGCAGAAGAAGATGCCCCGCTCGCGCTGCACCACCCGGTCGTGATCCGGTGCGGTGTCACCGAGTAGGTCGGCGACGAGTGGGGTGCCGCAGCGCTGGCACGGACGGTGTGTTCGGCCGTAGGCCAGAGCGCGCCGCGGCGGCTTGGCCACCGATTCGGCGAGGATGCGGTGTGCTTCGTTGACCATGGCCAACAGGTCCGGGACGTCGCCGACCCTGGTCGCGGGGTGGACGCGGCGCAAGAAACACACCTCGCTGCGAAAGATGTTTCCGATACCGGCGAGGTTGCGCTGATCCAGCAGCGCGACGCCGATGGGTTGATCCGGATACCGCGCCAATCGCCGGGCGGCTTCCGCCGCATCCCAATCCGGGCCCAGCAGGTCGGGTCCGAGATGGTCGACGATGCGGTGCTCGTCGCCCACCCGCACGACCTCGACGGTGCCCAAGGAGAACCCGACGGCTTCGACGTCCGCGGTGCTCAACACGACTCGCGCGGCGACTCGCGGTTTCGTCCAGCGCTGTCCGCAGTGGAATACGCGCCAGCTGCCCTCCATCTTCAGGTGGGTGTGAACGCTCACGGTGGGCGTGCGGATGAACAGGTGCTTTCCGTAACTGCCGACGCTCTCGACCACCTGCCCGCGCAGATCCACCGTCGCGTATCGCGGTACACGGAAGTCACTGCGTGTCAGTTCTTTTCCCGCCAGCGCGGTGCGAAGCCGTTTCGCGGCGAGAAAAACGGTGTCCCCCTCAGGCATACGACAGCTCCGCCGAGTCGGCGCGGAATCGCCGCGGGCTCACGGACGGCTCCGGAGACGCAGGCCGCGGGGGGTGGCGGAAAAGCCGGCCTCGGTGAGGAACCCGGCGAACGTGTTGCCGTGCACGGTGTCTCCGTTGACCCGGTCGATGACCAGCGAGTCCACCCGGCGGCGGTGGACCAGGTCGGCGAGCGCCGCGGCGGCGGCGCGGCGCGCGTCGGGGTCCTCGGTGAAGGTGAGCAGGGTCTTGCCGCCCCGCTCCAGATACAGCACCAGTTCGCCGTCGACGAGCACGACGAGCGCTCCGGCTTTACGTCCGGGGCGATGCCCGCCCTCCACGTCGCTCTTCGGCCAGGCCAGAGCGGCGCCATATGGGTTCGCCGGATCGGACGCGGCCAGTGCCAGTACCGTGCCGGTCGGCTCCCTGGACTCGGGACGGGCGCGTTCCGGGTCGAAGGAGCGCAGCCGGTCCACCACGTCGGTGGTGGAGAACTGCGCGCCGCCCAGCGAATCGACGAAATAGCCGCGGCGGCAGCGTCCTCGGTCCTCGAACTCGGTGAGCACCCGGTACATCAGCGCGAACCCACCCGGCACCCCCTCGTTCTGCACCGAGCCCCTGGTGAGCACGCCGTACCGCTCCAGGAGCAGGTCCGCGGTCGCGTGGGCGCGCACGGTGTTGTCCGAGACCCGCTCCGGGAGCAGAGACCATCTCCCGGCGACCGAGGGCGGGCCGGAACGGGTGGGCATGCTCGGCCGGGGCAGGTAGGCCCGCCCTCGCGGGGCGCGGCGGGGCGTGCGGTGGGCCGTCGTGGTCCGGGCCGTGCCGGACAGCAACGCCCGTACCGGCGCGAACGTGTCACCGGAAACCATTCCGGCCCACACCAATTCCCACAGTGCGGCGGCCGCGGCGGTGTCGTCGAGCAGGCCGGTGGCGTCCGAGAGTTGCCGGAAGAAGTACGCGCCGCCGCCCTGCGGCACGGGTATCAGTCGTTCCGCGGGAGCGCCGGAGATCGAATGCCCCGCGTCGGCCGCGTCTTCCGAGCCGACCGGTGATCGCCTGCCACGTCGGCCGTTGTCCGACTCGTTCGGTGTGGCTCTACCGGCCGTCTCGGCGGATCGCGGGCGCGCGCCGTGACCGTCGGACGCACTGCCGGTCGGCGGATCCGGCTCGTCCAACGGCACGGGCGGTCGATCCGGCACGGTTTCCGCGGGGCCGGGTGGTGTCCATGGCACGAAGGTCGCGCCGAGCGCGGCGAGCAGGCGCAATTGGACCTCGGTGAGATCGACCTCGTCCGGCGGCGCGAGGGTGAACGGCGCCTGCTCGGCCGGATGCAGGGCGATCCAGCCGTCCTTGGCGGTGATGGCGCCGTGCCCGGACCAGATCACCTCACCCGTCGCCATGAGTTCGTCGAGCATGGCCGGGGTGTAATCACGCACCCGCGCGGGCAGGACGAGCGATTCCCAGGCGGAGGCCGGGATCGGCACGCCCGCGAGTTGTTCCACGACGGCCGCCACGCCGTCGACGCCGCGCAGTTCGCCGCTGCCGACGTGCTGCCAGGACGGGAGAAAGCGCCCGAACGCGGCGGTCGAGACCGGCTCGACCTCGTGCCGGGCGGCGGCGAGCGATCTGCGGCGCAGCCGGCGCAGCACCTGCGCGTCGCACCACTCCGCCCCGGCGGCTCCGGGCGTGAATTCCCCCTCGACCACCCGTTTTTCGATGGCGAGCCGGTGTAGTGCGGTGGCGGCGACCGCGGTGCCGATCCCGAACCGGGCCGCCACCGCCTCCGTGCCGAACGGGCCGTGCGTGCGGGCGTAGCGGCCGACCAGATCGCCGAGCGGATCGGCCACCGGCTCGATGAACGCCGACGGCGTGCCGATCGGCAGCGGAACCCCGAGCGCGTCGCGCAGCCGGGCCGCGTCCTCCACCGCGACCCACCAGCTGCGCCCCGCGAAGGAGACCTCCAGCGCACGGCGTGCGGACACGAGGCTCTCGAACCAGGCGACGGGATCCTCGTCGGAGCGCTCGGCGGCTTCGGCGGCGGTGAGCGGCCCGAGCAGCCGCAGCAGATCCGCCAAACCCTCGGCGTCGCGCGCGTGCCGCTCGGGAGTGAGCCGCTGCAGTTCTCGCTCGGTTTGCTCGATTACCGCGGCGTCGAGCAGTTCGCGCAGCTCGACCCGGCCGAGCAACTCGGCGAGCAGACCGGAATCGAGCGAGAGCGCGGCGGCGCGCCGCTCGGCCAGCGGGCTGTCGCCGTCGTACATGAACTGCCCGATGTAGTCGAACAGCAGGGCGTTGGCGAACGGTGACGGCGTCGCGGTCTCCACCTCGACCAGCCGTATCCGGCGCCGACCGACCTGTCCGAGCAGGTCGCGCAGTGACGGCAGGTCGTAGACATCGCGCAGGCATTCGCGCACCGTCTCCAGCAGGATCGGGAATTCGGGGAACTTGCGCGCCACGTCCAGCAACTGGGCCGAGCGCTGCCGCTGCTGCCACAGCGGCGCTCGCTTGCCCGGGTCGCGGCGCGGCAGCAGCAATGCGCGGGCGGCGCATTCGCGGAACCTGGAGGCGAACAGCGCCGAGCCGCCCACCTGCTCGGTGACGATGTCGTCGATCTCGTCGGACTCGAAGACGAACAGTTCGGCGCCCGGCGGATCATCGGTGGTATCGGGCAGCCGCACGACGATGCCGTCGTCGGAGGCGTTCGGCGCGGCGTCCACACCGAACCGTTCGCGCAGCCGCGCCCCGATGGCCAGCGCCCAGGGGGCGTGGACCGGAAGACCGTAGGGGGAGTGCAGCACCAGCCGCCAGTCGCCTAGTTCGTCGCGGAACCGCTCCACCACCAGAGTGCGGTCGGTGGGCAGATGTCCGGTCGCGGTGCGCTGTTCGTCCAGGAGTGTGAGCAGGTTGGCGGTCGCGTTGTCGTCGAGACCGGCGGAAAGCATGATATCCGCGACGCGCTCCGGTATCGCGGGCGTGCGACCCATGCCGTTGTGTATCGAATCCTCCTGCGCGCGAGTCTGTTTCGACGCCTTCGGAGGTGTGCCGGCATCGCGCCGTGCGGTCTTCCCGGTACCCGTGGACGCTTCGGCGGCGAGGTCCTGTGCGACCGTGCGCACGAATTCACCGAGCGCCGCGCCGAGTTCGGCGGGCCGACCGAGCCCGTCGCCGTGCCAGAACGGCAACCGCCCCGGCTGCCCGAACGCGGGCGTCACCAGCACCCGGTCGAAGGTGATCTCCTCGATCCGCCAGCTCGTCGCCCCGAGCGCGAACACATCGCCGACCCGGGACTCGTAGACCATCTCCTCATCGAGCTCCCCGACCCGGGAAGCCTTCTCGCCCACCATGTACACCGCGAACATGCCGCGATCGGGGATCGCTCCGCCCGAGGTCACGGCCAGCCGTTGCGCGCCGGGCCGCCCGGTGAGCGTGCCCGCGTCGCGATCCCAGACCAGCCGGGGACGCAGTTCGGCGAACTCGTCGGACGGATACCGCCCGGAGAGCAGGTCCAGCACCGATTCGTAGGCCGAGCGCGGCAGCGACGCGTAGCTGCCGGTACCGCGCACGACGTCGAACCACGCGTCGACGTCGATCGGGTCCAGCGCGCACGCGGCGACGGTCTGCTGCGCGAGGATGTCCAACGGATGCGCCGGGATCTGGATCGCCTCGATCTGTCCGGCCGTCATCCGCCGCGACGCCACCGCGCAATGGATGACGTCGGTGCGGTGCTTGGGGAAGATCACCCCGCGCGAGATCTCGCCGACCTGATGCCCGGCCCGCCCGATCCGCTGCAATCCGCTGGCCACCGAGGGCGGCGCCTCCACCTGGACCACCAGGTCGACCGCGCCCATGTCGATGCCGAGTTCCAGGCTGCTGGTCGCGACGACGCAGCGCAGCCGCCCGCTCTTGAGATCGTCTTCGATCAGCGCTCGCTGCTCCTTGCTGACCGAACCGTGGTGCGCGCGCGCCAGCAGGGGCCCCGCGCCGTGGATCACCTCGGTGGACGGGCCGAGCTGGGCGGGCGGCTTGTGCTCGGTCTCCACCGGCTCGCCCAGCCGCGCCGCGTAGGCCTCGTTCAGCCGGGCGGTGAGCCGCTCGGCCAGCCTGCGGGAGTTCGCGAACACGATCGAGGACCGGTGCTCCAGCACGAGTTCGACGATCGCCTCGTCTACGTGGGGCCAGATCGAGCCCGGTTGGTCGGAGTCGCCGGGCTCGGTCATGTCCGCCACCGGCACGCGCACCGACAGGTCGAACGTCTTGGGCGCGGGCGGCGCGACCAGGGTGATCGGCGCGTTGCCGACCAGGAAGCGGCCGACTTCCTCCGGCGGCCGGACGGTCGCCGACAGCCCGATGCGCTGGGCGGGCCGCTCGGTCAGCAGATCCAGCCGGGCCAGCGACAGCGCCAGGTGCGAACCGCGCTTGGAACCGGCGATCGCGTGCACCTCGTCCACGATCACCGTGCGCACGTCCCGCAGCGTCTCGCGGGCCGCCGAGGTGAGCATGAGGAACAGCGACTCCGGCGTGGTGATCAGGATGTCCGGCGGGGTCCGCAGCATGGACCGCCGATCGGACGCGCTGGTGTCGCCGGAACGGACCCCGACAGTGATCTCCGGCGGCTCCAGTCCCAGGCGTTTCGCCGTCTGTGTGACGCCAACCAGCGGCGCCCGCAGATTGCGTTCCACGTCCACCGCCAGCGCCTTCAGCGGGGACACGTACAGCACGGAGGTGCCCGCCCGCTCCGGCCGCCGTTCCCGGCCGGCCAACTGGTCTATCGCCCACAGGAACGCCGAGAGCGTCTTGCCGGACCCGGTGGGCGCGACGACCAGAGTGTGCTCGCCCGCCGCGATCGCCTTCCACGCCCCGAGTTGAGCGGAGGTCGGCGCGGGGAACGCGCCGTCGAACCACTCCTGGGTCGCGCGGGAGAACTGGGCCATGGATTCAAGTGTGCACCGGCCCACCGACAAGCACGCCCGTACCGATTCGCGAGCGAAGCGGGAGCAATCGAACAACGGCCGCCGACGCCGGGCCGTACGCTTCGACAGGTGCAAAAAGTGCTCAGACTCGACCTGGTCAGCCATGGGATGACCGAGGCGATGCGGAAGGCACGGTTCCCGGTGGACGAATCGCTCACCGAGGCGGGCAGGCGGGCGGTGGCCGGATGCGGGCCGCTCACCGCCGCGCGGGTGCTCACCGGCCCGGAACGCCGGACGGTGGAGACCGCCGCGTTGCTGGGGCTGCTGCCGGATGAGGAGGACAACCGGCTGCGCGACCTGGACGCGGGCGCCTGGCGCGGCGGCGAACTGATGTCGGTGCCCCAGGACGAGCTGTACGCCTGGTTGACCGACCCGGCGTTCCGCGGGCACGGCGGCGAGTCCGTGCTGGACGTGATCGAACGGACCAGGCTCTGGATGGCCGAGGTCGCCGCGCGGTCGGTGTCCACGATCGCGGTCACCCACCCTGCGGTCGTCCGGGCCGCGCTGCTGGTGACGCTGGACGCTCCACCCAAATCGTTCTGGCGCATCGACATCCCGCCCGGCAGCGTCACCCGCCTGCACTATCGCGGTGAATGGACGCTGCACTTCACGGCCTGAGCCGGGATACCGACCGCTCGAGGGGGTGGCTTTCGGGCCGAGCCGGGCTAGTGTCTGAGACTATGGGTAACAACAAAGGGTCGCAGCGGCGCGGCCTGGCCATCGGATGCGGTGGCACCGTGGGGGCGGCCTGGATCGTCGCCGCCCTCGCCGCCGCCCGGGACGTGCTCGACTGGGATCCGCGCGAGGCGGACGTGCTGCTGGGCACGTCCGCGGGTGCGGAGACGGTGACGATGCTCGGCAGTGGCGTTTCGGTGGACGACCTGGTCGCGTTGCAGCGCGGCACCGCGAGCGACCCGATCCTGTGCGAGCACCGCGCCGCCGAGCCCGGCCGGTTTCCGCCGCTGCCGCGCCCGCGGCTCGGCTCGCCCCGACTGCCGCTGCGTCGCCACGAGCCGGGCCAGGCGCTGTTGGCCGCGGGCAGCGGACTGCTTCCGGTCGGCGGTGGCGACCCGGGCTGGCTGCAACGGCTGGCCGAACGACTGAACCCCGGCCGCGACTGGGTGCCGCATCCGGCGACCCGGCTGGTGGCGATGGACTACGCGACGGGCGAGCGGGTCGCGTTCGGCGCGCCCGGTGCGCCCGCCGCGACCATCGGCGCGGCACTGCGGGCGTCGTGGGCCGTTCCCGGATGGTTCCCTCCGGTCACCATCGGGGGCCGCCGCTTCGTCGACGGCGGCGTGGGCTCCACGGCCTCGGTGGACCTGCTCGTCGCCGAGAACTTGGACGAACTCCTCGTGCTGGCTCCGATGGCCTCCGCGGCCCGGATCCCGGCGACCGGCCCCGGGCACCTGCTGGAACGGCAGCTGCGCAACCGGATGAGCGACAAGCTTCGCACCGAGATCGCACGACTGCGCGCCGCGGGCACGAAGGTGCTGTTCGTGGGCGCGACCGCCGACGACCTCGCGGTGACGGGACCGAACTTCATGGACGGCCGCCGCCGTCTCGCCACCTTCGAACACAGCCTGCGCAGTACCCGCCGCACGCTCGAACAAGGAGCATTCGTATGAGAATCCTCGGATCCGGTTACCCCGCGATCGACCTGCGCGAGGCGACAGTCCTGATCACCGGAGGCGGACGGGGAATCGGCCGGGCCACCGC
This sequence comes from Nocardia sp. NPDC004718, assembly GCF_053601535.1. NCBI lineage: Bacteria > Bacillati > Actinomycetota > Actinomycetes > Mycobacteriales > Nocardiaceae > Nocardia > Nocardia sp. NPDC004718. The sequence goes on from NZ_JBSGCA010000025.1 coordinate 10,718, forward strand.
GGCATTGTTCGCCGCGAAAGGATCCCGTGTCGTCATCGCCGACGTGGACAAACCCGCCGCCGAGGAGACGGCCGCCGCGATCGGGGCGGGCGCGTTCGAACTCGACGTGCGTTCGCGCGGGCAATGGGACGCGGTGGCCGCGGCGGTCGGCGGAATCGACGTGCTGGTCAACAACGCCGGTGTCATGCCCGCGGGCGCGTTCCTGGACGAACCGGACGTGGTCGGTCAGGCCACGCTGGACATCAACGTCTGGGGTCTCATCCACGGCATGCGCGCCGTCGCGCCGGGCATGATCGAGCGTGGTCACGGCCATGTCGTCAACGTCGCCTCGCTGGCGGGCAAGGTCCCGATTCCGGGGCTGGCCGTGTACAACGCGAGCAAGTTCGCCGCGGTCGGTCTCTCGGCGGCGACCCGCCTGGAATTCGCCGGGCATGGCGTCAGTGTCAGCTGCGTCCTGCCGTCGGCCGTGCGGACCCGCCTTTCCTCGGGGCTGACACTCGGCCACGGCATGCCGACCGTCGACCCGGAAGACGTCGCCGCCGCGATCGTGCGCACCTGCGTCACCCGTAAAGCCGAGGTGGCCGTGCCGAATTACCTCGGCCCGCTCGACATCGCACTGGCCGCCGCGCCGGAACGCGCGGTGCGCCTGATCCGCGGCCTGTTCGACGGGGATCGCGCGTTGCACCCGGCCGACGAGAAGGTCCGCGCGCAGTACGAGAAAGAGGTGCGTTCCATCGGCTGATGCAACGAAGAGCGGCCCGGGAGAAGCACTCCCGGGCCCGCTTGTCTTCTGGGTTTCAGCAGCTGGTCGGTGCGGGTTCGCCGCGGAACCTGGCCTCGACGTAGTTCCACGCGTCCGCGAACCCGGCGGCGGCCGCGGTCAGGTGTTCGGAGATGTCGACGGTATGGAACGTCAACCGCGCACCCGCCTTGCAGTACCGGTCGGCGACCTCGGCGACCGGGTTGTAAAAGGTGAGGGTGTCGAAGCGGCCCTGCCACATGTAGGTCGGCACAGTCGGAACGCCGTCGAAGTACTTCAGGCTGTTCTCCCGCAGGACGGCGTGCGCCTCCGGGCTGTCCATCAGGCTCTTGGACGCCGCCATCTGCTCCGCGCTGCGGAAGGCGCCGTGGAAGAGCAGGAACCGGCGGCAGGCGTCGTGGGTGAATTCCCGGAACCACAAACCGTTCTCGTTGAGCTGATCGGAGATCGGCAGCCGGTCCGGGTACTCCCGCTCCAGCCCCATGGCGGCGGCGAAGGCGAGGCCGAATCCGGGGTGCGGCTCGAAGCCGAGCGCCATCGCCATCTCCTCCAGGTCGGCGGGGATGCCACCGGCCACGGCGGTGGTGAGTTTCAGATCCGGCGCGTAGGTGGGCTGCATGGCGGCGGCCCACGCGGTGGCCATGCCGCCGCCGGAGTACCCCGCGATGGCGACGGGGGAGTCGGACAGCCCCAGTTCGGCGACCTTGCGGACGGCCTTCACGCTGTCGAGGGTCATCATTCCGGCCAGGCGCGCGGCGCCGTAGGCGGAGGTGGGGCCCAGATAGTCCGGCAGCGAGATCGCCCATCCGCGTCCGATGGGCAACATCGCGCCGACCGCGTCCTGTAGTTCGCCGTTGAACAGCGAGCGCGACGGATTGCACTGGGTGCCGAGGGAATTGATCAGCGCCTGGTAGGAGACCAGCGGCGGATTCCGCACCCCGGCGGGCATCAGGACCGTGGTGATGCCCATGACAGGGTTGCCCTGCGAATTGGTGGAGCGGAACGCGACTTGCCAGCCGACGGTCCCGACATACATACCGGTGTCGATCCTGCGGGTCCGTACGACGTCGCCCGGGGTGAGCGCCCCCAGGTCGGGCGGCGCGGTGTAGAAGGAATCGGGATCGGGAGTGGGATAGAGGGGTTGCGCGGTAGCGGGCAGGCCGAGCAGGCCGAGCGAGACGATGCTCACCAGCAAGATCGCGATCCTGAACGGAGCTCTGGACACGGGTTTCCTTCGAAAGTCAGCCGTCACCGACCCACCGACCCGCGGCGGGCACGCCGCGCGTCGGTGCTTCGGACGCACCGGCACTACAAGAGAAACCGCAGCGAACCTTCGCTGCGGGCGGAGCAGAAGGAACCGCCGCGGTGGGGACCCTGAGTCGATCATGGCGGACTGCCGCACCTCCTTCGACTCCGGGACCGCCGGTAGCCGCGAAGGCGGCACCATCCGCTGCGAAGATAGCGCCCGGCATTCTCCGGACGCCGCTCCGGGACAGGCGAACCGGACAAGTCACAAAGCCCGCGGCCCGCCATTCGACAAGATCACTAACGGAGGCGGCCTACCCGGTCGCGCACCGATCCGGCTCATGTGAAGCTGAGCACCGCGCGCCCGCCCAGCGGGCGTTGCAGGTCGACGACGACCACGCCGTACTCGCGCTTCTGCTCCGGGTTCGCGCCCTGACACGGCGGCATGCCGCGATGCAGGCCGTGGATCAACCGCACGCTCACCAGGTCGGCCGATTCCTCCACCCGCGCGGTGAATCCTATGCTCGGGCAGCCGACCGGGCCGGGGATGTGGATCCCGAGCTTGTCGGTCCCGTCCTCGACGTCGTACTCCGAGAAGGGCAGGGCGGAACTGGATTCCAGGTCCGCGGCATGTGGGATGACGACCATCGTCCCGCCCGCGTATCGCCGGGGGCCCGGGTCGGCCCGCATCCCCGCCGCCGCTTCCGCGGTGCGCTCCGGAGTGGCGGGCACGGCCGGGTCCGCCTGCTGCCCGCACGCGGTCAGCGTTCCGAACGTGATGGCGGCGACGATCGCCGTACCCATCCTGCGCAGTGCCACCTCTCCACCTTCACACAGGTGGACGCGGGTGCGGCGGAGGATGCGCGGTGTGGCACCGGTGCGGCTCGCGGAAATGACCGGACGCCTCGACGCATTTATGTGCGCGCCGTCACAGCGACCTCGCACAGTGCTTAGCCGGTGCCTATCGATGACATGTCTAATTGAGCAGATTGCTCAACTTATTATTCAAAGGTTGTGCGTTCAGATCTTCGGAGACACGATATCGACACCAAGTGCTCAACGAGGCGAAGCGCCGGATCGGCGCCGAGCGGACGGGTGGATCCGGATGACCGAGCTCGCCGACCGCGATCTGATCGCAGCTCCCTACGACCTCGCCGACCGTTACCGCGTCGGCTCGGGGACCGTTGTCCTCACCGGCGTGCAGGCCATCGCGCGGCAGCTGGTGGAGCAGCATGTGCGTGATCTGCGCGCCGGGCGGCGAGTGGGCACGTTCGTGTCCGGTTACCAGGGCAGTCCGCTCGGCGGCGTCGACAAGATGCTGTCCGGCATGCCGGAGGTGCTCGCCGAGCACGACATCTCGTTCGTCCCGGGGTTGAACGAGGAACTGGCCGCGACCTCCGTGTGGGGAAGCCAGGCGGAGTTGCCCGCGGGCGCGGCGACCCACGACGGCGTCGTCGGTGTCTGGTACGGCAAAGGCCCCGGCCTGGACCGCGCGACCGACGCGCTGCGCCACGCCAACATGTACGGCGCGCATCCGCGCGGCGGCGTCCTGCTGCTGGTCGGCGACGATCCGGCGGCCAAGTCCTCCACCGTGCCCGCGGTGAGCGAGCGCTCCTTGGCCGCGATGAACATTCCGGTGCTGTTCCCGCGCAACGCCCGCGAGGTCATCACCATGGGCCTGCACGGCGTCGCCCTGTCGCGCGCCTCGGGTTGCCTCGTGGCGCTGAAAATCGTCGCCGACGTCGCCGACGGCGCGTGGACCGTGGACGGTTCGGTGAGAGACATCGACATCGTTGTGCCCGAAATCGACTGGGAAGGACAGCGGTTCCACTACCGGCAGCGTCCGATGGCCGCGCCTGCCGACAGCTTGCTCGCCGAAGCGGACCTCTACGGTCCCCGCTGGGAGTTGGTGCGCGCCTACAGCACGCGCAACGGTCTGGACGTGATCGAGGTGAACCCGGTCCGCGCCACGATCGGCATCGCCGCCACCGGGACCACCTTCGACGCGGTCCGCCAAGCGCTGATCGACCTCGGCGCCGACGACGAAGCGCTGTACAACGCGGGGATCCGCCTGCTGCGCATCGGAATGCCGTTTCCCCTCGCGCCCGACCGGGTCGGCGAGTTCGCCGCCGGGCTCGACCAGCTGATCGTCGTCGAGGACAAGACCGCCTTCATCGAGACCCAGATCCGCGACATCCTGTACGGGGTCGCGGGCGCGCCGGAAATCCTCGGCAAGCGCGACGAGGCGGACCGCCCGCTGTTCGGCGCCGACGGCGAACTGACCTCCGGGCGCGTCGCCGCACCGCTGCGCCGGGTGCTCGACGGGCACATCGAACTGAAACGTCCACTGCCGCAACCGCTGTCGCTGTCGGTGCTGCCCGCCAAGCGCGCGGCCTACTTCTGCAGCGGTTGCCCGCACAATCGTTCCACCGCCGTTCCGGAGGGCTCACTGGCGGGCGGTGGCATCGGCTGTCACACGTTGGTGACCATGTCCGGCCGCGCCGACAGCAAGGTCACCGGGCTGACCCAGATGGGCGGCGAAGGCGCGCAGTGGATCGGTCAAGCGCCGTTCACGGACGTGCCGCACCTGTTCCAGAACATCGGTGACGGAACGTATTTCCATTCCGGCCAGCTCGCCGTGCAGGCGTGCGTCGCCGCCGGCGTGAACATCACCTTCAAGCTGCTGCACAACGATGTGGTCGCGATGACCGGCGCGCAGCACGCCGAGGGCGCGCTCACGGTGCCGACGCTCACCCACAAACTCGCTGTCGAGGGCGTCCGGCGGATCATCGTCTGCGCCGACGAGCCCGAGCGCTACCGCAAGCGCGATCTCGCTCCCGGCGCCCTCCTATGGCACCGCGACCGCCTCGACGAAGCGCAACGCACACTGCGCGAGATCCCCGGCGTCACCGTGCTGATCTACGACCAGCACTGCGCGGCCGACGCGCGGCGGCAGCGCAAGCGGGGCGCGCTGCCGGTGCGCCGCACCCGGGTGGTCGTCAACGAGGCGGTGTGCGAAGGCTGCGGTGACTGCGGCGTGCAGAGCAACTGCCTGTCGGTGCAGCCGGTGGACACCGAGTTCGGGCGCAAGACGCGGATCGACCAGACCTCGTGCAACACCGACTACAGCTGCCTGAAGGGCGACTGCCCCGCGTTCGTCACGGTCGAACTGCCCGACCCGGCCGCGCGGAAGCCGCGCCGAGCCGGTCGCGCGCCGCAGCCGCCTCGGCTGCAGGACCTGGTCCACGAACCGCCGACGACCACGCAGAACGTCTTTCTCGCCGGCATCGGCGGCACCGGCATCGTCACCGTGAACCAGGTCCTGGCGACCGCCGCGATGCGCGCCGGGTACGAGGTGGCGAGCCTGGACCAGATCGGCATGAGCCAGAAGGCCGGGCCGGTGGTCTCGCATCTGCGTTTCGCCGTCGGGGCGCTGGAGCCGGCCAACCGGCTGGCCCCGGCCTCGGCCGACTGCATCGTGGCGTTCGACCTGCTGGCCGCCACCGACAACAAGAACCTGGCCTACGGCTGCGCGGAGACGACCGTCTCGGTCGCCTCCACCAGCGAGACCCCGACCGGGGACATGGTCTACGACCGGTCCGTCACCTACCCCGGCGAGGCGGCGTTGCTGCGGCGATTGGAACAGGTCTCGCGCTCGGTGCGGTCCTTCGATGCTCTCGCCGCCGCGGAGGTGCTGTTCGGCAACACTGCCGCCGCGAACTTCCTCTTGGTCGGCGCAGCCTACGAACTCGGTGGTCTGCGGCTGCCGGGCACGGCGATCGAGGAGGCCATCGAGATCAACGGCGTGGCTGTGGACGCCAATCTCGCGGCCTTCCGCTGGGGCCGGGTCGCGATAGCGCGGCCAGGGGAGTTCGCCGCCGCCACCACGCGTCGCACGGCCGAACCCACTCCGGTACCGGTGCCCGCGGACCTGTTCGACGAGCTGACCGCGACGGGCGAGACGCGGCGGCTGGTCGAGCTGCGGGCCGTCGAGCTGATCGGCTTCCAGAGCGTCGCGACGGCGCGCGACTACGTGGCCACGATGCAACGAGTCTGGGCTGCCGAGCGCGAGGTGACCGACCGTACCGAGTTCAGCGAGCAGGTCGCGCGCGGGCTGTACAAGTTCACGGCATACAAGGACGAGTACGAGGTGGCGCGACGGCTCACCGATCCGTCGTTCCTGGCCGAGGTCGCCGCGCAGGTACCCGAGGGGGCGAACCTCACCTATCGGCTGCACCCGCCGATCCTGCGCGCGCTGGGACGGAAGGACAAGATCGGAATGGGGCCGGGCAGCCACTTCGCCCTGCGCTTGCTGGCCAAGGGAAAGCGGCTGCGCGGCACGAGATTCGACCCGTTCGGATACGCGCACGTGCGACGGGTGGAACGTGAGTTGCGCACTCATTACACCGCGATGGTGACAGACCTCGCCGAGGGGCTGGACCGGTCGGGCTACGACCGCGCCGTGCGGGCGGCGGCGCTCGCCGACGTGGTGCGCGGATACGAGGACATCAAACTCGCCAACGTCGCCGACTACGCGGAACGCCTGCGCGAACTCGGTATCGAGCCGCCGCGCTGCTAGCGGCTACATCGGTGGTCGGCCGGCCGCCGAGGTCGACGGCCCGGCCGGCCTCTCGTCATCCGGTGTAGCCCGTCACCTTGCCGATCCACGCGACGAAATCCGCGGCGTCCTCGTTGCTGCCGTGCCCCGCGTCCCAATACATCGCGGCGTCGACCTGGTCGCCCAGATTCGCCAGGCTCGCGGCGAGATTGCCCACGATGGTCAGCGACGCATCGGTGTCCTTGGTGCCGACGCGAATCCACCAGTGCTTCGCCCGGGCGGGATTGCGCTGCCGGAGAAAGAACATGGGGTTCATCATGCTGATCTTCTCGGGCAGGTCGCTGTCGAGTTGCGCGCCCGGGTCGCCCGTCGCTCGCCGCAGGCTGAACAGGGTGAAGTGCCTGACCTTGACGGTGCCGGCACCGAACAGGTTGTTCTCCGGAGAGGACAAGTCGAAGGCGTCGAACGCGGGCACGCCCTTCTTCCGCTCGCCCACGTGCGCGAGGAAATTCGGCCAGGTGAACTCCGCCCGGTCACCCGACCAGGTGATCCACGTGTTGGCCGCCAGGTAGCTCGAACGCTCGGAGTCCTGCAAGGCGGTCAAATACCTGGTCGCCGCCGGTTCGAGGTAGGTCCGCACGAGGTAGTTGCCGTAGTTGTCGGCCGTGATCGGCCCGAATCCGTCCGTCCCTTGCAATTCCAACGATGCTTGATAGTCCACGAACGCGGTGCTCAGTTCGCGCGAGGCCGTCGCGTCGAGTTCGCCGGAGCGCAGCGGGTTGGCGCCCCAATTCCACTCGTAGGCCATGTCCGCGTGGTCGAGATCGGTCACGGGACAGTAAGGGGCGGCGGCGAAAACGGCGTCGCTCGCGTCCGCCGCGCCGAGTTCGGCGAGATACCGGTCGTACATCCGGTTGTCGGCGGAGGCAGCCAGCAGGGCGGACAGCGCGCCGCCCGCGCTGACCCCGGTGGCGACGATCCGGTCGGTGTTTCCCGGAACCCGGCCGGAGTTGTGCCGCAGGTATCGGACCGCGGCCTTGAGATCCACGATGGCGGCGGGCGCCACGCCGTAGTACGTGCCGTCCGGGGCGACCAGGTCGCGCCCGCGCGCACCGGGCTCGACGACGACATAACCCGCCGCGAGGGCGAGCTCGCGGTTCCTGTCCCGATCACCGCCGTCGTCCGGCTTGCCGCCCTCGGCCGCCGACGACAGATAGCCGCCGATGGAGTTGCTCAAGAGAATCGGAGCCTTGCTCGCGTCGACGGTGTTCCCGTCGATCTCGACGGGAACGCTGATGTTCAAGCTCTGATACGTCTTGTTCACCGGTTTCGCCACGTAGACAACGCTGTCGTAGAACCGGTAGGTCACGTTCTTGTCCCGCTCGAAGGTGGCGACGGTCTTCTTCCGCACCGTGAATTCGTCCGGGTCGAAAGCCAGCTCGTCCGCCGGTTGCGCGTCGCTTTTCAGCAGGCCGCAGGCGGCGAACATCGGTGCGGCAACCGCCGCCACACACCCCTCGAGCATCGCCCTGCGCCGCACAGCGCTCTCCTTCGCCTTCGTGGCAAGCGTTCGGCGTCGCGGCCGGAGCGGCGTCGTCAGAACTCTTGCCCGGAACGAATCAGCTGGTCATCGGGTCGCTGAGATCGAAGGATAGCGGCAGGGGACGCCGCGCTCGCGTACCTGCGCGGCTGCCCCCGACGCGTCCGCCGGAAGGCGGGCGTCGGGCGCAACCTGCCGGTCGGCGGTCAACGACCACCTGGCGGCGCGTCGGTCGGGTCATCTACTCCCAGCACTCGCTTGGCCCGCCGCAGGACGAGGCAGCGCGAGGAACAGATGACGTGGATTTCGAGAGCGCGCCGGGCTTGCCCCTGGGTGAGTTCGCCCGGGTCGGCGAAGCAGTCGCCGATATTGGAAGTGACCGATCGCACGCGAGATCAGCCGACTTTCACCGGGACGACCGCGGCAGCGGCGAATCGAGCACGACCGACGGTAAGAGCGACCAAACCGGCATTGCCCGCCGTGGAAATCATCGGACCGGCGATCGAAACGAATTCGAACCCGCTCACCAGGAGCACGCCGAGCAGGCCGAGGCCGTTCGCGAGTGTGTTCGCGGCGAACGTTTGCCAGGTTTCCTCGTGCGGTTTGGACCACACATGCCGGAGCGTAGGAATGGTGGCGATGAGATTGGCGCATATCGCGAAGAGCGCGCCGAATGCCTTTTCCTGTACGCCGACCGTCACCAGCACGCATGCGATCGAGGAGACCAGACAGGCCCAATCGATATTGTCTTCCGGTCGCAGGCCGGACCCGCGGGTGATGCCGACGGCGATGACCGCCGCGTTCATCGCCGCCGCCGCGGCGTTGATGGCCGCGGCGAGATAGCCGCCCTCGAGGTACGCCACCACCGCGAACACAGTGTTCGCGGTGCACCAGGCCGCCCACGACGCGATGCGCGGCCGGGTGTCCCCTTCGAGTATCCCCGCCAGGTACGCGATGACACCGAACAATGAAATGCCGACGCTGAGACACGCCAAAGACGAGCTCACATTCCAGAAATCACTCACGCGGAACTTTCCTCACAGATTGTTGTCGTTGCACGCAGAGATGGCCGACAGTGGCGATCGAATCATTACGAACACGCCGAAGGAGACAAGCTGGGTGCGGTGATGGGAACCGGGGGTTGCCTGCGGGAAACACTTCGGGATGATTTGTCCAGGTGACTCGAAAGTATCGTGACACGACAACTGGGACGTCACCAATCGAGGACGGTGCCGTAACCATCTTTTAACCACCGATTCGCCACGGCGATCGGCGGCAGATTTATTCTGCTGGAGATGCGGATGTGAGCTACGGAACAGACGAGCGTCGAACTGTATCGAAGGATTGGGCACGTCGCAGTAAGCGACATCAGCAGTCATGGAATTTGTACGTCGACTGTCGGGGGTACCGACAGCAGCAACAGGGGTCTACGCGATGCGCGCAGCGTCGGATCCTCGCCGACCACCTCGCTGGACCGCGGGCTCTCCGTGAATCGCTGGCGACCTCGCCGGATCCGGAAGCCACGGCGTTCGATGAGGTGTAGCGCCCGGACGCCCCGCTGTGCGTGGCCCGTGGTCGTGACTCGATCCGGCAAAAAAGAAACGGCCCGGAGCGTGTGCTCCGGACCGTTCCGCAGTAGCGGGGACAGGATTTGAACCTGCGACCTCTGGGTTATGAGCCCAGCGAGCTACCGAGCTGCTCCACCCCGCGTCGGCTTTGCCAACACTACACAGGGTGGCGTCGAACTACCCAATCGTGCTGGTAGGAAGGCATGTTGTGGGTCGCTCAGCCGAACTCGATGCCTTGGGCGAGGGGGAGTTCGGTGGAGTAGTTCACGGTGTTGGTGGCTCGGCGCATGTACGACTTCCAGGAGTCCGAGCCGGATTCGCGGCCGCCGCCGGTCTGCTTCTCGCCGCCGAAAGCGCCGCCGATCTCGGCGCCCGAGGTACCGATGTTGACATTGGCGATCCCGCAGTCGGATCCGTCGGCGGCGAGGAAGCGTTCGGCCTCGCGCTGGTCGGTGGTGAAGACGGCGGACGAAAGGCCCTGCGGCACTTCGTTGTGCAGGGCGATCGCGCGATCGAAGTCGTCATAGGTGAGCACGTAGAGGATCGGCGCGAAGGTCTCCTCCCGCACCACCGCGGTCTGGGCGGGCATGCGCACGATGGCGGGCCGCACGTAGTAGGCGTCGTCACCGAACCCGTCGACTCGCTCGCCGCCGCAGACCAGTTCGCCACCGTCGGTCACGGCCTTGTCGAGCGCCGCGCGCATTCCGGTGTATGCCTTGCCGTCGATCAGCGGCCCGACCAGCACCCCGTCGTCGAACGGATCGCCGACGGACAGTTGCCGGTACGCCCGTTCGAGTCGGTCCAGCAGCGGGCCCGCCACGCTTCGGTGCACGATCAGCCTGCGCAGTGTCGTGCAGCGCTGCCCGGCCGTGCCCGCCGCCGCGAACACGATGGCTCGCGCCGCGAGGTCGAGGTCGGCGGACGCGGTGACGATCGCGCCGTTGTTGCCGCCCAGTTCCAGCAGGCAGCGCCCGAGCCGCTCGGCCACCCGTGGCGCCACCAGCCGACCCATCCGCACCGAGCCGGTCGCGCTCACCAGCGCTACACGCGCGTCGTCGACCAGGCGGGAGCCGACGGCGCTCGCACCCTGGATCAATTGATGGATCTCGGGGTCCGCGTCCACTTCGCGGGCCGCCCGCCGCAGCAGCGCGTGACAGGCCAGCGCGGTCAGCGGCGTCGTCTCCGACGGCTTCCACACCACGGTGTCGCCGCAGACCAGCGCGATCGCCGTATTCCATGCCCAGACCGCGACCGGGAAGTTGAACGCCGAGATCACCCCGACCACGCCGAGCGGATGCCAGGTTTCCATCAACCGGTGGCCAGGACGCTCCGAGGGCATGGTGTGGCCGTACAGCTGCCGGGACAGGCCGACGGCGAATTCGCAGACGTCGATCATCTCCTGCACCTCACCCGCGGCCTCGGCGGGGATCTTGCCCGCCTCGAGCGTGACGAGCTCGGCCAGGTCGCTCTTGTGCGCGGTGAGCAGCCGACCGAGGCTGCGCACGACCCCGGCCCGGACGGGCGCCGGAACACCGCGCCAGGCGCGGAAGGCGGTAGCGGCCCGGCCGATCGCGGCGTCGACCTCGTCGAGCGAGCTGGATCGCACGGTGGTCAGCTGCCCTCCGGTGATCGGAGTGCGTGCGGGCAGATCGCCGGGTTCCGGTGGCGGCGCGCCCAATTGGCGCAGCATCGCCTCCGCGCGGGCGGCGAGTCGCTGGGTGGCCTGGTCGTCGAGTACATCGGTCATCTGTTGTTCCGCCATACCTTTCGGCCGCGTCGCGGCGTGTCTGTCCCACATAGCGGGAGGGTGGAGGTCAGGTTCCGGACACGAGGCGGGCTGCCTGAGTTAGCCTTCGCTGATGGCGGATACACCGGCAAGACCCGTACTCGATGACATCGATCGCCTGCTGATTCGTGAACTGATGGCCGATGGACGGGCCACTCTGTCGAATCTGGCCGAAAAGGCGAGTCTGTCGGTGTCCGCGGTGCAGTCACGGGTCCGCCGATTAGAGGCGCGCGGTGTGATCCGCGGGTACACCGCGCACGTCGATCCGGAAGCCCTCGGCCAGCTGCTGTCGGCATTCGTCGCGATCACTCCTCTCGACCCGTCGCAACCCGATGACGCGCCGGCGGTGTTGCAGCACATCCCCGGCATCGAGGCCTGCCACTCGGTGGCCGGTGAGGAGAGCTACATCCTGCTGGTGCGCGTGGCGTCCCCGCGGCACCTCGAGCAGTTGCTCCAAGAGATCAGAGCCACCGCCAATGTGCGCACCAGGAGCACCATCATCCTTCAGACATTCTATGACAAGTGACGATTCGGTGTAATTAATCCGCCATGTTGTAGAGGTTCCGTAAATTTTTACGTACCCTCAGGGCGTGACCATCGAACTGGAACGCACCCGCCCGGCGGTCACCCCCGCCGCCCGGGTGCACGAGATCTTGTCGGCGAGCATCCTGGCCGACGGCTTCGACTTCGTCCTCGACCTCACCCGTTCCCGTGGCTGCCGCCTCGTCGACGAACGCGACGGCAGCCCCTACCTGGACATGTTCGGCTTCTTCGCGTCCAACGCGCTGGGCATGAACCACCCCGGCCTGACCGAGGACGCCCAGTTCCGGGCCGAGCTGCTCACCGCGGCGGTGAACAAGCCGAGCAACTCCGATGTGTACACCGTCGAGATGGCCCGCTTCGTCGAGACGTTCGTGCGGGTGCTCGGCGATCCGCGGCTACCACATCTGTTCTTCATCGATGGCGGCGGACTCGCGGTGGAGAATGCCCTCAAGATCGCGTTCGACTGGAAGAGCAGGCACAACGAGGCACACGGCCGCGCACCGGAACTCGGCGCCAAAGTGCTGCACCTGACCGGCGCGTTCCACGGCCGTACCGGTTACACCATGTCGCTCACCAATACCGATCCGGTGAAGACCGCGCGTTTCCCGAAATTCGACTGGCCGCGCGTCAAGTCGCCTTATCTCACCGACGCGTTCGACGTCGAGGAGGCGGAGGCCTGCGCGCTGACCCAGGTGCGGCGGGCATTCGAGGAAAGCCCGCACGACATCGCGTGTTTCATCGCCGAGCCGATCCAGGGCGAGGGCGGCGACCGGCATCTGCGTCCGCAGTTCCTGCAGGCCGTGCAACAGTTGTGTCACGAGAACGACGCGCTGTTCGTGCTGGACGAGGTGCAGACCGGCGTAGGCATGACCGGAACGGCCTGGGCCTATCAGCAACTCGGCTTGGCGCCGGACGTCGTCGCGTTCGGTAAGCGGACCCAGGTGTGCGGCGTCATGGCGGGTGGGCGGGTGGACGAGGTGCCCGACAACGTCTTCGCGGTCAGCTCCCGGCTCAACTCGACCTGGGGCGGCAACCTGGCCGACATGGTGCGCAGCAGGCGCACCCTGGAGGTGCTGGAGCAGGACGCGCTGATCGAACGCTCCCGGCCGTTGGGGGCGCACCTGCTCGAACGGCTGGGCGCGCTCGCCGCCCGGCACGCCGATGTCAGCGAGTCGCGCGGGCGCGGCCTGATGTGCGCGATCACCCTGTCGTCCTCCCGGCTGCGCGACGAGGTGCTCACCGCGCTGCGTGAGCGCGAGCACGTGCTGATTCTCGGCACCGGCGAGCGGGGCATCCGGTTCCGTCCTCCGCTGACGGTCACCGGCCCCGAACTGGACGAGGCCGTCGACGCGCTGGATCGGGTGCTGACCAGCCTCGAATAACGCACGGAGGTTCGATCCGGACATTCCGGTGCACCCCGGCGCGGGTGCGCCGGAATTCCGGATTCGGCTCCTAGGCTTCGCACCCATGTCATCTCGTCTTCACCACGCTCCGACAAGGTGCAGCAGGTGATCCGACAGCGGATGTTCCGGCGTTGCGCGCCCCACCTCGTCGTCTCCATGCTGCTGCTGTCGGCGCCGGCCGGTTGCGCGGCCAGTGACGCGGGCACGGTGGGCGCCGAGCAGAGCCGGACCGCCCAGACCACCGTCGCGACCCCGGTCGCCGCGGCCGCCCCCACTACAGGCGCGCTCCCACCGCACATGACCGATCCGTTGCCCGGGATGCCGCCGCCGCTCTCAGCGACCGACGTGTACGTGGCCAACCGAGAGCTCAGTCCCACCGTGGCCGGCCACCGCCCGCTCGTCTACGTGCCCAACAGCAAGTCGAACACGGTCTCGGTGATCGATCCCGAGACCTTTCGAGTGATCGACACCTATGCGGCGGGCGGCTCGGAACCACAACACGTCGTGCCGTCGTACGACCTGCAGACGCTCTACGTCACCAACGATCTGCCGATCGGCGCGGGCAGCCTGTTGCCGATCGACCCGAGGACGGGCAAGCCGGGCGAACCGTTTCCCGTGCGCGATCCCTACAACATGTACTACACGCCGGACGGCCGGTACGCGCTCGTGGTCGCGGAGGCGGACAAGTCGCTGGATTTCTACGATCCGCGAACCTGGCAGAAGACGCACGCCATGGCGGTGCCCGACTGCGCCGGAATCGACCACATGGACTTCACCGCCGACGGCCGTTTCGCCCTGGTCTCGTGCGAATTCAACGGCCGCATGCTGGTTTTCGACGTGGCCGAGCGCAAAGTCGTCAAGCTGGTCGATCTGCCCGGCGGTCGCTCGGGCATGCCGCAGGACGTGAAGCTGTCCCCGGACGGCCACACTTTCTTCGTCGCCGACATGACCGCCGACGGCATCTACCTGTTCGACGCGCACACTTTCGAGAACACCGGATTCGTGTCGACCGGCAAGGGCGCCCACGGCCTCTACATCACCCGCGATTCCGCGCAGATGCTCATCACCAACCGGCACGAAGGCAGCGTCTCGGTGTGGGACTTCGCGGCGAACGGGCTGGTGCGCACATGGTTCGTGCCCGGCGGCGGCAGTCCCGACATGGGCAACATCTCCGCGGACGGTCGCGTCTTCTGGGCGTCCGGCCGGCACCACGACGAGGTGTACGCCATCGACATCGTCAACTGGAATCTGCTGGCTCGCATCCCGGTCGGGAAAGGGCCACACGGACTCACGATCTGGCCGCAGCCGGGCCGCTATTCCACGGGCCACACCGGCGTCATGCGCTGACCCGGCCCGGCCGGCGCAGCGGTCAGGACCTGACCGGACGCAACCCCAGACCGCCTTCGACGAAGCGCTGAACGGACGTCAGCCCGGCGTCCAGAGCGGCCTCGTAGCCGGGGCGCGCCCATCCGCTCACCTTCGCGGTGCCGTCGGCCTCGGGCGTCACCCCGATTTCGGCGACCAGCTCGGCTGTGGTCGGTTCGCAGACCGCCCAGGAGAAGTGCGTTTCCTCCGCCCAGCCCGCGCCGCGCCGGGCCACGTAGTCCGGTTCGGTGATGCCGCCCGCGGCCAGCGCGGGGCGGTCGTCGATGCGGTCGTCGGCGCGCAGGGCGCGCAGATACCAGGCGCCCGCGTTGATTTCGATCGGCTCCATCAGCGTTCGGCCGTTCCGCCGCGCGTGTCGCCGGCGGGCACTCCGCCGAATTCCGCGACGCCGAACGGCCTCGCTGCGACATGATCGGATGGCCGCCACGTCGCTTTTGCGCGTTTCGCGGTAACGAACCGAATTTGGGGTAGCTCGATCATGAGGAAGAGGCTAGCGGGAGGTTCTATCGATATGGGCGAGCTATGCTTCGGCCATTACCGCCTCGATCGGTTGCTGGGCACCGGCGGCATGGGCGAGGTCTGGCTCGCGCACGACACCACGACCGACCGTGTGGTCGCGTTGAAGCTGCTGCCCACCGCGTACGCGGCGGACCCGAAATTCCGGCAGCGGTTCACCAGGGAGGCTCGGCTCGCCACCCAGGTGCGCGGGCCGCACCTGGTGCCGATCCATTCGTTCGGCGAGCTCGACGGCCGCCTGTACATCGATATGGAGTTCATCGAGGGCTGCGACGTGGCCGCGCTGCTGCGGCGTTCGGGGCGGCTGGACCCAGAGCGGGCGATCGAGATCGTCGCGCAGACGGCCGCCGCGCTCGACATCGCGCACCGTGCCGGCCTGGTGCACCGCGACGTGAAGCCGTCGAACATCATGGTGACGCCCGGCGGCACGGTCTATCTGATCGACTTCGGCACCGCGCACCGCAGCGACCAGCCCGCGCTCACCGCCACCGGCAACGTGGTGGGCACGCTGGCCTACATGGCGCCGGAGCGGTTCGACCGGGCCGCGGGCCCACGTTCGGATCAGTACTCGCTGGCCTGTGTGCTGTTCGAGTGCCTGACCGGACACCGGCCGTTCGACGACGGCGAGCCGCCACGCCTGTTGCGCGCCCACCTCATGCAAGCCCCGCCGTCGGCATCGGCGCTGAACCCGGCCCTCCCGCCCGCACTGGACGCGGTGATCGCGCGCGGCATGGCGAAGGACCCGGACCAGCGCTGGTCCAGTGCGGGCGAACTGGCTTCGGCCGCACACGTGGCGCTGACCGGCCGGGACGCGAACACGGTCGAGCTCGCCTCCGCGGTGCCGACCGTCGTGCTGCCGCCGATCCGTGCGGTGGCGGCCTCCGGCGGCTCGCCCCGGACCGGTGTCTCCCCCCGGACCGGTGTCTCCCCCCGGACCGGTGTCTCGCCCGCGACCGGCGTCTCGCCCGGCGCGCGTACGTCCCGCGGACCGCGCCTGGCGCTGGCGTCGTTCGGGGCGCTCGTCGCGGCGGTCGCCGGGTCGTTGTGGCTCGGACGGCCGGACGCGGCCGAGGCGGGACCGGCGACAACGCCGCTGCCGTCGTCGAACCAGGACCACGGGACACCGTCGAACCCGCCGTCGCATGCCCCGGCCGCGCCTGCGCCGATCTCGGCGCCCATCGTGGTCCTGCCCGGCGCGGGCCAGCCGTGCGATCCGGCGGTCGACGTGCACAGCGTCGTTGTGGACGGCCTGGTGCTCACCTGTACTCCGTCGGCGGGCCGCCCCAGCTGGCTTCCCGCGTCGCCCGCGTCCGTCGGTGTAGCCGTGCGGAACGCCGACGACTCGAACGGATCCGGGCAGCAGGATTCCGGCGACAAGCACGACCGTGGCAAGCCGGATCACACGAACCAGGGACATGGCAGGGACAAGCCCAAACCGGGCAAGTAGGCGGGCCGTTGCCGGACTGTCGTCGAGCCCACAGTGGTGTGTGACGCGGGGCGGGGTTACGCTCCGAAGAAGGCCACTTTTACGGCATTCGCGCGGTGACCTGCTGATTTTCGTTCCGCGCCGCGGGGAGGCCGGATCGGCCAGATGTCAACGGTGACTGGAGGTTCGCGATGGGGGAGGTGCGATTCGGGGGCTACCGGCTGGAGCGACTGCTCGGCAAGGGCGGCATGGGGCAAGTGTGGCTCGCCTACGACACGGTGGCCGCGCGGCGGGTGGCGTTGAAGCTCTTGCCTGCCGAACTGGCCGCCGCGGCGGGATGTCGCAAGCGATTCGAGCGTGAAGCCGAAGCGGTGGCGCAACTGCGCGATCCGCACGTACCCCGGATCCACCGGTTCGGCGAGATCGACGGCCGGCTCTACATCGACATGCAGTTCGTCGAGGGCACGGATCTGGCGGGCAAACTGCTGGCCGAGGGAGCGCTGCCACCGGCCGTCGCGGTCGGCGTCATCGGCCACGTCGCCGCGGCGCTCGATGTGGCGCACCGGCGCGGGCTGGTGCACCGCGACGTGAAACCGTCGAACATCGTCGTGCACCCCAGCGGCTTCACCTACTTGATCGACTTCGGCATCGCGCACGGGCTCGGCCAGACCGCCGTGACCACCACGGGCATGGCGATCGGCACCCTGGCGTACATGGCTCCGGAGCGGTTCACCGGGAAGGTGGACGGACGCGCCGACGTCTACTCGCTGGCCTGCGTGCTCTACGAGTGCCTGACCGGCTCCCGGCCCTACGGCGACACCGACCCCGCACAGCAGATGCACGCCCATCTGATGGCGACGCCCCCGCGAGCCGGTTCGGTGTGCGCCGCTGTCCCCGCCGCTCTGGATGCCGTCATCGCCCGCGGTCTGGCCAAGGAGCCGGACGAAAGATTCTCGACCGCCGGGGAATTCGCCGCAGCCGCGCGATCGGCGATCGGCGTTCCCGACTCGCGAGCCGTGCCGCCGTCGGCCCCCGGGGCGGGTGGCGACGGCGGTCCCCTTGGGCGAGAAAATGTTTCGCCGCGTCCGTCAGCTGGAGCTGCGGCAGAGCGTTTTTCGGAAGCGCCGAGTGCACCGCCGCGGCGCACGCCTACCCCGACCGAAGTCATGCCCCGGCCAGGCCCGACGCCGACGCTCGTGGCGACCAGGCTCGACTGGTCCACGGTCACCCCTGGGCCGATTCCCGCCCCGGGCAAGGACGTTTCGCAATCGGGTCCGCCGGTGCGGGGATATGCCGGTCCGTCGGCCGTCCCTGGTCACCCCGCTGCGGGACAGCCATACTCAGCAGGCGGGTATCGAAACGCGCCGTACGCCGTTGGAGGCGGACAGCCGGGTTGGCAGGGCAGATTGCTCGCCCTGCAAGCGCGTGTGTTGTCCCCGAAGCCCGGCCCGATCGCGCCGCCGTACCGTGCGCAGGCGCGCAAGGTCTTCCCGGCGGTCCCGCGTCCGGGTCGGCGGTCGGTTCCCCGGCGGCCGGGCGCCGCGATCCCCCGGCGTCGGCGGAGCTTGCTGTCGAAGCTGATCGGCGCGCTGATCGTCATGTTCCTCGCGCCGTTCGCGTTCGCGGCCGGTTGCGTCGCGTTGATCGCGGCGGGAACCAGAACCGGCGACTCCGGCGCGCCCGCGCCGACTCTGCCGCCCGCGGCGGTGGCGGTGGAACAACCCGGACCGTCCCGGGACGACCCCATGACCGATCCGGCTGCCGTGGCGCCGGTGGGCACTCCCGTTCGCGACGGCAAATTCGAATTCGTCGTGACGAAGGTCGACGCGCGCGTGTCACGCATCGGATTGCAGACGGCCGCCGGTTCGTTCCTGATCGTCACGCTGGCCGTCCGCAATATCTCCGACGAATCGAAGTGGTTCCTGCCGCTGGGCCAGCGCCTGCTGGACACGCAGAACACTCCGTTCGACCACAACGCCACCGCCACCATGTGGCAGAACACCCAACAGCGCCTCGGCTACTCCTTCGAGCTGCGCCCCGGGCAATCCGCCACCACTCAACTCGTCTTCGACCTCCCGCCGACGGTCACTCCCGACCATCTGGAACTCCACGACTTCGTTCTGTCCAACGGCGTCCGAGTCGCCCTCGACTGAGCGTCTTCGCGCGGCGATGCCCGTGCCGATCCGGAAACGGATGCTCTCCGCCCGAACACCTCGCGACCGGGGTGACTCCGCTGCACGGCGCGGCGAGCGCGGTGTCGATCTCGGCCACCTGTATGCGGGTCCGCGATACTCTCGGCGTGCCCGCCTGTGGATGGGAAGCGGCGAGCCCGGTCAGGCGGCTGGGAGGACGGCGGACAGCGCGGTGAGGACGGCTTGGCGGCCGATTCGCAGGCCCGCGGCCAGTAGCGTGGTGTCGCGAGCGGCGCTGTCGATGTCGGGAGAGCCGAGGGGCGGGTGGATTTGCAGTACCGAGTCGCCGAGTTCGGCGAGCGCCCGATCCTCGATCTCCTGTTGGCGGGGGCGTTCGAGCCAGGCCCGGTACGCGCCGGGGGCCACCGCGCGCATATAACCGCCGCCGACGATCTGGTGCAGGCGCGACGCGGGCGGGCGCTGTTCGTCCACGCGCCGGGTACGCAGGACCAAGGCGAGGGTGGCGCCCGCTCGGACCGCCGTGCGGATCGGCACGGTCTCGGAAAGACCTCCGTCGAAGAAGGCCGAACCGCCCAGGGCGACCGGAGGTCCGGCCAGGAGGGGCAGGCCCGCCGACGCGCGCAGCGCGCGCATGAGCGTCCGCTTGTCGGTGATGTGCGGATGCAGGTCGACCGCCTGCCCGGTCCGGATATCGGTGGCGATCGGGTGGAACGTCGTGGAGTTGGCCAGGATCGCCTCGAAGTCCATCGGTTCTATGCCGTCGTACACCTGATGCACGAGATACCGCAGATCGAACGCGGGGCGGCCGCGCAGCAGCCGAGCCGGGTCGATGGCACGGCGCATGATGGCGGGATCGGTCCACGAGCGCATGCCGGGGATCGCGCGCCCGCACAACAGCCATGCGCCGTTGATCGCGCCCGCCGACGTGCCGTACACGGCATCGAATATCCCGGCGAGTCCGAGTTCCTCCAGCGCGGACACCATGCCGCTCGAGTACACGCCCCGGCTGCCGCCTCCCTCCACCACCAGCGCCAGGCGGTGACCGTCGGCACGGCCGCCCGTGGCACGACGCGCGCGGATCACTTCCGCGACAGGAGAGAGACTTGTCGAGCTGGTCACCGGATCACGATACGACACCACGGTATGCGTATCGGTCCAGCGGCGTGACGACGGAGGGACCGCCGCGTGAACAAAGGAGCGGGCGCGAACCTCCAGGTCCGCGCCCGCCCGTTTCCCGGTCTGCGCCGGGTACTACTTGATCTCCGCCAGAACGGTGCCCTGCGTGATCGCCGCGCCCGCCTCGACGGACAGGCCGGTGACCACACCCGCCTTGTGCGCGTTGACCGGGTTCTCCATCTTCATGGCCTCGAGCACCACGATCAGATCGCCCGCCTCGACCGACTGGCCCTCTTCCACGGCGACCTTGACGACGGTGCCCTGCATCGGAGCGGTGACCGCGTCACCGGAGGCCGCGCCGCCGCCCGCGCCGCCACGCTTGCGCGGCTTGGGCTTCTTGCGGATCACGCCCGCGCCGTTGCCCGCTGCCCCGCCCGCTCCGGCTCCCACGGTGAAGTTACCCGGCAGCGAGACCTCGACCCGGCGTCCGCCGACCTCGACGACGACCTTCTGCCGCGGCGCTTCCTCGTCCTCGTCGGCCGGGGCGCCCGCGCCGGTGAAGGGCTCGACGGTGTTGACCCACTCGGTTTCGATCCACTTGGTGTAGACCTCGAACTTCTCACCGTCGCCGATGAACGCCGGGTCCTCGACGATGGCCCGGTGAAACGGGATGACCGTGGCCAGACCGTCGACCTCGAACTCGGCCAGCGCGCGCCGCGCCCGCTCCAGGGCCTGCGTGCGGTTCTCGCCGGTGACGATCAGCTTGGCCAGCATCGAGTCGAACTGCCCGCCGATCACGCTGCCCTGGACCACGCCGGAGTCCACGCGGACACCGGGGCCGGTGGGCTCTTTGTAGACGGTGACCGGGCCGGGGGCGGGCAGGAAGTTGCGGCCCGCGTCCTCGCCGTTGATGCGGAACTCGAAGGAGTGGCCGCGCGGCGTCGGGTCCTCGGTGATCTCCAGCTTCTCGCCGTTGGCGATGCGGAACTGCTGGCGCACCAGATCGAGGCCCGCGGTTTCCTCGGTGACGGGGTGCTCGACCTGCAGGCGGGTGTTCACCTCGAGGAAGGAGACCGTCTCACCCTGCACCAGGTACTCGACGGTGCCCGCGCCGTAGTAGCCGGCTTCCTTGCAGATGGCCTTGGCCGAGGCGTGGATCTTCGCGCGCACCTCGTCGGACAGGAACGGCGCAGGGGCCTCCTCGACGAGCTTCTGGAAGCGCCGCTGCAGCGAGCAGTCGCGGGTGCCCGCGACGATGACGTTGCCGTGCTTGTCGGCGATGACCTGAGCCTCGACGTGGCGGGCCTTGTCCAGGTACTGCTCGACGAAGCACTCGCCGCGACCGAAGGCGGCGGTCGCCTCACGGACGGCCGAGTCGTACAGCTCCGGGATCTCCTCGATGGTGTGCGCGACCTTCATGCCGCGGCCACCGCCGCCGAACGCCGCCTTGATGGCGACCGGCACGCCGTACTTCTTCGCGAATTCGACGACCTCGCTCGCGTCCTTGACCGGGTCCTTGGTGCCCGCGGCCATCGGCGCCTTCGCGCGCTCGGCGATGTGCCGCGCGGTGACCTTGTCGCCCAGGTCGCGGATGGACTGGGGAGAGGGGCCGATCCAGATCAGCCCGGCGTCGATGACGGCCTGGGCGAAGTCGGCGTTCTCGGAAAGGAAGCCGTAGCCAGGGTGGATGGCGTCGGCGCCGGACTTGGCGGCGGCGTCGAGGATCTTGTCGAAGACGAGATACGACTCGGCCGAAGTCTGCCCGCCCAGGGCGAACGCCTCGTCGGCGAGCTTGACGAACGGGGCATCGGCATCCGGCTCGGCGTAGACGGCGACGCTGCCGATACCGGCATCCTTGGCCGCCCGGATCACGCGCACGGCGATCTCGCCTCGGTTAGCTACGAGTACCTTTGTGATCCGCGCGCTGGCATGGCTGGGCACTGAGCCTCCTGTGTGCATTCTTCTGGTCGCTTCGCCGGGGGTGGGGTCGCTGTGCGGGCTCCGCTCCCATAATCGACAAACTTACGTCTCGGGCGAGTGTAGGCAGTCTGCCAACAGTCGCCGAACTCGGCTAGTCCTACTGAACAGTAGGTCGCGGATCACAACGTACGCGTCCTGTGTTTGGGACCGCGCCCCGCCTACCTGCTCCGCGTGCGTCGCGACCCGCCGCGCGCGGGCACCTCGCCGGGTTCTTCCCCCGTGGCGATCGGCATGCGCACCGAGTTGCCCCACTCGGTCCACGACCCGTCGTAGTTGCGTACGCCGCGGCGCCCGAGCAAGTAGGTCAGGACGAACCAGCTGTGAGCGGATCGCGCGCCGACTCGACTGTAGACGATCACCTCGTCCGCGCCGGCCAACGCGCGGTAGACGTCGTCGAGTTCGGTGCGGGAGCGGAAACGCCCGTCGGCGGTGAGCGCCTCGGACCACGGGATGTTCGACGCGCTGGGAATATGGCCGCCGCGCAATGCCGCGTCCTCGGGGTTGGCCGGTTGGCGCACATCCGCGCCGGAGTACTCCTCGGCCGAGCGCACGTCGAGCGCCGGTTTGCCGAGGTGGGCGAGCACGTCCTCGCGGAAGGCGCGGAAGGTGCTGTCGTCCCGGCGCACAGCCGGATAGCCGCTGCGCACCGGGTAGTCGGGTTCGAAGGTCGTGTCGCGCCCTTCGGAGATCCACGCCGCGCGGCCGCCGTCGAGCAGGCGCACGTCCTCGTGCCCGAACAGGGTGAACACCCATGCCGCGTGCGCCGCCTGCGTGTTCCCGCGATCCCCGTAGATCACAACCGTGTCGTCACGATCTATACCTTTCGCGCGCATCAGTTCGGTGAATCGCGTTCCGTCGATATAGTCGCGCGTGACCGGATCGTTCAGATCGCTTCGCCAATCCAGTTTGGTGGCGCCCGGAACGTGCCCGATGTCGTAGAGCAGCGTGTCCTCGTTGGCCTCGATGATCTTGAGTCCCCGCGCGCCTATGTTTGCCGACAGCCACTCCGTGGTTACTAGTCGGTGTGGGTGTGCGTAGGAACCGAGCGAGGGATGAGGGTCCGGAGCGACGGGCACGGTGTTTGGGTCCTTCACGCATGGGTGGACGGCGGTGGCAGCGGTTCGAGGCCTCACAGCGATGGTAGGTGTGAGGCGACAGTGGCTCTCGTTTCAGATCACAAATCGGATGAGGGCCGAATAAAGGGCACCTACATCCGATAAAGTCTCCCGGGAGGAGGGGTGAGCTATGTCCGATTCTTGGCCGCGGCGGCGACTGCTCGCGATCCTACGTGGCGCCAGCGAGCCTCTCGACGCCCAGGAACTGGCCAGAATCACCGGACAGCACGTCACCACGGTCCGGTTCCATCTGGATGTGCTCACCAGGGAATCCCTCGTCCGGCAGTTCCAGCAGCCGCCGCGTGGCCGCGGGCGACCGCGCATCGGATACAGCGCGGTGCAGCGATCGGTGGGCTACCAGGATCTCGCCCAGGTGCTCGCCGACCAGCTCGGCCCGGATCCCCGGCGCAGGGCGGAGGCGGCGAACGCGGCGGGCCGCGCTTGGGGCAGCAGGCTCGACGTCGGTGACCATCGGGTCGAGTCGCTGGAGGACGCCAAGGATCTCACGATGACGTTGATGTCGGAACTGGGTTTCGCGCCCGAGCGCGACTCTTCCGCGGAGAACGAGGGGAAGGTGCTGATCCGGCTGACGGCGTGTCCGCTGCGCGAACTCGCGCGAACGCATTCCGAAGTGGTCTGCGGTGTGCACCTTGGGCTGCTCGAAGACGTCCTTCGCCGGGGCGGCGCGCAGGGGACCATCGACGTGCGGATGCATCCGTTCGTGGAGCCGGAGCTGTGCGTGGCCCGTCTGGAACTCATCGCGGCGCAGCGCGCCGAGGCCCAGGAGACCGCGAAGGTGCCCGGCGGTGACGCCGAGGCGTTCACCACGCCGTCAGGCCGTGTGGCCCCACAGTTGCGTAACGCCGATCCCAACATCGCCAAGCAGTCGGCGCAGCAGTGGTAGCCCGATGCCGATGACGCTGGACGGGTCGCCATCGATGCGGTCGACGAACCAGCCGCCGAGCCCGTCGAGGGTGAACGCGCCCGCCACCTGGAGCGGCTCGCCGGTCGCGATGTAGGCGTCCAGCTCGTCCGGCTCGGGCTTGGCGAAATGCACGGTGGTGCTGCTGCAGTCGACCGCTTCGGCGATGATCCCGCCGTCCCGCATCCGCAGCACGCAGTGCCCGGTGACGAGATCGGCGCTGCGTCCGGCCATGTCGCCCCAGCGCGCGCGGGCCACCTCGGGGGTGTGCGGCTTGCCCTGCAACTCGCCGTCCACGAGCAGCATGGAATCACAGGCCACCACAACGCAGTCGGCGGCGAACTCCGGAACCGCGGTGGCGACGGCCGCCGCTTTGGCGCGCGCCAACTCCACCACGACGCCCTGCGGAGGGGTGCCCGCGGGGAGGGCGGCGGCCACCGCGTCCTCGTCCACGGCGGAGACCCGGACGATCGGGTCGATGCCCGCCGAGCGGAGCACCTCCCGGCGGGCCGGGGACGCGGAGGCCAGGATCAGCCGCGTCACCCGCGCAGGTGGGACAGCTGTGGGAAGGAGTACGGGGAGAACGGGGAAGCGCCGCGATGCATCAGCGTCGGGTGGCCCCACAGGTCGGGCGGGCCTGCGGGCCCGCCCGGCGCGGCGCTGTTCGCGGCGGCGGACAGGACGCACACCAGCGCGGCGAGTTCCTCGTCGGTCGGCGAGCCCTTCACGACACGGAAGAACGGCTCCGGGGTGGCCTCGGCGGATTGCGCTGTCGCGGTCGAACCGGCGGACGCACCGGCCTCGTCGGCGATCGGGTCGACTGTGAGATCCAGTTCGACGGCGCTCAACACATCTTCTTCTGCCACGGTCGTCACAGTGCCAGGTCCTCTCTTCGCCCTTATCAGCGGAACTGATCAGGCTGTTCCCGTTTTCCGACAAGTTATGGATGAAGCAATCGTCCTCGGACGCACTCTTTGCTTCTCTGCAACAAGCCGGTACACGCCAGCGTAAGTGTTACCGAGGCCGATGCCCCACCCTTTGTGCGCGGCCTATCGAGGGTATCGCTCGATCACAGCGGGATGTTGCCGTGTTTCTTCGGCGGCAGGGTCACCATCTTGCGTTCGAGCAGTCGCAGCGCGGAGACGATCTGGCCGCGGGTGTGCGACGGCGGAATGACCGCGTCCACGTAGCCTCGTTCGGCGGCGACGTACGGGTTCACGAGCGTGTCCTCGTACTCGTTCTGGAGCTCGAGCCG
Source organism: Nocardia sp. NPDC004718 (assembly GCF_053601535.1). Classification (NCBI taxonomy): domain Bacteria; kingdom Bacillati; phylum Actinomycetota; class Actinomycetes; order Mycobacteriales; family Nocardiaceae; genus Nocardia; species Nocardia sp. NPDC004718. The sequence goes on from NZ_JBSGCA010000025.1 coordinate 35,990, forward strand.
CAGCGCATCGACGTCTCCGCCGTCTTTGGCGGCCTGCTGGAGCTGCTTGCGGTAGACGAAGCCGACGGCGCCCGAAGCGCCCATGACGGCGATCTGGGCGGTCGGCCAGGCGAGGTTCACATCGGCGCCCATGTGCTTGGAACCCATGACGTCGTAGGCGCCGCCGTAGGCCTTGCGCGTGATGATCGTGATTTTGCCCACAGTGGCCTCACCGTAGGCGTAGAGCAGCTTCGCGCCGCGCCGGATGATGCCGTTGTACTCCTGCCCGGTGCCGGGCAGGAAGCCGGGCACGTCGACCAGGGTGATGATCGGGATGTTGAACGCGTCGCAGGTGCGCACGAAGCGGGCGGCCTTCTCCGAGGCGTCGATGTCCAGGCAGCCCGCGAACTGGGTGGGCTGGTTGGCCACGATGCCGACGCTGCGGCCGTCGATGCGGCCGAAGCCGACGATGATGTTCATCGCGCGCTCGGCCTGCACCTCCAGGAACTCGTCGTCGTCGAGCAGGCGACGGATCACGTCGTGCATGTCGTAGGGCTGGTTCGGCGAGTCCGGGATGATCGTGTCCAGCTCGAGGTCCTCGTCGGTGAGCGAGTCCTCGATCGCGCCGTCGATCGGGTCGGTTGCCGGGAAGCGCGGCGCCTCGGCCCGGTTGTTGCTCGGCAGGTAGGACAGCAGGTCCTTGACGTAGTCCAGGGCGTCCTGCTCGCCGGAGGCGACGTAGTGCGCCACGCCGGACTTGGTCATGTGCGTGTGCGCGCCGCCCAGGTCCTCCATGGTGACGTCCTCGCCGGTGACGGTCTTGATGACGTCCGGGCCGGTGACGAACATCTGGCTGGTGCCATCGACCATCACGACGAAGTCGGTCAGCGCGGGGGAGTACACGTGGCCACCGGCGGCCGGGCCCATGATCAGCGAGATCTGCGGGATCACGCCGGAGGCCTGGATGTTGCGGTGGAAGATCTCGCCGTACAGACCGAGCGAGACCACGCCCTCCTGGATGCGCGCGCCCGCGCCCTCGTTGATGCCGATCAGCGGGCGGCCGGTCTTCAGGGCCAGATCCATCACCTTGACGATCTTCTCGCCGTAGACCTCGCCGAGGCTGCCGCCGAACACCGTGACGTCCTGGCTGAAGATGCAGACATCGCGGCCGTCGATGGTGCCGTAACCGGTCACCACGCCGTCGCCGAGCGGGCGGTTGTGCTCCAGGCCGAAGTTCACACTGCGGTGGCGGGCCAGGGCGTCGAGTTCGACGAACGAGCCTTCGTCCAGCAGGGCGAGGATGCGCTCGCGGGCGGTCATCTTGCCCTTCGCGTGCACCTTGTCGACCGCGGCCTCACCCATCGGGTGCTTGGCCTCTTCCAGCCGATTCCGCAGGTCAGCCAGCTTCCCGGCGGTGGTGTGGATATCGGGGGAACCCGCGGAACCTGATGCGGGCTGCTGCTGGACACTCGTCATGGCATCGCAGTGTAACCAGTACCAGTGCGTCTCTCTAACCCAGACGGGGGCTACCGGCGAGTAGAAAACCGCAGCTAGATCAATTTTCGGGGGCAAACTTCCTGGTCGGTAGCGACGTTGGGGAGGCGGAAAATGAGTATCGCCCACCGGTCGGGTCCGGATAGCCTGAGGGCGAAAGATTTCCGGCTCAGGGGAGGAGCGCGTCATGTGGGAATGGGGTAGGACTTTCGCCGAATACGCTGCCGCCGCGGCGTGGACACGGACCACGGAGACGGCTCCGAAGTACGGCGAGCCCGAGTGCTGGACCGAGACCGCCGAGGGCGAGCCGGAGAACGACCGCGCGGGCATGGCGGCACGCGACCCGCTCGTCTCCGGGTACGACCTGGCCGGATAGCGCCCGCGCGGCGAGTAGCCTGCCGGTGTGCAGAGGCCACCGTTGGATGCAGAGCAGTTGCGGCGCAGTGCCGTCGACTCGCCGGAACTGTCGTTCTTCTCGCGGATCGACGTGGTCGAGTCGACCGGGTCCACGAACGCGGATCTGATCGCGCGGGCGGCCGATCCGGACGCCGACCACGTCGTTCTGCTGGCGGAAACCCAAATGCAGGGGCGTGGCAGGCACGCGAGGACCTGGGTCAGCCCGCCCCGAGCGCAACTGGCGATGTCGGTGCTGGTGCGTCTGCCCGGAATCGGCCCCGCCTCGCTCGCCTGGCTGGCGCTGCTCACCGGCGTCGCCGTGGTCGACGCGCTGCGGACCACGGCGGGCGTCGCCGCGGAGCTCAAGTGGCCCAACGACGTGCTGATCGACGGCCGCAAGGTCGCGGGCATCCTGGCCGAGGTCGCGGCGAGCGCGGGCGGCGCGCCCGCCGTCGTGGTCGGGCTCGGGCTCAACGTGAGCCTGACCGAAGAGGAACTGCCGGTGCCGCACGCCACGTCGCTGACCATCGCGGGTGCGCGGCAGCCGGACCGCACGGTGCTCGTGCGGTCGCTGCTGACCGAGTTCGCCCGTCGCTTCACCGCGTGGCGCGACGCGGATTGGGCGACCGACGAACTGGCCGCCGCCTACCGCGAGCGGTGCGCCACCATCGGCACGGAGGTCCGCGCCGAACTACCCGGCGGCCGACAGCTCACCGGCATCGCCGAGGGCGTCGACGACTACGGCCGCCTGCTCATCGGTGGCGAGGCGGTGTCCGCGGGCGACGTCACACATCTGCGCGCCCAGTACTGAAGCCGCTCCCGGCGGCCTCAGACGTGCTCGGCGACGCCCCGCGCGGCGTCCCGGGCGAGTGCGCGATCGCGCTGCTCCTCGAACTTGATCACGTCCTTGCCCAGCTGCTCCACGAACGTGCCGAGTTCGTCGCGCGCCTGCTCGCCGCGCGGCCCGAAGTCCGAGCGGTCGAAGACGTTCCACTGTTTGAGCACCGGCTCGACGACCTCTTCCAGGTGCTGGCGCAGGTCGTAGATGCCGTGCTTGGCCATCAGCACGCCGTAGCGGCGGAAATTGGGCATTCCGGCGCCTGGCATCAGGAAGTTCGTGATGATCCTGGTGATCGCGGGCAGCGCCTGGTCGGGCACCAGGTCCAGCGCCGCGCCGCACAGGGAGCGATAGAAGATCATGTGCAGGTTCTCGTCGGCGGCGATGCGCTGGAGCAGGCGATCGGCGACGGCGTCGTTGCATGCCTTGCCGGTATTGCGATGCGACACACGGGTGGCCAGTTCCTGGAAGGTGACGTAGGCGACGCTCGCCAGGAACCCGCCCCACCCGTCCGGCGATCGGACCCCGTTGCTCATGTGGATCATCCGGGCCTCCTCCAGGGCGACCGGATCGACGGCGCGGGTGACGACCAGGTAGTCCCGCATGGCGATGCCGTGGCGGTTCTCCTCGGCGGTCCAGCGGTCGACCCAGGTGCCCCACGGTCCGTCCTCGGAGAAGTTCTGCGCGATCTCCCGGTGGTAGGAGGGCAGGTTGTCCTCGGTGAGCAGGTTGGTGATCATCGCGACCCGGGCGACCTCACTGAGGTGCGATTGCTCCGGTTGCCAATCCACGCCGCCCAGGGCGGCGAAGTTGCGGCCCTGGCTCCACGGCACGTAATCGTGCGGGTTCCAGTCTTTCGCCATGGACAGGTGCCGATTCACGTTCTCTTCGGCGACGGGTTCGAGTTCGGACAGGATCTGCAGCGGGGTCAGGTCTTTGGTCACGCGTTCCTCCACGGTCGGATCGGCGATGATGGTGAGCCGGGCGTTGCGCGATACAGAGAGCCACTGCGCGGAATAGTCACACGCAGGGTGCCGATTGTGCAGCATGACGCGCTGCGGTGTCAGCCGTTCGGGCATCTTGACGCGGTAGTGTTCCTGACATGGGTTATCCCGAGGATGTGCTGGCGCCCGACGAACGGTTGCTGCTGCATCGCCACCCGCATTGGAAGATGCTCTTCTGGCCGATCGTGACGCTGATCGTCGCCACCGCTCTCGCGGGTTTCACAGGGGGACTCATTTCGCAGAAGGCCACGGGCACCACCGCCTCGGCGCTGCTCGTCACGGTGCTCGTGGTGTATCTGGCGATTCTTCTATGGCGTTGCGCCGTACCGGTTATCAGCTGGAAGTCGACGCATTTCATCGTCACCGACCGGCGGGTGCTGGTGCGCCAGGGCGTCATCACCCACAGCGGCATCGACATCCCGATGAGCCGGATCTCCAGCGTGCAGTTCCGGCACGGGCTGTTCGATCGGTTGCTCGGCACCGGGACGTTGATCATCGAGTCGTCCTCCTCGGAGCCGCTGGAATACGACGACATCCCCGCGGTCCAGCAGGTGCATTCGCTGCTGTACCACCAGGTGTTCGAGGTCGAACGCCATCGGGACGGGCGCGACGAGCGCTGGGACGACCGCCGCAGCTACCGGTGAGCCCGTAACCTGGGCGTATGACCGCTGTACTGCTGGCCGAGGACGACGATGCCATCGCGGCCCCGTTGTCGCGCGCGCTCGGCCGCGAGGGCTACTCGGTGACTGTCGAGAGTTTCGGCCCCGCCGTGCTGCAGCGGGCTCTGGAAGGCGGGCACGACCTGCTCATTCTCGATCTCGGCCTACCCGGCATGGACGGGCTGGAGGTCTGCCGTCAGGTGCGCGCCCGCGGTGCGGATCTGGCCGTGCTGATGCTCACCGCGCGCACCGACGAGGTGGATTTCGTGGTGGGGCTGGACGCGGGCGCCGACGACTACGTCGGCAAGCCGTTCCGGCTCGCCGAGTTGCTCGCCCGGGTGCGAGCGCTGTTGCGGCGCAGCGGAATCGGCGACGACACGGTCGAGGTGGGCGGCATCCGCCTGGAGCCGGCCGCCCGGCGCGTACTGGTCAACGGCGTCGAAATCGGTTTGGCCAACAAGGAATACGAGCTGCTCAAGGTGCTGATCGACCGGGCCGGTCAGGTGGTGGCGCGCGAGACCATCCTGCGCGAGGTGTGGGGCGACGCGGAGTTGCGCGGTTCCAAGACGTTGGACATGCACATGTCCTGGCTGCGCCGCAAGATCGGGGACGAGGGCCCCATGGCCGAGCGGCGCATCGTCACCGTCCGCGGTGTCGGATTCCGGCTGAACACCGACTGACGTGCGCCGCCGGATCTTGCGTTCCATGCTCACCGTGCTGACCCTCACCACGGTGGTGCTCGGCGTGCCGCTGATCTACACGGCGTGGTTGTGGGTGGAGGACATCACGCGCAACGACCTGCAGAACCGGCTGGACCGGATCGCCGCGGAGATCATCGCGCAGGAACGCGACGGCGCGGTGCCCGGCGAACTGGACATCCGGTCTGTGGCGCCACTGGTGCCCGAGAACGGCAAGCTCACGATCGTCTACCCGTCCCGGCAGGACAACGCCGCCCGCCGCGACGTCGGTTCGGCCCAGGTGGCCGATCCGTTGGTCGAGTCGCTGTCGATGGGCAAGTCCGCATCGCTGCGCCTGGAGGTCCCCTCCGCGCCGATGCACGCCATGCAGCGCCAGGCGGTCGCGGTGGTCGCCCTGGCGGTGCTCGCCTCGCTCGGCGCCGCGGTCTCGGTCGCGGTGGTCACCGCCCGGCGGGTGGCCGATCCGCTGCGGGACGTCGCGGCGCGCGCGGCGCGGCTGGCCATGGGCGATTTCCGGCCCGATCCGCGCAGGCACGGCATCGCGGAACTGGATCGCGTCTCCGACGTGCTCGACTCGGCGACGGTGGAGATCGCCGGACGACTCCAGCGCGAACACGCCCTGGTGGCGGACGTCTCGCATCAGCTGCGCAGCAGGCTGACCGCCGTGCGGTTGCGCCTGGACGAGTTGTCCGCGCACGCCGACCCGGAGGTGGTGCACGAGGCCGAGGAGGCGATGGCTCAGGTCGACCGGCTCACCGACGCGATCGACGACCTGGTCCGCGCCTCCCGCGACGAGGACGCGGCCGACCGCGATCCGGTGCCCGTGATGGACGAACTGCGCGGTGTCGTCGCCGAATGGAAACACCCGTTCACCGAGGCGGGCCGGTCGCTGACGCTCACCGGCGACGAGTCGTTGCGCGCCCCGATCACGGGTTCGCGGTTGCGCGAGGCGGTGGCGGTGCTGGTGGACAACGCGCTCATGCACGGCGGCGGGACCTGCACGGTGTCGGTGCGCTCGGTGCGGCCGGGAGCCGATCGCGAGCCGCTGGTGTGTGTCGAGGTGGCCGACGAAGGCCACGGAGTGCGCGACGAGCTGGCGCCGCACATCTTCGACCGCGGTTTCTCGGCGGGCGGGTCCACCGGTGTCGGGCTGGCGCTCGCGCGGGCGCTGGTCGAGGCCGACGGCGGACGGCTGGAATTACAGCGGCGCAGGCCCGCGCTGTTCGCGGTGTTCCTCGGGTCGAAGGCCCGTCCGGCCAACGCGGTGGTGGCCGAGCCGCGCTGACTCAGCCGCGGCCGAGTTCCTCTTCCACGAGGTCGACGAATTCCGCTTCGAGTTCGCTCATTTCGTCGGGGAAGACCCATCGGCGCATCGACCAGAAACGGAACGCCATCTGCAGCAGATTGCCGATGATGAACGCGCTGATGAAGTCGGCGACGTTCTCGACCGTGAAGCTCACGTTGGGCTGGCGCAGGTCGAAGACGTAGCTGGAAATCCACAGCGGGGTGAAGGCGAGGACGACGCCGACGCCGCTGACGGCGAAGAACAGCAGCGCTTCGTGATGACGTTCCCGCCCGCCGCGATTCTTGAACGACCATTCCCGGTTCAGGATGTAGGACGCGATCACGGCGATGACGCCGGAAATGATCTTGGCCGTGACCGGTTTCTCCGCGAGCACCGTCCACTTGAGTATGTAGAAGATGCCGCTGTCGATCACGAACGTGGTCGCGCCGACGATCGCGAACTTGATCAATTCCCGCTGCCGGTACGCGATATCTTGCAGCGGCTTGGGGAGGACGCTGACCACGTCGTCGACGAATGACACAAGACCGGAGTGTACCGGTCGCTGTCATTTGCGCCGGACATGACAATATTGTCCGACGTGAGCGCACGTTCCTTCGATCCTTCGGCCATGCCCACCGTCACCATGATCGGCGGCGGCCAGTTGGCGCGCATGACCCACCAGGCGGCGATCGCGCTGGGCCAGCGGCTGCGCGTGCTCGCCGAGAACCCCGAGGACCCGGCCGCCCAGGTCAGCCCCGAGGTGGTGCTCGGCAGCCATACCGACCTGACCGCACTGCGCAAGGCGGCGGTCGGCTCGCACGCGCTGACCTTCGACCACGAGCACGTGCCGACCGAGCATCTGGAGGCGCTGGTCGCCGAGGGCGTCAACGTGCAGCCGCCGCCGCAGGCGCTGGTCTACGCGCAGGACAAGCTGGCGATGCGCACCAAGCTGAGCGCGCTGGGGCTGCCCGTGCCCGCGTTCACGCCGGTGACCTCGGTCGAGGACGCGGTGCGCTTCGGCGACGAGCACGGCTGGCGGATCGTGCTGAAAGCGGTACGCGGCGGCTACGACGGGCGCGGCGTCTGGATGCCGGAGTCCGCCGACGCGGCAGCGGCGATCGTCACCGACCAGCTCGCCCGCGGCGTCCAGCTGCTGGCGGAGGCGAAGATCGAACTGAAGCGGGAGCTGTCGGCGATGGTGGCCCGTTCGCCGTTCGGGCAGGCGGCGACCTGGCCGGTGGTGGAGACCGTGCAGCGCAAAGGGCAGTGCGCGGTCGTCATCGCGCCCGCACCCGAGCTGCCGGAGGACACGGCCGCCGCAGCGGAGACCATGGCGCTGCATCTCGCCAGGGACCTCGGCGTCGTCGGCGTCATGGCGGTGGAGCTGTTCGAGACCACCGACGGCGAGCTGCTGGTGAACGAGCTGGCCATGCGCCCGCACAACTCCGGGCACTGGGGCATGGACGGCGCCCGCACGGGGCAGTTCGAGCAGCATTTGCGCGCCGTGCTCGACTACCCGCTCGGCGACACCGCGCCGCTGGCGCCGGTGACCGTGATGGCGAACATTCTCGGCGCGCCGCAGGCCCCGGAGATGTCGATGGACGAGCGGCTGCACCACCTGTTCGCCAGGATCCCGGAGGCGAAGGTGCACCTGTACGGCAAGGGCGAGCGTCCCGACCGCAAGATCGGGCACGTCAACATCCTCGGCGACGACGTGGCCGAGGTCAGGGAGAAGGCCGAGCGGGCGGCGCATTGGATGTCGCACGCGATTTGGACCGACGGATGGGATCCGCATGAGTGAGGAACTGGCCATCGCCCCCGCGGTCGGCCTGATCATGGGCAGCGACTCGGACTGGCCGACCATGGAGGCCGCCGCGGAGGCGCTGGCCGAGTTCGGGGTCCGCTTCGAGGTGGGCGTCGTCTCGGCGCACCGCACGCCGCAGCGCATGCTCGACTACGCGCGTTCGGCGGCGGGTCGCGGGCTGAAGGTGATCATCGCCGGCGCCGGGGGCGCGGCGCACCTGCCCGGTATGGTCGCCTCCGCCACTCCGCTGCCGGTGATCGGCGTGCCGGTCCCGCTCAAGTACCTGGACGGCATGGACTCGCTGCTGTCCATCGTCCAGATGCCGGCGGGCGTGCCGGTGGCCACCGTCTCCATCGGCGGCGCGCGCAACGCGGGCCTGCTCGCCGCCCGCATCCTCGCCGCCCACGACCCGTCCCTGCGCACCCGCATGGAACAGTTCCAAGCCGGGCTCGAGCAAATGGTGCTGGAAAAGGACGACGCGCTGCGCACCAAACTGCTGGGCTGAGCGGCGAACGGTGCGCGAGGTCCCTTTGCGTGGGGGCTCGGTCAATGCCGTGGTGCGAGTCGGCGATACGGTTCTCCGCCGTCCTGCCGCGCGTGCCGACTTCGTACATGGGCTGCTCGTGTGGTTCGAGCGATCCGGCTGGGCGGGCGCCCCTCGCTTGCTGGGCATGGATGAGCGCGGGCGCGAAATCCTCACCTACCTCGATGGGCACGTGCCGATCGATGGACTCCGTCCGGCGTCGACCGGCTCGCGCGCGGCCTTGGCGCGGGTGGCTGAGCTGATCCGCGAGTTCCACGATCTCACCGCGGGTACCGACCTCGCCGGAGAGGCAGAGGTGGTCTGTCACAACGATCTCTCGCCGAGGAACACCGTCTACCGGCAGGACCGTGATGGCATACGGCCCGTGGCATTCCTGGACTGGGACCTCGCCGCGCCCGGCCGCCGTATCCACGATCTCGGGCTTGCCTGCTGGCAGTTTCTCGACCTGGGCCCTGGTGTCGGCGATCTCTCCGCAACCGCCAGCCTGCTGCGCCTGATGTGCGACGCCTACGGAACCGGTGAGCGCGCCGAACTCGTCGATACGGCGTTGTGGTGGCAGGAGCGCTGTCGGCATGGCATCGAAACCGCCGCGGAGGCAGGCGAACCCGCCATGGTGCGCCTTCGCGCGGCCGGCGTTCCTGAACGCATTCACGCCGCACACCGGTGGGTCACCGAGCATCGCGTCGAGCTGGAAGCCGCGTTGTAGCGGCCGTGGTCAGATGCCGAGATCTCGGCTGATTTCCGCCAATTCGTCCATCGCGGCTCGGCTTTTGGCCTCGGTTCGCCGCTGGTACTGCTTCAAGTCGTCGTATCGGATCCGACGGTGACGCCCGACCAGGCGAAAGGGAATCTCGCCTGTTTCCAGCAGCGTCACGACGTAGGGGCGCGACACGTTCAGCATGTCCGCCGCCTGCTGCGTAGTGAGTTCGGCATGCGAGGGCACGACGGTGACACCGCGTCCCTCGGCCGCCTGCGCCAGGATGAATGCCAACATGCTCACGGCCTGGCGGGGCAGCACCAAGGCGTCATCGCCCGGATGCTCAGGGGCCACCTCGATGGTCTGCTCGCCGGGGTGCCGCATCAGATAGTCCTTGATCCGACGCATGGCCCGAGCTGCGACATCGGCGTCGATCGCTCCTGGCTCGGCGCGCTTTGCGTCTCGGATGTTCGCCACGCTGATCACCTCCTAATCGCAGTATACGAATTAATCAAAATATTCGAAACGTGCTTCAGGCATCGCAACCGAGTCACTGGGCGGTGCCGCGGATCTGCGGCCAGCCCCCGCGATGCCGGTGCGCACCCGGCGGCGCTGGGATAGTGATCTGTGTCACAGGATGTCAGGATGTTCGGAGATGCGGTGTCTTGTGCTCGAGCCTCTCGGAGCAAGGAGACACCATGAGCAAGAAGATCGATGTGGTCGTGATCGGTGGCGGGTATGCCGGTGTGATGGCGGCCAATCGCTTGACGCAGCGTGCGGACGTGCGGGTGACGGTGATCAATCCGCGCTCGTTGTTCGTGCCGCGGTTGCGTCTGCATCAGTTGGTGGGCGGGACGCACGATGCGGTCGTCGACTACACCGAAGTGCTGGCCGAGGGGGTCCGGCTGGTGGTCGACGGCGTGGCGCGAATCGACGCGGCCGGGCGCAGCGTGACGTTGGCCGAGGGTGGCACGGTCGCCTATGACTACCTGGTCTACGCGGTGGGTAGCGGCAACGCGGGTTCGCGGGTGCCGGGCGTGGACGAGTTCGCTTATCCGATCGCGACTTTGGAGGCGGCGCAGCGGTTGCGGTCGGTGCTTTTCGACACGCCGATGACGGCGGCGGTGACGGTCGTCGGGGGTGGTCCGACGGGCATCGAGACCGCTGCGGAGCTGGCGGAGCGGGGTCGCGCGGTCACGTTGGTGTGCGGTGGCGTGGTCGGCCCGTACTTGCACCCGAGGGCCCGGCGCACTGCCCGCAAGTACCTCGCCAAGTTGGGGGTCACCGTGCTGGAGGGCCCGGATGCGGCGGTCACGGCGGTGACGCGGGAGGCCGTGGAACTCGGTGACGGCCGTAGGTTGGCGAGTCGGGTGACCATCTGGACCGCCGGGTTCGGGGTGCCGGATCTGGCCGCCCGCAGCGGGCTGAGCACGGACGCGGCGGGGCGGCTGCTCACCGATGAGACGCTGACCAGCGTCGACGACGAGCGCATCGTGGCGGCCGGGGATTCGGCGGCGCCATCGAACCTGCCGTTCCGGATGAGCGCCTATGCCGCGGGGTGCCTCGGCGCGCACGCCGCCGACACCGTTCTCAACCGGATCGCGGGTGAGCGCCCGGAGCCGATCGACATGTCGTTCGCCGCGATGTGCATCAGCTTCGGCCGCAACACCGGGATCTTCCAGCTCGGCCACAAGGACGACACCGCGATGCCGCTGTACTTCAGCGGTCTCGCGGGCAAGAAGCTCAAGGAGTTCGCCTGCCTCTCCAGCGTGAAGCACTTGGTGAACGAAGCGCGCAAGCCCGGCTCGCATCACTGGCCCAAGGACGGCAAGCACCGCCCCCAACTGCTGCAGGCTCAGCGTGGCGGCGCGCCGGCCGCCGCCGAACAGGTTGCGTAGCAGCGCCGCAGGAGGTCGCCGGGCGAACCACTTCGACCGGGCCGGGTGTGGCGGCGTCGTTTCTCGCCGCCGCACCCGCGTGACCTCGGCGATCCGCCGAACTGCGAGCGGCGGCGAGCGCCGGGTCCGTGTTCCGACCTTCCGATGAGCCGGATCGAACTACCGATAGAAGAGGACCTCATGGAAGCAACCAGTGGAGCCGGTGCGCAACGCGACAGTGGTGACCACGCCACCGCCGTGGCGACCGAAACGTTCCTCGCCCACCGCAACCTGCTGTTCACCGTCGCCTACGAAATGCTCGGTTCGGTGGCCGACGCCGACGATGTCTTGCAGGAGACCTGGATGCGCTGGGTCGGCGTCGACGCGGCGCAGGTCACCGAGCCGCGCGCCTACCTGGTCCGGATCACCACCCGGCAAGCGCTCAACCGGCTGCGCTCGGTGAAGCGCCGCAGGGAGGCATACGTGGGCTCCTGGCTGCCGGAGCCGCTGCTCACCACACCGGATGTGGCCGCCGACGTCGAGCTCGCCGAAAGCGTGTCGATGGCGCTGATGCTCGTGCTCGAGACATTGACACCGACCGAACGTGCGGTGTTCGTGCTGCGCGAAGCATTCGGGTTCGGCTACGACGAGATCGCGGCCGCGGTCGACAAGACGCCCGCCGCCGTCCACCAGATCGCCCACCGCGCCCGCCGCCACGTCGAAGCCCGTCGTCCGCGCCGATCGGTCACCGCGCGCCAGGCCGAGGCGGCCGCCGAGGCGTTCCGGCGCGCGCTCGAGACGCGTGACGTGCGAGGACTGCTCGACGTGCTCGCCCCCGACGTCATCGCCATCAGCGACGGCGGAGGTATCAAACAGGCCACGCCACGGCCGGTCCTGGGCGCCGAAAAGGTGGCCCGCTTCATCGTCGGCGGCCTCACCAAGAACGATGTCGCGCTCACCGTCGAATCGACCACGGTCAACGGCAGCCCCGCGCTGGCTCTGCGCATGGACGGGGAACTGGACGGCGTCCTCGCGATGCGCGTCGAGGACACCCGTATCACCGGCCTCTACTACGTGCGCAACCCGCAGAAACTGACCCACGTCGATTCGCAGACCCCGCTCACCCTGCGATGAACACCGACCCCACCGTTCGAGGAGTAGACATGACCACGCGAGCCCCGCTCGCCGACACTTTCCCGTCGCGATGGCCGACAGTGGCCGGAGCGGTCGCCCTGCTCACGGCGATCGTCAGCGTGCTGCTCATCGCCTTCGCCTGGCCGTCGGCGCGGTCATCGGTACACGATGTGCCGATCGCCGTCGCCGGTCCGGCCACCGCGGTCGCCCAGATCCGCACGGCACTCGAGCAACGGCTGCCGGGCGGCTTCGAGATCACCGAGGTCCCCGACACCGCGGCCGCGGAAACGCTGATTCGTGACCGGCGGGTGTACGGGGCGATCGACCTCGGCTCCGGTGCTCCCGAGGTAATCGTCGCCTCCGCCGCGAGCACCGCGGTCGCCCAGACTTTGCAGGGCATCGCGAGCGGCCTCGCGCAGGAGGGGAAGCCCGGCACGGCGGTCCGCGACCTCGCCGCCCTGCCCGCCGACGACCCGCGCGGCGCGGGCTTGGCGGCAGGCGCACTGCCCCTGGTCATGGGTGGTCTGCTGGCCGCGGTGCTGCTGACCCGGCTGGTGCGCGGCACCGCCCGTCGGGTTACCGGAGCGCTCGCCTTCGCGATCACCGGTGGCCTGGCCGTCGCTGCGATCCTGCAGTTCTGGCTCGGCTCGCTCAGCGGTTCCTACCTCGCCAACTCCGGCGCCGTCGCTCTGTCCATCGCGGCCACCGCTTCGGCTGTTCTCGGGCTGGAGGCGCTGCTCGGCTACGCCGGGATCGGAATCGGCGCCGTGATCATGATGCTCATCGGTAACCCGCTCTCGGGTACCGCGACCGCACCCGAAATGCTGCCCGGCTGGTCCGGCGCGCTCGGCAGGCTCCTGCCGCCCGGTGCCGGTGGCCGGTTGCTGCGCTCCACCGCCTTCTTCGACGGTCGCGGAGCCACCCAGGCCGTCCTCGTCCTGCTGGCCTGGCTCGCGCTCGGCCTCACGCTGTGCCTGGTCAGCGGGCTGCGCGCGCGCCGTGCCGCCATCGGCGCGGCGGGACTTCGAGGTGCCGCAACGCCGGCCGACATGTCGGCAACCCTCGGGAGCTGACCAGACGAAGGGCATGCGGTCGATGCTTGTGCACGCTGATCGGCTGCGCGCGAATGAACGGGGGGTCGATCAGCGTGTTCACCGACACATCAAGGACCGAACCACGGCAGCATCGGAGCCATCACGGTCGCCACGTCGGCGACGGGGTCCTCGCTCGAGTCGGTGCTGCGTTATCTCACCCGCTATGCCGAGATCGGCTCGAACAACGCGATCGGCCGGGATTCCGGCACGGCCGCCGTTGCGGTATAACGCGCGGCGCGCGCCCTGGTCACCGCGACGATCGCGGCAACGCCGGTTGGGAGCACGGTCGGTCTCGCCGAGACGCGGCCACTGCGGTCGAGCCCCATCGACCTGGTGATACGGCGGCGGACCGCGAAAGCTTCCGGTGTCGGGGACTCGCGCTCTCGGCCGCTGACTACGGTGTGAGGTCGTGACTACAGGGGATATCGCTCGGACGCGGGGAGGCGACGAAACCGCGCATTTTCGGCTCACGGTGGTGGATCAGGCGCTGCGGTTGTTCGCCGAGAAGGGGTACGAGGCGACGACCGTCGACGAGATCGCGGAGGCGGCCGGCATCTCCCGGCGCACGTTCTTCCGGCAGTTCCGGTCGAAAGAGGACGTGATCTTCGCCGACCACGAGTCCCAGCTGGCACAAGCGGAGGAGTTCCTCGCCGCCTCGCGAGAGGACCCGTGGGAGGCGGTGTGCTCGGCGGTGGTGCAGGTGTTCGAGCGGTTCACGCAGTGGCGGGAGATCGCGGCGCGGCGTTACCAGGTGGTCCGGCGGGTGCCCGCGCTGCGGGAGCGCGAGATCGTCACGGTGTTCCGCTATGAACGGTTGTTCACCGACTACCTGCGTGAGCGGCTGCCCGACGTTCCCGATCTGGCCCGGGTGCAGTTCACCGCCGCGGTGACGGCGACGCACAACTATCTCCTGCGCCGCATGGTGCGCGGCGAGTCGGACGCGGGCGCCGCGGACCTGCGGATGGAGCTGGCCGCCATCCCGCGCGGCGCCGGGCGTACCGCGAGCGCGGACGAGCTGGTCGTCGCGGTGTTTCCCCGTGACATCGCGCCGAAGCAGATCGCGGACCTGCTGGTCCGCAAGCTCGGCAACCTGTGAACCGGATCGAAGTGCGACCGATCTGACACTGAGTGCCACGTCATCTCCCCACGTAATCGGCGTCCATATGGGTATACTCGATTCATATATGGCACTGAGTGCCGAGATGCTGCTTTTGTTCGACGGAAAGCGGCGCCGACCACCGACGATCAGGAGTGAAGGCCCCATGGCGGGAAACCCCGATTTCGACCTGTTCAAGCTCGAGGACTTCCACGACGAACTACGCGAAGCGATCCGCGCCCTCGCGGAGAAGGAGATCGCCCCGCACGCGAAGGACGTCGACGGCAACTCCCGCTTCCCGGAGGAGGCGCTGACCGCGCTCAACGCCTCCGGCTTCAACGCCGTGCACGTCCCCGAGGCCTACGGCGGCCAGGGCGCCGACTCGGTGGCCACCTGCATCGTGATCGAAGAGGTCGCGCGCGTCTGCGGTTCGTCCTCGCTGATCCCCGCCGTCAACAAGCTCGGCACCATGGGCCTGATCCTGAACGGCTCCGAGGAGCTGAAGCAGAAGGTGCTGCCGGACATCGTCAACGGCGAGATGGCCTCCTACGCGCTGTCCGAGCGCGAGGCGGGCTCCGACGCGGCAGGCATGCGCACCCGGGCCAAGCAGGAGGGTGACGACTGGATCATCAACGGCTCCAAGTGCTGGATCACCAACGGCGGCAAGTCCTCCTGGTACACCGTGATGGCGGTGACCGACGCGGACAAGGGCGCCAACGGCATCTCGGCCTTCCTGGTGCACAAGGACGACGAGGGCTTCGTGGTCGGCCCGCTGGAGCACAAGCTCGGCATCAAGGGCTCGCCCACCGCCGAGCTGTACTTCGAGAACTGCCGGGTGCCGGGTGACCGCATCGTCGGCGAGCCGGGCACCGGCTTCAAGACCGCGCTGCAGACCCTCGACCACACTCGCCCCACCATCGGCGCGCAGGCCGTCGGCCTGGCCCAGGGCGCGCTGGACGCGGCCATCGCCTACACCAAGGACCGTAAGCAGTTCGGCAAGTCGATCGCCGACTTCCAGAACACCCAGTTCATGCTCGCCGACATGGCGATGAAGATCGAGGCCGCCCGCCTCATGGTGTACACCTCGGCCGCCCGCGCCGAGCGCGGCGAGAAGAACCTCGGCTTCATCTCCGCCGCCGCCAAGTGCTTCGCCTCCGACGTCGCCATGGAAGTCACCACCAACGCCGTCCAGCTGTTCGGTGGCGCCGGTTACACCACCGACTTCCCGGTGGAGCGGATGATGCGTGACGCCAAGATCACCCAGATCTACGAGGGCACCAACCAGATCCAGCGCCTGGTGATGAGCCGCGCCCTGCTCAAGTGAGGTTGTGGTAGATCGCCGGATGTTCGGGCGCGCCCGAAACCGTCTCTCGAGACGTCGAGGCATAAGCCGCCCGAACATCCTGTCGATCACACCGCGCGCCCGCTGTCGGCTCGACGGCACCAAATAGGTGCGCACCTGAAACCCGGATCACCGGGACGTCCCGATGCCTGCGCTTCGCCAGGCCCAGAGTCGGCCCCATCCCAGGCGCGCCCCCTCTCTCGAAGCGATGCAGCCACGAGTGGCACATGGTTGCGGCAAAACGCGAGTGACCCTCTCGCTGGTGTGCCACTCGTGGACGCATGTCGCGGACTTTGCCGGGGCGACGTCGGTGGGGCGCTGTCAGGGCTCCAGGTAGAGGCGTTCGCACGGGAGTCTGGGGTAGTCGTCGGTGGTGTCTGTGGATACTTCCACTGCGTCGTGCCAGTACCGGGCGCGCCATTCCTGGACGAAAAGGCATGCGGCCGTTACGCAGGCGACGAAGTCCAGGCGGGCTCCGTGCCAGAACACCGACAGGTGCACATCCGGCTCCGACGGGATCGGGGAGACTGCGCGGTCAGGCATATGCGATCACCCGTCGACCGCGCGCGAGCTTCGCGGCCACGCAATGGCGGATCGCCGCGACGACCACGCAGCCGGAAGGGCGAAATGCCGTGTCCGGGCGTAGTATCCACGCGCGGAACTTGGTCCCTCGGTCGGCAGGGCTCGGCAGCGCGATCATGCCGCCGTAGCGGATGATGGACACGTTCAAGCGAAGCGCCAATCGCTGATCACACGCAAAACGAAACCCGTCACTGTGAATGCGATTCTTCGAGAGTCGGTGCTACGCGGGATGGTCGGTGATGAGCGCATCATGTCGGCCCAGCTCCGCCATCTGGTGGACCTCATGGGGCTGCCCAACGTCACGATCCGCGTGCTCCCGTTCTCGGCCGGATTTCCCATGGGTGTGGCCGTAGGGCCATTCGTGATCTTGAAGTCGGGGGGTGACAGCAAGCGACAGCCGAAGGAGCCTACAGTTGTCTACGTTGAGAGCTTCACGGGCGATTTGTACCTGGAGAAGCACAGCGCTGTGAACCGGTATCTCGATGCCTACCGGCGGTTCGAAAGCGCGGCGCTGGACCCGGATCAGAGCAAGAACCTGCTCCGGCAGATAGCAAGGGAGTATGCACCGTGAATACCGATCTCTCCGAGGCGAAGTGGTTCAAGAGCAGCTACAGCGGGGCTGACAAAGCATGTGTCGAAGTCGCCTTTCTCTCGAGAGGCCATGTCGGCGTGCGGGATTCCAAGAACCCGGCCGGTCCAGCGCTTATGTTCTCGCCTGGCGAGTGGGACGCTTTCACCGCTGGGATAGCACGCGGCGTATACGAATGCCCGTGAAGCGAGCGAACGTGCGGCGCTGGACCCGGATAGCTCTACAACCTGCTCCAACAGATAGCACGGGAGTATGAAGCCGTGAAGACCATTCTTTCCCAGGCGAAGTGGTTCAAAAGCAGCCGTAGCCAGGCCGGTAAGGAGTGCGTGGAGGTTGCTTTTCTCGGCGAAGGCTTGGTCGGCGTACGCGACTCGAAGAACCCGACCGGCCCAGCGCTGGTCTTCACGCCCGGCGAGTGGAACACCTTCACCACTGGCATCACCGGCGGCGACTTCAAGCGACCCTGAACCCACCATCAGCCCGCTGGCACACTTTCGCGAGTGGCACATGGCTGTGGCAAAACGCGAGTAGACCTCTCGGTGGTGTGCCACTCGCGGCGCTTGGGTGTGTTTACTTCACCAAGTCGGCGTATTCGCTGTGTTGGGTGATGTACTGCTCTACGTACCAGCAGGTGGGGATGACCGAGAAGCCTGCGGCGCGGGAGTCGGCGAGGGCGTATTCGACGACCTGGGCGGCGACTCCTCGGCCTCGGAATTCGGGGAAGGTCAGGGTGTGGTGGAAGTCGCGGACCTTGGGGTTTTCGCGTTCGGCGTAGTCGGCGTACCCGGCTAGGGTGTCGTCGATGTAGATCTCGAAGCGGGTATCGGCGACGTTGTGTTCGAGCCTGGTCGTCATGTCGGGGTAGAACTCCTTGTGCGTGGGGAATGTTCCGTCGCGGTGGTCACAGGATCGTGCCGGGGTTGAGGATGCCGTCGGGGTCGAGGGCGTCCTTGATGCGGCGGGTCAGGGCCATGACGTCGGGGCCGAGTTGGTCGGGCAGCCATGCCTTCTTCAATCGTCCGACGCCGTGTTCACCGGTGATGGTGCCGCCGAGGGCGATGGCGAGATCCATGATCTCGCCGAAGGCGCGGTTCGCTCGCGCGGTGTGGTCGGCGTCGGCGGGGTCGTGCACGATCAGCGGGTGGGTGTTGCCGTCGCCCGCGTGCGCGATCACCGACACTGTGACCTCGTTGCGCGCGGCGATTTCGGCGACGCCGCTCACCAAGTCGCCGAGCCGGGGCAGCGGAACGCCGACGTCCTCGAGCAGCAGCGGCCCGAGCTTTTCCACGGCCGGGATCGCCAGACGTCGGGCGGCCGTGAACGCTTCACCTTCGGCCGGGTCCTCGGTGTGGAAAACCTCTGTCGCGCCTGCCTTCTCGCAGGCCGCCGCCATGATCTCGGCCTCGCGCCTGGCGAATTCGCCGGGTGCGTCGGAGCGCGCGACCAGCAGCGCGGCCGCATTCCGGTCCAACCCCATCCGCAGCTCGTCCTCCACGGCGTTGATCGACACCGAGTCCATGAACTCGAGCATCGACGGCCGCAGTTCGCCGGTGATGGTCAGGATGGCCTCGGTGGCGGCGGTGAGCGTGGCGAAACTGGCGACGACCGTGCTCTGCGGCGGTTGGGCGGGCAGCAGCCGAAGCGTCAGCTCGGTGATCACCCCCAGGGTGCCCTCGCTCCCGACGAACAGCTTCGTCAGCGACAGCCCGGCCGAATCCTTCAAACGCGGACCGCCGAGCCGCACGACGGTGCCGTCGGCGAGCACGACCTGCATGCCGAGCACGTAGTCGGTGGTGACGCCGTACTTCACACAGCACAGGCCGCCCGCGTTGGTCGCGGCGTTGCCGCCGATCGAGCAGATCTCGAACGACGACGGGTCCGGCGGGTACCACAGCCCGTGCTCCGCGACCGCGCGCTTGACCTCGGCGTTCAGCAGGCCGGGCTGCACCACGGCGGTCCGGGTCACCGGGTCGACGGAGATTTCCCGCATCCGCTCGGTGGTCAGCACGATCGCACCGTCGACGGCCGTCGCGCCGCCGGACAACCCGGATCCGGCCCCGCGCGGAATCACCGGGACGCGATGCGCGCCGGCCCACCGCAGCGTCGCGGCCACGTCGTCGGTGCTGGTGGCACGCACCACGGCCAGGGCGGTGCCCGCGCCCGGATCGCGCGCCCAGTCCTGGCGGTAGCTCGCCAGCAGGTCGGCGTCGGTGAGCACCGCGCCGTCGGGGAGCGCGGCGATCAAGTCATGCAGGTCCACCACTTCACGCTAGCTCCCCGTGCGCGATATTTGCTGATCGGTCGACCGTGCGTGTGTGGCGAACGGAAGGCCTGGCATGTGATGTCAGCCGCCACAGTGGTATTACCGCCTACGGGAGACCAGAATGCCGACAGAGGCTTGACTGTTCGGGGCATCGAGTTCTCCTGGCGCCGCCACGTCGTGGCGCCGGAAGTCCATGCGGTTCGCCGCGGAGCACTTGGAGGGATGGAACGGATGCAGGGCGAGCAACCGAGTCGCCGGGAACTGGTCGCCGCGATGTTCTCCAGCGAGTTCGTCGAGGACGGTATCGACCCCGACGTGCTGCGCCGGGTGCACGCGGGTGAGCACGAGGAATGGCTGACCGCGCTGGACCGCTCCGGTGTCTTCGACAAGGAGACCCGCGCCGAGCTGGCCGACCTCTGGCGGCGCGAGCCCCGCGAGTTGCTGGAGGCGCTGCTGGCGGACGCGGACGATGTCGCGCGACGGCGATGCCTGGCGGCATGGGCGAGCCTGGACCACGCCGCGGACGACCCGGGCCGGGCGCAGATCGGCTGAGCCACCCGGCGGTCGCCGCCTGCTCATCTGCCGGACATCTGCCGCTGGCACGCTGGTCGCGTGCACGAGCTGTCCGAGACCGCCGACACCATCGCCGATCGGTTCACCCGCTGGTGCGAGTCGGTCGTGCGCCGGATGCCGTTCGGGCTGAACCGTCTCGTCCCGCCGACCTTCCTGGGCTTCGCGCTGATCAACAGCGGCACCTTCGCCGTCGACTTGGCGCTGCTCACCGTCCTGCACGGCTGGTTCGAGCTGCCGGTGTGGTCGTCGGTGACGGTGGCATACGTGTGCGCGTTCGGGCTCAGCTTCGTGCTCAACCGCACCTTCAACTTCCATTCCCACGCGCCGGTCGGCAGGCAGGCCGCGGTGTATGTCGTGGTGGTGGTGGTCAACTACCTCGCGTTCATCCTCGGCATCGGCAGCGGGCTCACCGCCCTCGGCGTGGAGTACCACGTGTCCCGGTTGCTGGCGGGCGCGTGCGAGGCCGTCTACATGTACAGCGCCATGCGCTGGGTGGTCTTCCGCCGCGCGGTCGAGCCGGAACGGGAGCTGGCGCCCGACGCGATGTGAGGTGTCGACGGTGGAGATGTGCCGCGGACACCTGTATCGCGCCACGAGGAGGCCGCGACCCGGCTGAGTGGCCGCCGGTCCGGACGGCTCGCCCTGAATCGACGGACATCGATCGCCGAGGTCGATCGCCGCTCGGCTGTCGGACAACGGCTGTGGGTCAATCCATGGGTCGCCACCGCTACCGGTCGCCAGGGGGTCCGTGCGACGACGAGCGCCGAGCCGTCTCGATATACGGAATCGGCGTTGCGCCTGACGGGACGGGCGATCTCACCGCCGCGATCGTGGCACTCGACCTCGACACTCGGCCGCTTGCAGCGAGAGCATGTCCATCGTCGTGGCGGATGGCGATCCCGAACGGCGGCTGGAGTTCACGACGCCACCGGACTGATCAGCACTTCGGTGCGCGCCCCGTCGACGACGATCACGTCGTCGTCGGTCAGCGCCCAGTGCGCGACGCCTTCGGCGCGGTAACGAGCCGCGAGGCGAGTGCAGTCGCCTTCGGGGTCGGTGGCCGAATCGATGTGCGGCACGATCCGGCGGTTCACCAAACCCAGTCCGTCCCACTGCGGTTCGACGCCGCAGGCGGGAGCGACCTCGGCCGGATCGTCCACCGCATCCAGGCCGTGCAGATCCGGGGTCAGCACGCAGGCCCCGGCGCTGTAACCGGCGTAGACGAGCGCGTCGGCGGCGAGTAGCCGGGGCAGAACGCGATCCGCGCCGCTGCGGGCGAACTGCGCGCGCAACACGAACGTGTTGCCGCCGCGCACCCACACGAGCGGGAACTCCGCCAGCTTCCGTTCCAGCTCGGCTTCCCGGCCGACGTACTCGCGCAGGTCGAGCACCTCGGGCTGGTAGCCGAGTTTGCGCAGCGGCGCCAGGTCGCTGGTTACCGCACCCGCCCACGCCTGCGGCCAGGCGTCGCAGGCATTGGGGATCAGCGCGACCCGGCCGGGCGGGCCCGCGAGCGTGACGAGCCGGTCGTAGTGCGCGCCGAACCGGTAGCTGGACAGGAACAGTCGCACCGGCGGCTCAGATGGTGAAGGCCAGGTGACGGACGAGGCGCCGCCCGAGTTCGTCGTCGCCCTCGACGGTGATCTCGCTCGAGTGCTCCTCGGCGCTCGTCCGGCCGCCGCCGAGACGCACGAAAAGCCGCGAGTCCAAGCCGACCTCGACGGTGGCCGGTCCGTCGAACGCGTCCACGTAGTTCGCCCGGCCCGCCACCTGAATGCGCAGGGTCCTGGCCAGCGGACCGGTCAGCGCGAAGGCGATCCGCGCGCCCTCCGGCGCTTCGCCCTTCTTCGCCACCACGCGCGGAATGCTGGCCGCGAACTCGTCGAACGCCAACTCGCCGCGGGGACCGCCTTCCTCGACCCGGACCCCGAGCGCGTCGGCGATGTCGAGTTCGTGCATCCAGCAGTCGAACAACCGCACTCGCATGAACCTGCCGTAGGTCACCTGCCCGATCGGCGTGACCGTCTCCTTCTCCCATTCGGCGTCGCCCATGGCCGCGAGCGCCGCGCGCCTGCGGTCGATGACGTCGCGATAGAACGCGAGCAGGCGGGCCCCGGACAGCGGGCGCAGCCGGTCGACCCAGATCTCGTTGAGCACCGCGGTCTCGTTGCGCACGTAGGGCAGCGTGCGCACGTCGGTCTTGGCCTTGGTCGGATCGTGCGCGGGCGGCCGGTCACCCAGCAGAAAGGATTCGGTGCCGATGATGTGGGCGACGACGTCGAACACGGTCCAGCCCGGCAGCGACGACGGGGTGCGCCAACGATCCTCGTCCAGCGGAGCGATCAGCGCGTCGATCGCCTCCCACTGCCTTGACAGCAGGTCGATCAGCGTGGCGCGATCGAACGTCTCGGTCATCCCTCGTTTTCCTTTTCCGGGCCGGTGCCCTCGTTGTCCAATGCCGCGATGCCTTCCCGGATGGCCGCGGCGGTGGATATCGGATCGTGCGGGCGGCGCAGGAGAAAGCCCTTCGCGAATCGCAGCGTGTCGCCGTGTCTGCGCGGGATCACGTGCAGGTGGACGTGCGGGACGGTCTGGAACGCCGCCGTTCCGTCGTTGAGCACCAGATTGGCGCCGTCGGCGGCGAGGCGGCTGCGCCGGATGGCCAGGGCGAGCCGATGACCGGTCCGGAAGATCTGCGCACCGAGCTCGGCGTCGAGGTCCTCCAACTCGGCGGCGTGCCGCTTCGGTATGACCAGCGTGTGCCCGCGGGCGACCGGCCGGACGTCGAGAAACGCGCACAGCGTGTCGTCCTCGTACACTTTCGCCGCCGGTGCCTCGCCTGCCACGATGCGGCAGAAGACGCAGTCGTTCACACGCTGGACCATACGGCGTACGAGCCGAGCGGAACACCCCGGATCGCCGATCGGCATGACGCACGTCACTATGCTGCTGTGGGCCGGGCGTCCCACCAGGTGCCCAACCTCGAGGTTGGTAACGAACTTCTCCGTACGGTCTTGCCGTGTTCACCTGCGGAGACCACGATCACACAGCGAAAAGGAAAAACGGTGGACGCCGCTCGGCGGTCGGCGGCTCCCTCGGTGGCGACCGAGGAACTCCGGCGTCCTGGCGCGATCCGTCCGGCGTGTGTGATGGGCATCTCAGCTAGGCTCACGGCGGGCCAGGTACAGTTGCGAGGATTTGGGCGAACTTACTCATCAGTAACATCGTCCGGTCGTCTGCCCGTTGCCTGAAGCTCAGTAAGAGAAGGAAGTCTGACAAGTGGAGACAACGCAGAGCGTAGGCGATCTGTCGCCGCGCGGCGCGCGTGTCGGTGTCGTTCGCGAATCCAACGCGGGCGAGCGACGTGTCGCTTTGGTGCCGAAAATCATTCCGAGCCTGGTGAAACAGGGTGTGGAAGTAGTCGTCGAGTCCGGGGCCGGGAAAGGCGCGCTGATTCCCGACGAAGCCTATGTGGAGGCGGGTGCGTCGATCGGCGATCCGTGGTCGGCGGATGTGGTGGTGAAGGTCGCTCCGCCCAGTGACGCCGAGGTGGGCAAGCTGTCGTCGGGGCAGACGCTGATCGGTTTCCTCGCGCCGCGCAATGCCGAGAATCAGATCGGTGCGCTGAAGTCGGCGGGGGTGCAGGCGTTCGCGGTGGAGGCGATTCCCCGGATCTCGCGTGCGCAGGTGATGGACGCTTTGTCCTCGCAGGCGAATGTGGCGGGTTATAAGGCGGTGTTGCTGGCGGCGTCGGAGTCGACGCGGTTCTTCCCGATGTTGACCACGGCGGCGGGCACGGTGAAGCCGGCGACGGTGCTGGTGCTCGGTGTGGGTGTCGCGGGCTTGCAAGCGCTGGCCACCGCGAAGCGTCTGGGTGGGCGGACCACCGGTTACGACGTGCGCCCTGAGGTGGCCGATCAGGTGCGGTCGGTGGGTGCGCAGTGGCTGAATCTGGGCATCGATGCCGCCGGTGAGGGCGGGTACGCCCGTGAGCTCACCGACGAGGAGAAGGCGAAGCAGCAGCAGGCGCTCGAGGACGCGATCAAGGGCTTCGACGTGGTGATCACGACCGCGTTGGTGCCGGGTCGTCCCGCGCCCCGGTTGGTGACCGCGGCCGCGGTGGAGGGTATGAAGCCCGGCAGTGTGATCGTGGACCTGGCGGGAGAGACCGGCGGTAACTGCGAGCTGACCGAACCGGGCGAGGTCGTGGTGAAGCACGAGGTGACCATCGCCTCGCCGTTGAATCTGCCCGCGACCATGCCCGAGCACGCTTCGGAGTTGTATTCGAAGAACATCGCGGCGTTGCTGGAGTTGATGCTGGTGGACGGCAAGCTCGCGCCCGACTTCAGCGACCAGGTGCTGGCGGATTCCTGCGTCACCCGTGAGCCGGACGCGCCCGAGGCGCCTGCCGAGGCGACGGGGGCTGCGGAGTCCGCCGAGGCAGCGGCTGTGTCGGAGACGACCGAGGCGAAGGTGAAGAACTGATGTATACCGAACTTTTGGCGAATATCGCGATCCTGGTGTTGTCGGGGTTCGTGGGTTTCGCCGTGATCTCCAAGGTCCCGAACACGTTGCACACGCCGTTGATGTCGGGCACCAACGCTATTCACGGCATCGTGGTGCTGGGTGCGCTGGTCACCTTGGGTAACGTGCAGGATCCCTCGATCCTGACCCAGATCATCCTGTTCGTCGCGGTGGTGTTCGGAACCCTGAACGTCATCGGTGGTTTCGTGGTTACCGACCGCATGCTGGGCATGTTCAAGAGCAAGAAGCCCGCTGCTCAGAAGGCGGGTGAATGATGCACACCTTCGACAACGTGACCTATCTGGTCAACGGTCTCTACATCGTGGCGTTCTCGCTGTTCATCTACGGTCTGATGGGCTTGACCGGCCCGAAGACCGCGGTGCGCGGCAACTTGATCGCCGCGGTGGGCATGGTGATCGCGGTGATCGCGACGTTGATCTCGATCCGCCACACCAGCAACTGGATTCTGATCGTCGCCGGTCTGGTGGTCGGTGTGGTGCTGGGTGTGCCGCCGGCGAAGTACACGAAGATGACCGCGATGCCGCAGCTGGTGGCCGCGTTCAACGGTGTCGGTGGTGGCACGGTCGCGCTCATCGCGTGGTCGGAATTCATCAACTCCCAGGGTTTCTCGCATTTCGACGAGGAGCCGACGGTGCACATCGTGATCGGGTCGCTGTTCGCGGCGATCATCGGTTCGGTGTCGTTCTGGGGTTCGTTGATCGCGTTCGGCAAGTTGCAGGAGATCCTGCCCGGCCGCCCGATCGGGATCGGGAAGTTGCAGCAACCGTTGAACTTGTTGCTGCTGCTGGGCGCGGTGGCCGCGGCGGTGGTGATCGGTGTCGGCGCCACGGGTGAGGGGGTGTCGCAGCTGTGGATGATCGCCGTGCTGGTGCTCGCGGGTGTGCTGGGGTTGATGGTCGTGCTGCCGATCGGCGGCGCGGACATGCCGGTGGTGATCTCGCTGCTGAACGCGTTGACCGGTCTGTCGGCCGCCGCGGCGGGTCTGGCGTTGAACAACACCGCGATGATCGTGGCGGGCATGATCGTCGGCGCGTCGGGCACCATCCTGACCAACCTGATGGCCAAGGCGATGAACCGGTCGATCCCGGCCATCGTCGCGGGCGGCTTCGGCGGCGGCGGGACCGCGCCGGGCGCCGGTGGTGGTGAGCAGAAGCAGGCCAAGGCCACTTCCGCGGCGGACGCCGCGATCCAGATGGCGTACGCCAACCAGGTGATCGTGGTCCCCGGCTACGGTATGGCGGTCGCGCAGGCGCAGCACGCGGTCAAGGAGATGGCTTCGCTGCTGGAGGCCAAGGGCGTGGAGGTCAAATACGCCATCCACCCCGTCGCCGGTCGCATGCCCGGGCACATGAACGTGCTGTTGGCCGAGGCCGAGGTGTCCTACGACGCGCTCAAGGAAATGGACGACATCAACGGCGAATTCAATCGCACCGACGTCGCCCTGGTGATCGGCGCCAATGACGTCACCAACCCGGCCGCCCGCGAGGACTCCTCGAGCCCGATCTACGGCATGCCCGTGCTCAACGTCGACCAGGCCAAGTCGGTGATCGTGCTCAAGCGCTCCATGAACAGTGGTTTCGCCGGAATCGACAACCCGCTGTTCTACGCCGACCACACCTCCATGCTGTTCGGCGACGCCAAGAAATCCGTCGGAGCAGTCACCGAAGAACTCAAGGCTTTGTAAGCCGAGCATTTCCGCGCAGTGCCCCCTTCGCCGTGGTGTGGAGGGGGCACTGTCGTAATTCGATGGACACCGTGCCGAGAACTCTCGCGAACCGAAGCCACTGCGCCGGTTGGCGAGTCGGTGCGGCGAACCGGGCGGTTTCCCACACGGCGGTAGGCGCACCGATCGGCTAGATTCCATGGGTTCGCCCGTCGCTTCTGTGCGCACGGAATCTAGCGAGACCCGGGGAGGGGATCCATGACCACACCACCGAATCAACCGTATCCAGGCCAGGCCGGCTATCCACAGCAGCCGCCTGCCGGTGCGCCGCAGGGCTTTCCGGGCCAGCCGGGAAATCCCGGTCAGCCGCAGGGTTATCCCCAGTCCGGCTACCCCGGTCAGCCGCAACCGGGCTACCCGCCGCAGGGTGGTTTCCCGCAGCAGCCGGGTTACCCCGGCGGGTTCCCGCCGCCCGGACCCCCGCCCCGACAGAATCGGGGCGGGAGCGGTATCGGCAAGATCCTCGGCATACTCGGCGTCGTCCTGGTGATCGGGTTGCTGATCGTTGGCGCTCGCACCGTGTTCCGCTCCGACGGCGAGAAGATCGAGATCGGTCAGTGCGCGAAGCTGTCGGGCACCACCATCAAGGCCGAGTTCGAAACCAAGGAATGCTCCGATGCCGAAGCCAATTACGTGGTGGCGCAACGGCTCGACGGGGCGAACGCGGACTGCGCCACCAAGGATTACGCCAGCTACTACCAGACCGGCGGCAACGAGTACACGCTATGCCTGCGACTGAACGTCAAGGAGGGCGACTGCATCGACGGCGGTTTCCTCGGCGCCAGCACGAAGGTGGCCTGCGGGTCGACGGCGGACTTCAAGATCGGCCGGATCGTGCGGGGCACCGCGGACAAGTCCGCGTGCGGAGCGAAGGCGACCGACAACGACACCATCGTCTACCCCAAGCCCGAGCCGATCACCCTGTGCCTGGTGCCGCCCAAGTAGCGGTTGGGGCTGGCTTGGAACTATGCCGAGCATCGGCGCGCGTCTGCTGCGGACCAGATGGTTCGTGCGCGCGCCGATCGCGGTGTTCCGGGGTCGGCTCGGCTTCCTGTTCGGCGGACGGCTCGAAGAAGCCACGAGCACGGCCATCGACCAGGTGCCGATGGTCGAGTTGGCCTGGAATTCGTGATCCGGTCAGCGTGGCGTGGCGACGACGCTCGCGTACGCGCAGCACAGCAGTACGGCGAGGATCGGCACCACCATCGCCGTGGTCAGCGACATCACGGCGGTGAGCCAGCCGATGACCGTGGGCCCGGCGAGCAAGCCGAGGTAGCCGACGCTGAACACCCGTGACATGTCGGTCGCGGCCGTGCGGGAACCCAGATTCCCCGCCGCGCTGAAGATCTGCGGGATGCCTCCGGCGAGTCCGAGCCCGGTCAACGCCCAGCCGAGCAGCGTCAGCGGAATCCACGGCGAGACGACGATCACGGCCAGGCCGATGGCCGCGAGGAGCGAACCGTAGCGCACCACCGCGACCCCGCCGAAGACGTGGCTGACCCGGTCGGTGGCGAACCGCCCGACCGTCATCGTGGTGGAGAAGGCGCCGAAGGCCAGTGCCGCGGTAGCAGCGTCGGCGTCCAGATGATCGCGCAGCTGCAGTGCGCTCCAGTCGGCGGCCACGCCTTCGGCCAAGAGCAGGGAAAAGGCGAGCACGGCCAGCGCGAGCACCTTTCGGCCGCGAGCGCGAGCATCGAGGGAGGTCGTGGCGGGAGCGCGCGATGATCGGTCTCGGTCGAGCCGGTCCGGCGACTGCGCGGTGGACGCCGCATCGGACCCTGTCGGCATGACGTCGTGCCCGGACGAATCGCCCTTGCGCGGCGACACCGTCGCGTCGTGTTCCAGTGCTGCGGCGTCGAGTTCGGTCGCGTGGACGGACGCGACGACGCCGCGGGACTCCGCCGTTTCCACTGCCGTTTCCCGCAGCAACCGCGGCACCAGCGTGAGGATCAGAGCGACGCAGCCCACCGCGGCGACGACCAGGGTCACTCGCGCATCCCAGCCCGCCCGGAGCGCGGCGGCTCCGAGCAGAGACCCGAGCAGTCCACCGCCGGAGAACAACGCGTGGAAGGCGGCCATGATCGGACGCCGGTAGGCCCGTTCCACATGCACCGCTTGAGTGTTCATCGACACGTCCAGGGCTCCGTTGCCGAAACCGAAGCAGGCCAGCGCGAGCGCCAAGGTGAACGGCCCGGTGGCGAAGCCGGGGCCGACCACCGCGACCGATCCGAAGCACGCCGCGGCACCGACCAATGTCCTGCTGCCGAACCGATCGGCGAGCGGACCCGCCAGTCGCATCCCGACGATGCCCGCGCCCGACATCAGCAGGATGAACATGCCCAGCGTCGATTTGGCGACCCCAGTGCGGTCGGTGACGACCGGAATGTGCACCACCCACATGGCGAGCAGGAAGCCGTTCAACGCGAAAACCGTGAATACCGCGGCACGCGCCACACGGAACTGACGATCGACCGTCGGGCTCAACACCATTTCGACGGTACCGAGAAAAGCTCCACCCCGACCGGACTCGCTCGCGAAATCGGCCCAGGGCGTCGTTGACCTGGTCGTGCGGCCGTGCGCGACGCTCGACACTGCGCGTCACGTCCGCGAGCGAGTCCTGGTTCACCATGTGAAACGCGTCACGGTGCCGGGACATTCCGGATTCCGCTGACCGCCGTCGCCATGACGTAGTCGGCGAAATCATTCGGGCTCCGGCCGAGCGCGACGCACTACCTCGGCGGGCTCGGCGTTGCGACCGTCGAGCACCGGTGCCGAACAGGCACGCCATGGCGGCGGGTAGCCCGGTATATCCGGCGCGGTCGAGACGGAACCTGGCGCAACGGCGTGTGACCATGCGTGATCGTCTACTGTGGACGGGTGGATGCGCTCGCCAGTCTGCTCGAAGGCCCTCGCGCTCGCGGCGCGTTCCTGATGTGTTCGCTGCTGGATCCGCCGTGGGCGCTGCGTATCCAGGACGAGGCTCCGCTCACCGTGCTGTCGATGATTCGCGGCGGCGCGTGGATCGTCACCGACGAGGGCGCACCGCGGCAGCTCGCCGCGGGGGACGTCGCGATCTTCCGTGGGCCCGCGCCGTACACGGTGGCCGACGACCCGGCGACCGAACCGCAGATCATCATCCATCCCGGTCAGGTGACGAAGACGCCACAGGGTGAAGTCCTCTGCGAGACACTGAGCCTCGGCGTCCGGCAGTGGGGAACCGACCCGGACGGCGCGACCTTGATGGTCACCGGAACCTACGAATCCGCGGGCGCGGCCAGCCGTCGCCTGCTGCGCGCGCTCCCGCCGGTGCTGGTATTGCGGCGCGGCGAGTTCGACAGCCGGGTGCTCGATTTACTGGTCGACGAGGTGATCAAGGACGAGCCCGCGCAGAGCGCGGTGCTGGACCGCCTGCTGGATCTGGTGCTGATCGCCGCGTTGCGCGCCTGGTTCTCCCGCGCCGACGCGCCCGGCTGGTACCACGCCTACGGCGACCCGCTGGTCGGCAAGGCTCTGCGCCTGTTGCAGCACAATCCGGCGCACGGGTGGACGGTCGCGGGCCTGGCCGAGGCGGTGGGGATGTCGCGGGCCGCGCTGGCGCGCCGGTTCACCGATCTGGTGGGTGAGCCGCCGATGGCGTTCCTCACCGAATGGCGGCTGGCGCTGGCCGCGGACCTGTTGCAGGAATCCGACGCCACCATCGAGGCCATCGCCCGTCAGGTCGGATACGGCAGCGCCTTCGCGCTGAGCACCGCGTTCAAACGGCACTTCGGGATCTCCCCGCGCGACCACCGGTTGGGCGTGACCGCCACTGAGCTATCGTCGGCCGGGTGACGCAGCAGTATCCGGTGCTCTGGCCGGTGCCGACTCGGTGGGCCGACAACGACCACTACGGGCACGTGAACAACGTGACCTACTACTCGTACTTCGACACCGCGGTCAACGCGTGGTTGATGCACGCCACCGGAACCGACATCCGTGACCTGCCCGCGCTCGGCGTGGTCGCGCAGACCTCCTGCCAGTACCTCGGCTCGATCAGCTTCCCGGATCAGTTGCGGGTCGGCCTGCGCATCTCCCGGCTCGGCCGCTCCAGCATCACCTACGATCTGGCCATCTTCCGCGAGGCCGACGATGCGCTCGAACTGGCCGCCACCGGTGTCTTCGTGCACGTCTACGTGGACGCCGAAACCCGCAAACCGGTCGAGATCCCGGAGGTCATCCGCGCCGCCGCGGCGGAGCTCGTCACGGACTGACCGGCGGGCGTGTCACACGCGGCTGAGCAAGGTGAGCGGGTCCTCCAGGAATCCCGCGACAGTGGCCAGGAAGCGGGCGGCGAGTTCGCCGTCGACCATGCGATGGTCGAAGCTGACGCCCAGGGTGGTCACCCACCGGATCGCGATCTCGTCGCGCACCACCCACGGCCGCCGGCGAATCGAGCCGAGACACAGGATCGCGGCCTCGCCCGGATTGACCAGCGGGACTCCGGCGTCCACGCCGAAGACGCCGACGTTGGTGATGGTGAACGTGCCGCCGCGCAGCTCGGCGGGCGTCGCGCTGCCCGCGCGCGCGGTGTCGGCCAGCCAGCCGATCTCGCGGGTCAGGTCGCGCAGGCTCAGGGTCTGCGCCTCTTTGATGTTCGGTACCAGCAGCCCGCGCTCGGTGGCCACCGCGATACCCAGGTTGACGTAGTGCTTGGTGACGATTTCCTGAGCGGCTTCATCCCAGCAGGCGTTCATGCCGGGGAAGTCGGCGAGCGCGGCGAGCGCCGCCTCGGCGACCAGCGGCAGCGGCGTCAAGGCCAGGCCCGTGAAGGATTTCGTACTGCGTAGATGATCGAGTAGTTCCATCGAGGCGGTGCAGTCCGCGGTGACGAACGTGCTGGCCTGGGGGATGGTGCGCGCGCTGGTCAGCATCGCCGCCGCGGTGCGTTTGCGGATGCCGCTGATCGGGGTGCGCTCCTCGCGGGCGGCCGGGCGCGCTCCGGCGTCCGCGACGGCGGGCGCGGTGGCCGGACGCGGCTGCGAGACGGGTACCGCGCCGCGCACGTCCTCGACGGTGACCGCGCCGCCTGGGCCGGAACCCGCGATGAACCACAGGTCCAGGCCGAGTTCGCGAGCCAGTTTCCGCGCGGCGGGTGTCGCCGCCGCCCGCGGCGCGCCGAGCGCGGTGCCCGGCTGCCGCTCGTGAACCTTTTCCGCCAGGCTCTCCGTGCCGTCGTACCGGGAGACGCCCTGCGCCTCTGCCTGGCTGTCCGCGCGGTCGGACCGCGAAACGCCCTGCGCCTCTGCCTGGCTGTCCGCGCGGTCGGACCGCGAAACGCCCTGCGCCTCCGCCTGGCCGTCCGCGCGGTCGGACCGCGAAACGGCGGGCTGTGCGGGAGGACGCCGCCGGGACGTCGCCTCCGCCTCAGGGCCGTAGCCGACCAAGACCGACCTGCGCCCCGTGTCGTTCGGCGTCTCTTCCGCTCCAGCCGCCTGTATGCGAATGAGCGGCGACCCGACCGCGACGGTGTCGCCCGGCCGCGCCAGCAATTCGACCACGCGGCCCGCGAACGGCGACGGCAACGAGACGACCGCCTTGGCCGTCTCCACGTCGGCGATGGCCTGGTTCAGCTCGACCGTGTCGCCCACGGCCACCTCCCACGACACCAGTTCGGCGTCGGTCAGCCCTTCGCCGAGGTCCGGCAGCCGGAATTCCAGCACGGACGCCGGAAGATCATGGCCGACCGAGTTTTCCACGCGGCACCTCTCACTACGGCGAGCCCGCCTCACGCGGCGAGGGAACGGTCGACCGCGTCCAGAATGCGGTCGGGGTCGGGCAGATGGTGCTTCTCGAGCTTAGCCGGGGGGTAGGGGATGTCGAATCCGCCGACGCGCAGCACGGGCGCTTCAAGGTGATAGAAGCAGCGCTCGGTGATGCGGGCGGCGATCTCCGCGCCGAGCCCGGCGAATACCGGCGCCTCGTGCGTGACGATCAGCCGCCCGGTCTTCGCGACCGACTCCTCGACGGTGTCGAAGTCGATCGGCGAGAGGCTGCGCAGGTCGATCACCTCGAGCGCGTGTCCCTCCTGCGCCGCGATCTTCGCGGCCGTAAGGGCGGTCGCCACGGTCCCGCCGTAGGCGACGACGGTCGCGTCCGCGCCTGTCGTGCACACGCGCGCGCGGTCCAGCGGCAGGCCGCCGTCGCGGTCGAGCGCGGCGAAATCGACGTCGGCCTTGTCCCAGTACCTGCGTTTGGGTTCGAAGAAGATCACCGGATCGTTCAGCGCGATCGCCGCGCGAATCATCGAGTACGCGTCGGCCGGGTTGCTCGGTGTCACGACGCGCAGCCCGGCGGTGTGCGCGAAATACGCCTCGGGCGATTCGGAGTGGTGCTCGACCGAACCGATGCCGCCGCCGAACGGGATGCGAATGGTCAACGGCGCGTTGACCTTTCCCTGGGTGCGATAGTTGATCTTGGCCACGTGCGAGACGATCTGGTCGAACGCGGGATAGACGAATCCGTCGAACTGGATCTCGCACACCGGCCGGTAGCCGCGCAGCGCCATGCCGAAAGCCGTTCCGATGATGCCGGATTCGGCCAGCGGCGTATCGATGACGCGATTGTCGCCGAAGTCCTTCTGCAACGTGTCGGTCACCCGGAACACTCCGCCGAGGCGCCCGATGTCCTCGCCCATCAGCAAGACCTTCGGATCGTCCTCCAGCGCGCGGCGCAGGCCGGTGTTGAGCGCGGCGGCGAAGGTGGTGATCATCGCGGGACTCCTTCTCCTCGTGCGGAGGGCCCGCCGGGATCGCCGGCCAGGTACTCCGCGTACGCCCTCCGCTGTTCGGTGATCAGCGGATGCGGGGTGGTGTAGACGTGCTCGAACAGTTCGCTCGGCGCGGGATCGGGCATGTCGATGGTCGCGCGGCGCACCACTGCCGCCATCTCGTCCGACCGCCGGGCAACCCGCGTGCCGAACGCGTCGTCCCAGTGGCCCTCGCGCTCGAGCAACCTGTGGATCCGGTCGATCGGATCGCGCCGCGCCCATTGCTCGGTCTCGGCGGCCGAACGGTAGCGGGTGGGATCGTCCGCCGTGGTGTGCGGACCCATCCGGTAGGTGAGCGCCTCGATGAACGACGGGCCGCCGCCGGTGCGCGCCCTCGCGACCGCCTGCCTGGTCACGGCGAGGACGGCGAGCACGTCGTTGCCGTCGACCTGCCTGCCCGGCATGCCGTAGCCGTACGCGCGGCGGGCGATCGGCGTCGCGCTCTGCACCCGCACCGGTGCGCTGATCGCCCACTGGTTGTTCTGGCAGAAGAACACCACGGGCGCGCTCCAGGTCGCGGCGAAGCCGAGCGCTTCGGCCAGATCGCCCTGGCTGCTGGCGCCGTCGCCGAAGTAGGCGATGGTGGCTGTCTCCGCGCCGTCCATGTGCGCCGCGAACGCGTAGCCGGTGGCGTGCAGGCCCTGCGAGCCGACGACGATATTGGGGTTGGTCATGTTCACCGCGTGCGGATCCCAGCAATGGTGTGCGGCGCCGCGCCACAGCCGGGTGAGATCGGTGGGCGGCACGCCACGGCAGTAGGCGACCGCCGTTTCGCGGTAGCTGCAGAACACGTAGTCGTCGGGATGCAGCGCGTGCGCGGAGCCGACCTGGGCGGCCTCCTGCCCGAGCATGGGCGCCCACAGGCCGAGCTGGCCTTGCCGTTGCAGCGCGGTGGCCTCGATGTCGATCCGGCGGGCCACCACCATGTCCTCGTACAGCGCCCGCAGGTCGTCCGGCCCGATGTCGGCGACCAGCGCGGCGTGCTCGCGATCGAGGACGCGACGGCCGTCCGGCTGTACCAGTTGCACCGGATACTCGGATTTGCCCGGCATGAGTGATCGCCTCCTCGCCAGGTGTTCGACAGGTCGGATTGTGTCCTATCTCACAGCATCCACTCCAATGCGAACTGCGCAAGTGGTCGGCCGGGGGATGGGCAGAATGCTCAATTGCGACCCGCGCGGTGGTGTCATACTGCGTGGTATGACCAGAGAAACCGCCGGCGTGAGCCTGGACGCCACCGACGCCAGGCTGTTATTGGAACTGGTCGCCAATCCCCGGGCGACAGGTGTCGAGCTGGCTACTCGGCTCGGTCTGTCCCGCAACACCGTGCAGGCTCGATTGTCCCGCTGGGAGGCCGGTGGTGTGCTGGGCAGCTTCGAGCGGCGCGTCGAGCCGCGCGCGCTCGGCTATCCGCTCGCGGCGTTCGTCGCGGTCGTCGTGGACCAGCACCGGCTGGATTCGGTGGTGGACGAACTGGCCGAGGTGCCCGAGGTGACCGAGGTGTGCGGCATGACCGGACTCACCGATCTCACCGTGCGGGTGGTCGCGCGGGACGCCGACGACCTCTATCGCATCGCCGGGCAGATCCTCAAGATCCCCGGCGTCGAGCGGACGAACATGGCGCTGGTGATGCGCGAGCTGGTCGGTCCGCGTACCGCCCCGTTGCTGGACCGCTTGGCGAAATCGGGCTGAATGCCCTTGACCTCGAGTGTGATCGAGGTTTCAGGATGGCGGCATGACGCATGACGGAATGACCGTGATCGATACCATCCGGCTGCCGCTCGACGGGGCGAACGAGTACATCGCGCAGTGGCGCGAGCGCGCCGGGAAGGTGAGCCGGGCACCGGGCTTCCGTTCCGCCCGGATGCACCGCGCGACCTCCGCCGACGCGCCGCTGCCGTTGGTCATGGTGGCGGAGTGGGACAGCGTCGCCGCCAGGGACGCGGCGCTGCGCGACTCCGCGTTCCGCGCGTCGGCCCGAGCCGCCGGTGCCAAGGCCGAGGTCGTCGGCAGCGAGTACCGGGTCGCCGCCGAATATCGCTCCGCCGTGCACTCGGACGGGCCCGGCATCACCTTCGTCAACGTCTTCGAACTGCCCGCCGAACACTTCGAGGAATTCCTGGCCCACTGGCGCACCAGGGCCGAGCTGATGAGCGCGGCCCCCGGCTTCCGCGACAATCGCCTGCACCGTGCGCTCGACCCCGCCGTGCGGTACACGGCGGTGAACGTGGCGCACTGGGACAGCGCCGCCGCATGGCGCAGCGCGACGGAGAATCCGGCGTTTCAGCGGCGGCTCGCCGCCGCGCCCGGGTTCGCCACCGCGCATCCGCAGCTCTACGAGGTGGTCGCGGGCTTCCCGGCGGAAGACCGGTGATGTCCCGCTAGGGTGCGGGGATGGAGATTTCGGGCAAAGTTGCCATTGTCACGGGGGCGGGCGCGGGGATCGGGGCGGCATTGGCCGCCCGGCTCGTCGCCGCCGGTGCGCGCGTGGTGCTCGCCGACCTCGACGGTGCGAGCGCGGCGCGGGTCGCGGACTCTCTCGGGGCGGATGCCGTCGCCGTCGGCGGGGACGTGGCCGACGAGGCGGTGATCCGCGCGTTGATCGAGCGCGCCGAGGCGCAGTTCGGGCCGGTCGATCTGTACTTCGCGAACGCGGGCATCGGCGGCGGCGCGGGTCTGGACAGCACCGACGAGCAATGGGCCGCGGCGCTCGAGGTCAACGTGATGGCCCACGTCCGCGCCGCGCGGCTGCTCGTCCCCGGGTGGATGGCCCGTGGTGGTGGTTATTTCGTCGGCACGGCGTCGGCGGCAGGGCTGCTCACCCAGCTCGGCTCGGCCCCCTACGCGGTGTCCAAGCACGCGGCCGTCGGTTTCGCGGAATGGCTGTCGGTCACCTACGGCGACCGAGGCGTGCGGGTGAGCTGCGTGTGCCCGATGGGTGTGGATACGCGGCTGCTGCGCGGCGGCCTCGTTCCGCCGGAGCACGCCGCCGAGGCGGAACTCGCGGTGAAGGCCGTCACCAGCGCGGGCGAGGTGCTGTCCCCGGAAGATGTCGCCGAGATCGTGCTCGCCGGGGTGACCGACGAGCACTTCCTGATCCTGCCCCACCCCGAGGTGCTGAAGATGTACCGCCACAAGGGCTCCGACTACGACCGCTGGATCGACGGCATGCGGCGCTTCCAGGCCACGCTCCAGGCCTGAGCAGCTGCCTCGCCTTCGCTCGGCCCGGTGCGGGCTGTGGACGGACTGCGTCCGGCTGCGCCTGTTGAGCAGCTGCCTCGCCTTCGCTCGGCCCGGTGCGGGCTGTGGACGGACTGCGTCCGGCTGCGCCTGTTCAGAAGCTGCTTCGGCTTTGCTCGGCTCGGCGCGTGTTGTGGCGGACCGGGTCGGGCTGCGCTGGCCGGGCGGCTGTCTCGGCTTTGTTCGGCCCGGTGGGCGCTAGTGATCGGAGTTCGGCCGCTGCGCTCATTGGTGGCTCCCTCGCATTTGATCGGTCTCGCGCGAGCGGTGGACGGACTCCCTCGGGTCGCGCTCATTGCGGCTGACGTAGCACTTTGCGCACCACGAGTCCCGCGAGCAAAGCCCAGAAGGCGGCGCCGATTCCCGCGAAGCCGACACCGGAGGCGGCGATCAGGAACGTCACCACGGCGGCTTCGCGGTGTTCGGAGCGCAGCGCCGCCCCGAGGGCCGCGCCCAAGGTCGCCAGCAGGGCCAGACCGGCCACTGTTTCCAGGGTTCCGGCCGGGGCGGTCGCGATCAGCGTGACCACGGCGGCCGAGCCCAGCGCGAGCAGCAGGTACATCGCGCCCGCGGTGAATGCCGCGATCCAGCGCCGTTTCGGGTCCGGATGAGCCGCCGGGGCCGCCGCGAGCGCGGCGCTGATGGCGGCGAGATTGATCGTGTGCCCGCCCGCGGGCGCTCCGACGACGGTGCCGAGACCGGTGACCGTCATCGCCGCGCGCCAGGGCACCCGGTAGCCGAACGAGGCCAGCACCGCGGTGCCAGGGATGTTCTGCGAGGCCATGGTGACGATGTAGAGCGGGATCGCGACGCCGATCAGCGCCTGCCAGCTCCAATGCGGCAGCGTCAGTTCCAGTCGCGGAGCCATCGCGCCGACGTCGAGATGACGGTGCTGCACGACGATGCTCACGCCGGCGGCTACCGCCGCGGTGACAAAGGCCGCGATCACCGCCCAGCGCTGGGCATATCGTTGCAGCACGAGCCAGACCAGGATCACCGGCGCCACCACCGCCGGACTCGTCTGCACCGCCCGCACCGGCGCCAGGCACAGCGGCAGCAGAACTCCGGCCAGCATGGCCTGCGCTATCTCCACCGGGATCGCCGCGACCAGGGTGCCCAGCCGCTGCCAGAGTCCGGTGACGACGATCAGCACCCCCGTTACCACGAACGCTCCGATCGCGGCGGGCCAGCCGCCCGCCACCGCGCCCGTCCCGGCCAGCAGCGCCGCGCCCGGTGTGGACCAGGCCAGCGTGATCGGCATGCGGTAGCGGTAACTCAGCGCCATCATGCCGATCGCCTGGGTGACGCACAGCGCCAGCAGACCCGACGCGGCCTGCGCGGAGCTCGCCCCGACCGCGGTCGATCCGCTCAGCACCACGGCGAACGAGCTGGTGAATCCGACCAGGGCCGTCACCACGCCCGCGCCGAGTGGCGGCGCCAGCCCCGCTCGCGTCCGTTCGGGTTCCCGCGTCGCGGTGGTCTCGGTGGTGGATACGTTCGACACCGGTCGGATATTGCCGCTGGTCACGGACGCGTGTCGCCTGCCAGTGCCCCGAAACTGGACTGACTCGAGCCGGTGTGCGGCACGGCGCGGGAGTGTTCGGCGACATCGGCACATTCGGGTGCGTAGGGTGGGGGAGTCGGTGCGCGAGGACGCGATTCGGGACGAGGAGCTGAGTTGAGCGCGGTACTGATCTCACCGGATGAGCTTCGGGAAGCGTTGCCGGACAAGCGGCTTCGCCTGCTGGACGTGCGATGGGCGCTGGGCGATCCGGACGGGCCGCAGCACTATCTCGCCGGCCACGTTCCCGGCGCGGTGTTCGTCGACCTGGAAACCGAGCTGGCCGCGCCGCCGTCACCCGCGCGCGGCAGGCATCCCCTGCCGGAGCCCGCGCAACTGGAGAAGTGCGCGCGCAGCTGGGGCCTGTGCGAGGGCGACCCCGTGGTGGTCTACGACGCCACCGGCGGCATGGCCGCCGCGCGCGCTTGGTGGCTGCTGCGCTGGGCGGGTGTCGCGGACGTGCGCATCCTCGACGGCGGGCTGCCCGCCTGGATCGACGCGGGCGGGTCCGTCGCGACCGGCGCGGAACCCGACCCCGAGCCGGGCGATGTCGAACTGCGTCCCGGTCACCTGCCCGTGATCGACGCCGACGCGGCGGCCCGCTGGAAGGGCGTGCTGCTGGACGCCAGGGCGAGCGAGCGCTTCCGCGGCGACGTGGAGCCGATCGACCCCCGCGCCGGGCACATCCCCGGCGCGCTGAGCGCTCCGACCGCCGACAATCTCGACGCGGACGGGCGCTTCCGCGCCGTCGCGGAACTGCGCGACCGCTTCGCCGATTTCGGATCCGGGCCGGTGGCCGTGTACTGCGGTTCCGGTGTGACCGCGGCGCACCAAGTCGCTGCGCTCGCCATCGCGGGCGTGGAGGCGGCCTTGTACCCCGGGTCGTGGTCGCAGTGGTCGAACGATCCGAAACGGCCGGTCGCCACCGGTAACTGACGCCTTACAGCCAGGCCCTCGCCAGGAGATCGTCGTCGACGACCTCGCTCGCCCGGGGCGGGAACCGGGTGGCCGCGATCGACTCGATATGCGATCCGTCGTGCCCGATCACCCACGAGCCGCCGCGCTCCTCGCATTCGGCGATCTTCGCGAAGGTGGTGAGCAGGAACGTGATCGCCTCGCGCGGGTCGGTGGTGCGGGCCAGCCGCTGGGATTCACCGGGGCGCGACAGGTCCAGCCACACGCCGCACTGCCCGTCGAGCCGCATGCCGACGATCTTGTCGGCATGCACGAAGGTGAATTTGCGCCGTTCCCACGTGGTCGTCGGTGTGAAGCTCTGCTCGAGAACCTGGAGCAGAATCGTCATGCTGCTTCCTCCGCTTCCTTGACACCAAGCTGCGGTTGTTCTGCGATGACCTGCGGATATTCCAGTATGTGCCGGTTGGGCGCAGAAATCCACAACGGTCGGGGCACGGTGTGCGCGGCCGTGTCGTACCCGCCTGCTTGGATGGGGTGATGCTGCACGGACTGTGGTCGCCGGGTGCCGGGTTGCTGCTCTGGCACGACTCGCCGGTCGCCGCGATGTCCGGCGAGCTTCCCGATCCGCTGGGCAGCGTGCTGCGCGCGTCGAAGTTCCGGCACCGGGCCGAGGTCCTGGTCGTCGAGCACGGGATCGCCGGGACCGAGCAGGTCCGCGCGCACGCGCTGGCCCCGGTCGCGGCGGCGGAGGCCCTCCGGCAGCGGTTGCCCGCCGACCTGGTGGCGGCGGATCTGCGGTATCTGGCGCATGTCGCACGCGGCATCGAACGCTGGGTGCGCGCCGGGCGTGTCGTGCCGGACATGCGCAGGGAGGACGGCCAGTGGTGGGTGCGCTGGCGGCTGGTCGGCGGGGAGCGGCAGCGGGCTTGGCTGGCCGAGCTTGCGGTCGCCATGCCGGAGGCGCTGCGGGTGGCCGGGCGTCCGGCAGCGCTGCTCGAGGACCTGGTCATCGAACTCACCGACCCGATCGCGCGGTCACTGGCCGACCTGCGGGACTCGCCGCATCCCCTGGTGGCCGCCCTGGTCGGCGACATTCCGCTGGACAACGGCAGCTATCAGGTCGCCGAGGTGCTGGAGGGCTGGCGGGCCAGCCTGACCGGTGACGAGCCGGAACTGGTGCTGCGTCTGCTGGAACCGGACGGCGAACTCGGCCTTACCGACGAGTCGGTGGCGTTGTGGCGGCTGGAGGTGTGCCTGCGGCTCACCGGTGAGGCGCCCAGTACCGTTCCGCTGCACGATGACCCGAATCTGGTCCGGATCGCGGTGGACAAGCTCGGCGCGGCCAAGCGGGCGTATCCGAGGCTGCGTGACCTGCCGAGCGATCCGCGCAGCATGGATCTGCTGTTGCCCACCGAAGTGGTGCTCGACCTGGTCGCGCACGGCGTGCACGCCCTGCATGCGGTGGGGGTCCAACTGCTGCTCCCGCGCGCCTGGAGTGTCGCCGAGCCCAGCATGCGGTTGCGGGTGGAGAGCGCGGTGCCCGCCGCGGAGAGCGCGGTCGGTCTGCGCGGCCTGGTGTCCTACCGCTGGGAACTCGCGCTCGGCGGCATGGTGCTGACCACGGCCGAGATGGAACGCCTGGTGCGCGCCAAATCCGATCTCGTCCAGTTGCGCGGTCAATGGGTGCAGGCCGATCACAAGGCGCTGGCCGCCGCGGCCAAGTACGTCGCCGCGCACGCCGACGACTCGCCGATCACCTTCGCGGACATGCTCGGCGAGATCGCGGTCTCCCGGGTGCCCCAGGTGCCGATCACCGAGGTCACCGCCTCGGGATGGGCGGGGGACCTGCTCGACCGCGCTCGGCAGCCGGAGGCGGTCGCCGCGCCCGTCGGGTTGAAGGCCGAGCTGCGTCCCTACCAGGAACGCGGCCTGGCCTGGCTGGCCACCATGAGCCGGATGAGTTGCGGGGCGATCCTGGCCGACGACATGGGACTCGGCAAGACCGTCCAGGTGCTCGCCCTGCTGGTGTACGAGCGCGAGAACGCGATGTCCGAGCCGGCGCCGCCGGGCCCGACCTTGCTGGTGTGCCCGATGTCGGTGGTCGGCAACTGGCAGCGCGAGGCGGAGCGGTTCGCGCCCGACCTGCGGGTGTGGGTGCATCACGGCGCGGGCCGGCGGGTGGGCGCCGAACTCGACGAGACGGTCGCCGCCGCGGATCTCGTGATCACCACCTACGCGCTGCTGGCGCGCGACGCCGGGGAACTCGGCAGACAGCACTGGGATCGCGTCGTACTGGACGAAGCGCAGCACATCAAGAACGCGGGGACGCGGCAGGCTCGGGCGGCGCGGTCGCTGCGCGCTCGACATCGGTTGGCGCTCACCGGCACCCCGGTGGAGAACCGGTTGGAAGAGCTGCGTTCCATCATGGATTTCGCGATGCCGAAAGTGCTCGGCAGTCCGCAGTCCTTCCGCGCTCGCTTCGCGGTGCCGATCGAACGCGAGCGCGACCAGAACGCGATCAGTCGCCTGCGCTGGCTGACCCAGCCGTTCGTGCTGCGCCGGGTGAAGACCGACCCCACGGTGATCAGCGACCTGCCCGAGAAGCTGGAGATGACCGTGCGGGCCAACCTCACCGTCGAGCAGGCCTCGCTGTACCAGGCGGTCGTGGACGACATGCTGGCCAAGATCAAGGACGCGAAGGGCATGGCGCGCAAGGGCGCCGTGCTCGGTGCGCTCACCCGGCTCAAGCAGGTGTGCAACCATCCCGCGCATTTCCTGGGCGACGGGTCGAGTGTGCTGCACCGAGGGGCACATCGCTCCGGCAAGCTCGCCCTCGTCGAGGACGTGGTGGACGCGGTGCTGGCCGACGGTGAGAAGGCGCTGCTGTTCACCCAATTCCGGGAATTCGGCGAGCTGGTCGCGCCCTATCTGGCCGAGCGGTTCGGCGCGGCGATCCCGTTCCTGCACGGCGGCGTGCCGAAGAAGAAGCGCGACGCGATGGTCACCGGCTTCCAAGCGCCGGACGGGCCGCCGCTGATGTTGTTGTCGCTCAAGGCGGGTGGCACCGGGCTCAATCTCACCGCCGCCAATCACGTGGTCCACCTGGATCGCTGGTGGAATCCCGCGGTGGAGAACCAGGCCACCGACCGTGCCTTCCGGATCGGCCAGCAGCGCAACGTGCAGGTGCGCAAGCTGGTGTGCGTGGACACGATCGAGGAGCGGATCGACGAGATGATCAACGGCAAGCGGCAGCTCGCCGATCTGGCCGTCGGCGCGGGGGAGAACTGGATCACCGAACTGAGCACCGACGAATTGCGCGACTTGTTCGCCCTGGGCGCGGCGGCGGTGGGCGAATGAGTCCGTTCATCGACTACTCCGAGTACGGGAAGAAGCTGCCGGTGCGCGGCGGAGTGGAAGCCCGTAGCAGACGAGGCGGTTTCGGGCGCACCTGGTGGGGCAGGGCGCTGGTGGAATCGGTCGAGCGAATGGCGGAGCCGGGGCGGCTGGCGCGCGGTCGCAACTACGCCAGATCCGGCCAGGTGGTGAACTACCGGATCGAGCCGGGCGCGGTGACGGCGGAAGTGCAGGGCAGCCAACCGCGTCCGTTCACGGCGGTGTTCACCGTGCGCCCGGTGCGCGAGGACGAACTCGAATTGCTCATCGAGACCATTCGCTCGGCGCCGGGCATGCTCGCCGAGATCGCCTCTGGGGCGTTGCCCATCGGGCTGGGGCCGCTGCTGCTGCCGAGCACCGCGGCGGACCTGGATTTCACCTGCAGCTGCCCGGACCCGGGATGGCCGTGCAAGCACGTGGCGGCGGTCTGCTACCTGCTGGCCGAGCGGCTCGACGAACACCCGCGCGAGATCCTGACCCTGCGCGGACTCGACCTGGACACGCTGATCGCGGGCATCGAACGCGAGCCGAGACCCACCGTTTCCGACGATCCGTACGGTGAGCGCGTTTCGCTGCCGGACTTGCCCACGGTCGAATTCCGGGCTGCGCCGGAGGATCTGGATCCGCTGCTGCTCCGTAAGGCGCTGCGGATGACCTCGGCGGACGAGACGATCGCCGCGACCGGTCTGCGCGATCTCACCGCGCTCTATCGGCGGTTCGACCGCTGACGTTGGTTGGCACCCAGCATCGGGGCTGTCGGTTACCGCCGGTCTGTCGGGGCGGGATCGATACCGGCGGAGCGAAGGGACCGGAGACTTCCCGACGCCGGGTGCCGTTATTCAGTGTCGCGCCGCTCAACCCAGCGCGGAACTGCCCCAGCCACGCCCGGATGCTGCCCTTGCACCGCACTTGCCGCATATCTCCCGGCGTGG
Organism: Nocardia sp. NPDC004718; assembly: GCF_053601535.1. Taxonomy (NCBI): domain Bacteria; kingdom Bacillati; phylum Actinomycetota; class Actinomycetes; order Mycobacteriales; family Nocardiaceae; genus Nocardia; species Nocardia sp. NPDC004718. Next base: position 79,052 of record NZ_JBSGCA010000025.1, read on the forward strand.
CCCGATCGTCGCGGCTGGTCTCGCTTCGTCCAGAAAAGGCGGCTGACCTGCGTGAACCTTCTGTTATAGGCTGGCAGCGTGGCAGGAAAGAGCCCAGCGGCCGGGTCGCCCCGAGACGACCTCGGTACTCCGGTGGATCTCCGCACACCCCCGCGCCGGGTGGTGTCGCTCGTTCCGTCGCTGACCGAGGCGGTGGCGAACACTTGTCCGGAAGTCCTCGTCGCCGCCACGCAATGGTGCACGCACCCAGCCGATCTCGCGGTCGAGCGCGTTCGTGGGACCAAGAACCCGGATGTCCGCCGTATCGTCGAACTCGCCCCCGACCTGGTGCTGTGCAACAAGGAGGAGAACCGCCGCCTCGACGTCGAACGCCTGCGCGCGGCTGGAATTCCGGTGTGGGTGACCGAGATAGAGACCGTCGACGAGGCCATGGGCTCCCTGGCCCGGCTCTGCGTGGAGGCGCTCGGCGTCGACCTGCCCGCCTGGCTCACCGAGGCCCGATCGGTTTGGGCCGCACCATCGCCCGAGCCGACACGCGCCGCCGTCATCCCGGTCTGGCGCGACCCGTGGATGGTGGTCGGACGGAACACCTTCACCGGCGACATCGCTCGCCGTTTGGGCCTGCGGCTGGTGCACGCCGATCGCCCCGACCGCTATCCGCGCGTCACACCGGCCGAATTGATCGAAGGCGTCGACCTCGCGGTGCTTCCCGACGAACCCTATGTCTTCACCGAAACCGATGGGCCAGAAGTGTTTCCGGACATCCCGGTCGCGCTGGTCGAGGGCCGCGCCCTCACCTGGTACGGGCCGTCATTGGCGACCGCCCGCGATACCCTCTCCGCGCAACTGGCTCGGGCGGCGCAACCCAATTCGTAGTCGAACCAGATGTGGTGCGTGCCGTCGGCGTCCACGTGCGGTCCGTCCGTGCCCGTGATGCCCGCGAGGTCACCGGTGGCGCTGGCGGGCACGATCACGCAGGATTCGTTCGTGCGGTCGGCGCCGCGGGCACCGACAACCGGCTCAGTCGGCGATCCGGTACACCCGCTGCGCGGTGGTCCGGAAGACCCGCTCGAGTTCGGTCGGACCGCCGCCGTGGCCGGTGACGGCGGTCGCGATCGCCTCGATGCTGTTCGCGATGCTGGTGACCGGCTTGTCCACCGGGAAGTTCGACCCCCAGATGAGACGGTCCGCGCCGAAGACGTCCAAGGCGTGTTCGACCAGCGGACCGATCCGGTCGAGCAGCTGCGGCACCGGCGTCGGCGTGCCGCGCGGCGGGATCGGGTGGCCGAGGATCGGCATCATCAGCCCGCTCACCTTCGCGACCACATTCGGGCGCGCGGCCAGTGCGGCGAGATCGTCGCGCCACCGCACCAGCAACTGCCTGCGCAGCCCGGGATTGGTGCCGGTGTGCTTGCCCACCGCCCCGAAGATCCCCGCGGGCGTGCCGAGGTGGTTCAGCACGATCGGCACTTCGGGATAGCGTTCGGCCAGCGCGGTGACGTCGGGGATGGCATGCGAGTACACCCAGGCTTCGAACGACAGGCCGCGCTCGGCCAGCCGCGCGAAGCCGTCCAGGAATTCCTTGGTCGCGAGCTTGCCGGGCGCGTCGGTGAACGACCGCACACCGGGATCGGGATGGTGGGCGACCATGGTGCGGATACCGCGCAGTAGCGGCGAGGCGGCCGCGTGCGCGTCGAGGAGCTCCCCGAACCGGGGGTCGGCCGGATCGCCGCCCGCGAGGATCGCGCCGAGCCGTGGCGCCGCTTCCAGCGGCAGCCCGGCCACCCAGGCGGTCTCCCCGGCTTTCCCGAGCGGTCCCGGTTGCGACCATTCGACTTCGATGTGCGCGACCACCTCCACCGGCGCGTTCCCGGCGTCGGCGCGGTAGTCGAACGGAAGGTAGGGCCGCAGGTAGGCGACCGGGTCACCGACGAATTCCCGGTCCCGGCGCGGCGCGAGGCGCTTCGCGGCGTCCACCGGGACCGGCAACAGCCGGAACAGCTTCGCCAGGGCGCTGAAATCCCGGGGTGTGCCGAACGGATCCCACTGGTGGATGTGTGCGTCGATGATCCGGATTCCCGAGAGGTCCATGTCTGCCGTCCCCAACCGCGCCGAAGGTTTGCTCGGCGATTGTCACATGTCCGGCGCGCGGTGAGTTCGGAATCCGCGCCCGCCGAGTCGGCACGGCGGGTTCCGCCGGATTCGCGGGCGAACCCGGTCCGCGAGCGCGAACCGGGCCACCCGGGCATACCGGCTGCTCGAAACCCGCGCGAGCGACCGGCTCAACACGGCGCGCAAAAGACTCACACGTTGCGGCGGTACTGACCTCCGACGGTGAAGAACGTGTCGGTGATCTGCTGCAACGTGCACACGCGGGCGGCGTCCATCAGCACCTCGAAAATATTGTCGTCGGTGCGGGCGACCGCTTCGAGCCGGGCGAGCGCGGCATGGGCGGCGTCCCGGTTGCGCTGCTGGAACTCGCGCACCCGGCGTAGCTGCGACTGCTTCTCCGCTTCGGTGCCGCGCGCCAGTTCCAGCTCCCGGTGCGGCTCCTCGTGGGAGTTGCGGAAGGTGTTCACCCCGATGATGGGCAGCGACCCGTCGTGCTTGCGCTGTTCGTAGCGCATCGACTCGTCCTGGATCTTGCCGCGCTGGTAGCCGGTCTCCATCGCGCCGAGCACGCCGCCGCGTTCGCTGATCCGCTCGAACTCGGTCAGCACCGCCTCCTCGACCAGATCGGTGAGCTCATCGATGAGGAAGCTGCCCTGTAGCGGGTTCTCGTTCATCGCGACGCCCCACTCCCGGTTGATGATCAGCTGGATGGCCAGCGCGCGCCGCACCGATTCCTCCGTCGGGGTGGTGACCGCCTCGTCGTAGGCGTTGGTGTGCAGGCTGTTGCAGTTGTCGTAGATCGCGATCAGCGCCTGCAACGTGGTGCGGATGTCGTTGAAGTTCATCTCCTGCGCGTGCAGCGACCGGCCGGAGGTCTGGATGTGGTACTTCAGCTTCTGCGACCGCTCGTTGGCGCCGTAGCGGTCCCGCATGGCCACGGCCCAGATGCGGCGGGCCACCCGGCCGATCACCGAATACTCCGGATCCATCCCGTTGGAGAAGAAGAAGGACAGGTTCGGCGCGAAGTCATCGATGTGCATGCCGCGCGCGAGATACGCCTCCACATAGGTGAATCCGTTCGCCAGGGTGAAGGCCAGCTGGCTGATCGGGTTCGCGCCCGCCTCGGCGATGTGGTAGCCGGAGATCGACACCGAGTAGAAATTGCGCACGCCGTTGCGCACGAACCATTCCTGGATGTCGGCCATCATGCGCAGGCTGAATTCGGTGGAGAAGATGCAGGTGTTCTGGCCTTGGTCCTCCTTGAGGATGTCGGCCTGTACCGTGCCGCGCACCGTGGCCAGCGTGCGGGCCCGCAGGTCGGCCGCTTCGGCGTCGGTCGGCGGCCGTCCCTGCTCCGCGGTGAAGCGTTCCAGCGCCTGATCGATCGCGGTGTTGAGGAAGTAGGCCAGGATGGTCGGCGCCGGACCGTTGATCGTCATCGAGACCGAGGTGGTCGGCGCGGTCAGGTCGAAGCCGTCGTAGAGCACTTCCATGTCGTCGAGCGAGGCGATCGACACGCCGGACGTGCCGACCTTGCCGTAGATATCGGGCCGCTCGGCGGGATCGTGCCCGTAGAGGGTGACCGAATCGAACGCCGTGGACAGCCTTTTCGCGTCGGAGTGCTCGCTGAGCACCTTGAACCGGCGGTTGGTGCGGAACGGGTCGCCCTCACCCGCGAACATCCTGGCCGGGTCCTCGTTGTCGCGTTTGAACGGGAACACTCCGGCGGTGAAGGGGAAGCGCCCCGGCAGATGCTCGGCGCGCAGGAAACGCAGCAGCTCACCGTGATCGGTGAAGCGGGGCAGGGCGACGCGCGGAATCGAGTTGCCCGACAGGGTCTCCCGGCGCAGCGGAGTGTGTATCTCCCGGTCCCGCACCCGGACCACCTGTTCTTCCCCGCGGTAGGACTCGGCGAGGGCGGGCCACTCGGCCAGCAGTGCAGCGTTCGCGGGGGTGAGGTCGGCGCGGGCGCGTTCGGTCAGTTCGGCCACGGCGGTGTCGGCCGGCAGTTCGAGCGCCACCTGCTCGAGCCGTTGCAGCCGTTGCGCGGCGACGACCTGCGCGGCGGTCTCGGCGTGGTAGTCGCGCACGGTCTCGGCGATCTCGGCCAGGTAGCGCACCCGTGCGGGCGGGATGAGCTGGGCGAACCTGGTGGACGCGCGGGTGTCCACCCGGGGCAGCGCGCCGGGCTCCAGCCGCAGGCCGTGGTTCGCGAGCAGTCCGGTCAGGTGCTGGTAGAGCGCCGTCACCCCGTCGTCGTTGAACGTCGCCGCGCTGGTGCCGAAGACCGGCATGTCCTGCGGCGCGGCGTGGAACTCCTCCCGGTTGCGGATCAGCTGCCTGGCCACGTCCCGCAGCGCGTCCGCGGCGCCGCGGCGCTCGAACTTGTTGATCGCCACCACGTCCGCGTAGTCCAGCATGTCGATCTTCTCCAGCTGGGAGGCGGCGCCGAACTCGGGCGTCATCACGTACATCGACACGTCGACGTGGTCGATCACCGCGGCGTCGCCCTGGCCGATGCCCGGTGTTTCGAGGATGACCAGGTCGTATCCCGCTGCCTTGCAGGCGGCCACGATGAGATCGATGTTGTCGGGCAGTTCGTGTCCGCCGCGGGTGGCCAGCGACCGGAAGAAGACGTGTTCGCCGTCGAGGGCGTTCATGCGGATGCGGTCGCCGAGCAGCGCGCCGCCCCCGCGCCGCCGGGTCGGGTCGACCGCGAGGATCGCGACCCGCAGCTTGTCCTGCTGGTCCGAGCGCAGCCTGCGCACCAATTCGTCGGTGAGCGAGGACTTTCCGGAGCCGCCCGTGCCGGTGGTGCCGAGCACCGGCACGGTTCGCGCCGCCGCGGTCTCGGCCAGCTTCCGCCGGTCGGCCTCCGGCAGCGCGTCCGCTTGCAGACAGGTGATGACGCGCGCCAGGGCGGCGCGCTCGCCCGCGAGCACCGCGTCGAGCACCGGCGGCTCGGCCGCGAGGTCGACGTCGCAGGCGCGGATGAGCTGATTGATCATGCCGGGCAGTCCGAGTCGCTGTCCGTCCTCGGGGGAGAAGATGGTCACGCCGGACGCGGCCAGTCGGGCGATCTCCTCCGCCACGATCACGCCACCGCCACCGCCGAAGATCCGCACGTGCTCGGCTCCGGCTTTCCGCAGGGCGTCCGCGAGATATTCGAAGTACTCGACGTGGCCGCCCTGATAGGAGCTGACCGCGACGCCTTGGGCGTCTTCGGTGAGCACGGCGTCGACCACCTCGCTGACCGAGCGGTTGTGACCGAGATGGATCACCTCCGCCCCCTGGCTCTGCAGGATGCGGCGCATGATGTTGATCGCCGCGTCGTGCCCGTCGAACAGGGCCGCCGAGGTGACGAAGCGAACGGGATGGGTGGGCGTGTAGAGCGCGCTGCTGTCGGCCACTGGGATTCCTCCGGGGATTCCATTGTCGCCCGATACTAGGACGTCAAACTAATTCTACGGTGACTGTGATCACACCGCTAGCCGATTGCGGCGGGTCGTGCGCGCTCGGTTTCCTCGAACGAAGGGCCCCGGGCCGACCGGTTCGCGTGGCCGATCGTGTTGTCATGGCGGCGGACTCGGACATACTGGGCGCATGGTGAGCGACGGCAAAGCGGAAGCCGCGATCGGACGGCTGGTCGCCGACGGCGTGCTGACTCGCGACCAGGCCGACGCGGTGCTCGCGGCGCTGGCCGTCGAGCGGGCCGCGGCGACCGCGCGCGGGAAGGTGCTCGCCGAGATCGCCGCGTACGTCGGCGCCGGTCTGGTGTTCGGCGGGATCGCCCTGGTGGCAGCGTCGTCCTGGGACGCGCTCGACCGGCCGGTCCGGGTCGGCGTGCTCGCCGTCGTGGCGGCCGGCCTGCTGCTCGGCGGAGTAGTGCTCGCGGGGGTGCCGTCCGGCCGCCGGAGCGCGCTGAACGCCCGCGACAGGTTGGCGGCCGTGCTGTTCGCGCTGGGCTCCGTCGCGCTGGCCGGGTCCGTCGGCACCGCGCTCGACGCGGCCGACGCCGCTTGGGTTTTCGCATGCGTGGCGGGGGCGGTGGTCGCGGTACTCGGTTATCTCGCGCTGCCCTCCGTCCTCGGCATGCTCGTCTGCGCCTGCTTCGTGCCCGCGGCCGTCGCGGGGATGCTGACCGAAGTGTTCGGTCTCGACGACACGTGGGCCTGCGTGGCGGTGTTGCTGCTCGGTGCGGGGTGGTTCGCGCTGACCAGGATCGGCGCCCTGGTCGATATGCGGGTCGGATACCTGATCGCGATCGTCACCTCCGTCGCGGCCGCGCAGAGTCTCGATATCGACGGTCGTACCTGGGCCTACGCGATCACCGCGGTGATCGCGGTGGTCTGCTTCGCGTTGTATGCGACCCAGCGCTCGGCCGTGCTCGTCATCGGGGGCGGTGTGGCCATCGCGGTTGCGGCGGGGGAGGCGGTCTCGGAATGGATCGGTGACTCGCTCGGCGCCGCGGCGGTGGTCGTGGCGATCGGCGCGATCACGCTCGCGGTGGGCGCGTTCCGGTTGGCGCGGCCACGGCGGGAGAAGGAAGCCGACCCGGCGGTTCCGGTATCGCAGGCGTAGGCCATCCGCGCGGTCGTCCGTGGACACGTGGGATGAATCACATCGCCCCCGACGTCCTGCCAATACTTGGACGTCCAACTATAGGATGACCGCATACCGCTCCGCGGTGTCCCGATCGCTACGAGAACAGGACTGGCATGGTTCGCGAACTCACCCATTTCATCGGCGGACAGCATGTGCCGGGCACGTCCGGCAATTTCGGCGATGTCTTCGATCCCAACCTCGGCCAGGTGCAGGCGCGGGTGCCGCTGGCGAGCATGTCCGAGGTCGAGGCGGCCATCGCGAACGCCGAGGCGGCGCAGCCGCAATGGGCCGCGTTCAACCCGCAGAAGCGGGCGCGTGTGCTGATGAAGTTCCTGACCCTGGTGCAGGACGAGATGGACTCGCTGGCCGCCCTGCTGTCGTCCGAGCACGGCAAGACCATCGCCGACGCGAAGGGCGACATCCAGCGCGGCCTGGAGGTCATCGAGTTCGCCACCGGCATCCCGCACCTGCTCAAAGGCGAATACACCGAGGGCGCGGGCACCGGCATCGACGTGTACTCGATGCGTCAGCCGCTCGGCGTCGTCGCGGGCATCACGCCCTTCAACTTCCCGGCCATGATCCCGCTGTGGAAGGCCGGTCCCGCGCTGGCCACCGGCAACGCGTTCGTGCTCAAGCCCTCCGAGCGCGACCCCTCGGTGCCGCTGCGACTAGCGGAGCTGTTCCTCGAGGCCGGTCTGCCCGCCGGTGTGTTCAACGTGGTCAACGGTGACAAGGAAGCCGTCGACACGCTGCTGCGCGATCCGCGCATCAAGGCGGTCGGATTCGTCGGCTCCACCCCCATCGCGCAGTACATCTACGAGACCGCGACCGCGAACGGCAAACGCGCCCAGTGCTTCGGCGGCGCGAAGAACCACGCGATCGTCATGCCGGACGCGGACCTCGACGACGTGGCCGATCAGCTGATCGGCGCGGGCTACGGTTCCGCGGGCGAGCGCTGCATGGCCATCTCGGTGGCCGTCCCGGTCGGCGAGGAGACCGCCGACCGCCTGGTGGCCAAGCTGACCGAGCGGGTGCACAAGCTCAACGTCGGCCGCTCCGACGATCCCGGCGCCGACTACGGCCCGCTGGTCGGTCAGGACGGCGTGAACCGGGTGAACAACTACGTCCAGATCGGCATCGATGAGGGCGCCGAACTGGTGGTGGACGGCCGCGGCCTGGTCGTGGAGGGCGCCGAGAACGGTTACTTCGTCGGCGCGACGCTGTTCGACAAGGTGACCCCGGAGATGCGGATCTACCGCGAGGAGATCTTCGGCCCGGTGCTCGGCGTGGTCCGCGCCAAGGACTACGAGGAGGGGTTGCGGCTGGCCAACGAGCACGAGTACGGCAACGGCGTCGCGATCTTCACCAGGGACGGCGACACCGCCCGTGACTTCGCCGCGCGCGTGCAGGTCGGCATGGTCGGCGTCAACGTGCCGATCCCGGTGCCGATCGCCTACTACACCTTCGGCGGGTGGAAGCGTTCGGGCTTCGGCGACCTGAACCAGCACGGGCCGGACTCGATCCGCTTCTACACCAAGACCAAGACGGTGACGCAGCGCTGGCCCGCTGGGCTCAAAGAGAGCAACGCGTTCGTCATCCCGACGATGGACTGACGCGGATGTTCGCACTCGACGACGACGAGAAGGCGATCCGCGACACCGCGCGCGGCTTCGCCGACGAATTCCTCGCCCCGAACGCGCTGGAATGGGACGAGCAGAAGCATTTTCCGGTGGATGTGCTGCGCAAGGCGGGGCCGCTGGGCTTGGGCGGCATCTACGTGCGCGAGGACGTGGGCGGTTCGGGCCTGCGCAGGCTCGACGCCGTGCGCATCTTCGAGCAGCTGGCCACCGGCTGCCCGGCCATCGCCGCCTACATCTCCATCCACAACATGGCGACGTGGATGATCGACCGCTACGGCGACGACGAACAGCGCCACCGCTGGCTGCCCGGGCTGACCGCGATGGAACTGCTGGCCAGCTACGCGCTCACCGAGCCGGGGGTCGGCTCCGACGCGGCGGCGTTGAGCACCAGGGCCGTGCGCGACGGTGACGACTATGTCTTCAACGGCGCCAAGCAGTTCATTTCCGGCGCGGGCGCCACGGACGTCTACGTGGTCATGGCGCGGACGAGTGACGCGGGGGCGCGTGGCATCTCGGCGTTCATCGTGCCCGCCGACACTCCCGGTATCTCGTTCGGAGCCAACGAGAAGAAGATGGGCTGGAACGCACAGCCGACCCGTCAGGTGATCTTCTCCGATGCCAGGGTCCCCGCGGCCAACCGCCTCGGCGCGGAGGGCGACGGCTTCCGCATCGCGATGAACGGGCTCAACGGCGGCAGGCTCAACATCGCCGCGTGCTCGGTCGGCGGCGCGCAGGCGGCGCTGGACAAGACGGTGCCGTATCTCGCCGAGCGGCACGCGTTCGGCAAGCCGCTGCTGCGGAATCCGGCGCTGCAATTCGAACTCGCCGATATGCGCATCGAATTGGAGGCCGCCCGCACGCTGCTGTGGCGGGCCGCCGCGGCACTGGACGCCGACGCGCCGGACAAGGTGGAGCTGTGCGCCATGGCGAAGCGCTTCGCCACCGACGCGGGCTTCGAGGTGGCGAACAAGGCCCTGCAACTGCACGGCGGCTACGGCTACCTGACCGAATACGGCGTGGAGAAGATCGTCCGGGATCTGCGGGTGCACCAGATCCTCGAGGGCACCAACGAAATCATGCGGGTGGTCGTCGCCCGCTCATTGGTAGGAGCGGCATGAACGGCCGGGCCTGGAAGAGGCAGCGCGGCGTGACCACGCAAAGACCCGCGCATGCCGGAAAGGACAGAGCATGAGCGAACCGGAAGTATTGCTCGAACAGCGCGACGGGCTCGGCCTGATCACGCTGAACCGGCCCAAGGCCATCAACGCGCTGAACCACTCGATGGCTCTCGCCATCACCGACGCGCTGCGCGAGTGGGCCGAGGACGACGCTGTGCGCACCGTCGTGGTCACCGGCGCGGGCGAGCGCGGCCTGTGCGCGGGCGGCGATATCGTCGCCATCCACGCCGACGCGAAAAGCGGTGCGAATACGGCAGATTCGGCCACCGGACGGTTCTGGCGCGACGAGTACGTCCTCAACGCCTTGATCGGCCGCTACCCGAAGCCGTACGTGGTGATCATGGACGGCATCGTGATGGGCGGCGGTGTCGGGCTCTCGGGCCACGGCAGCCACCGCGTCGTGACCGAGCGCTCCAAGATCGGCATGCCCGAGGTGGGCATCGGGTTCGTCCCGGACGTCGGCGGCACCTACCTGCTCGCGCGGACGCCGGGCGAGATCGGCACGCACGTCGCGCTGACCACCGCCCGCATGAGCGCGGGCGATGCCATCGCCGCGGGCTTCGCGGACTACTTCGTCGCCTCCGAGCATCTGCCCGCCCTGCTGGAGACGCTGCGCACGGAGAGCGCCGACATCGCGATCGCCAAATTCGCCACGGACGCACCGGAATCCGCGCTGGCCGCCGGACAGGACTGGATCGACGCCTGCTACGGAGCCGATTCCGTGGAGGAGATCGTCGCGCGGCTGCAAGCGCACGACGCGCCGGACGCGCGGGCGGCGGCCACCGAGATGCTGGCGAAATCCCCGGTGGCGCTGGAGGTGACGCTGCGCTCGCTGCGGGCGGCGCGCACCGCGCCGAGTCTGGAGGCGGTGCTGAACGAGGAGTACCGGGTGTCCATCGCGTCGCTGTCGTCGCACGATCTGGTCGAGGGCATTCGCGCCCAGGTGATCGACAAGGATCGTGATCCGCGATGGTCGCCCGCGACCCTCGATGCGGTCACGGACGCGCAGGTGGACGCGTACTTCGCCGAGTTGGGCGATCGAGAGCTGGGTCTGCGGACCCCGGAGGTGGCGTGATGAGCAAGCGAATCGGTTTCCTCGGCCTCGGCCACATGGGCGCGCCGATGGCGGCCAACCTGGTGCGGGCGGGCTACGAGGTGCTCGCCTTCGACCCGGTGCCCGCGGCGCGGGAGCAGGCCGGGCGCGACGGCGCGATCGTGGTGGATTCGGCCACCGAGGCCGCCGCGGCCGAGACCGTGATCACCATGCTGCCCAACGGCAAACTCGTTCTGGACGTGTACGCCGAGCTGCTCCCGGCCGCGGCGCCGGGCACGCTGTTCATCGACTGCTCCACCATCGACGTGGCCGATGCCAAGGTCGCGGCCGAACGCGCCACCGCCGCCGGGCACCGCGCGCTGGACGCACCGGTCTCCGGTGGTGTCGGCGGCGCGGCGGCGGGCACGCTGACCTTCATGGTCGGCGGCGCCGCCGCGGACTTCGCCGCCGCGCTGCCGGTGCTCGAGGTGATGGGCGGCAAGGTCGTGCACTGCGGCGGCTCCGGCGTGGGCCAGGCGGCGAAGATCTGCAACAACCTGCTGCTCGGCGTGTCCATGATCGCGCTGTCGGAGTCGCTGGTGCTTGGCGAGAAGCTGGGCCTGAGCCATCAGTCCTTCTTCGACGTGGTCTCCACGGCTTCCGGCCAGAGCTGGGCGCTGACCAGCTACTGCCCGGTCCCCGGCCCGGTGCCGACCAGTCCGGCCAACAACGACTACCGGCCCGGCTTCGCGACGGCGCTGATGTCGAAGGACCTGGGCCTGGCCGCGAACGCGTTGCGCGACAACAACGTCGACGGGCAGCTCGGATTGCTCGCCGCCACGATCTACGACCGTTTCAACCAGACGGATGCCGGACGGGACTTCTCGGCTATCGTCACCGATATCCGTGACCGTTCCGACCAAGAGGGTGCCGAGTGAGCTTCGAGACGATTCTGCTGGAACGCAAGGGCCGGGTCGGCTGGATCACGCTGAACCGACCGAAGGCGCTGAACGCGCTGAACGCGCAGGTCCTCGACGACGTCATCGCCGCGCTCGACGAGCTCGAGCACGACGACGAGATCGGGGCCATCGTGATCACCGGTTCGGAGCGCGCCTTCGCGGCGGGCGCCGACATCAAGGAGATGCAGCCCAAGTCGTACATGGACATGTTCCTGAACGACTACTTCGCCCGCTGGGACAGGCTGGCGCAGTTCCGCAAGCCCACCATCGCGGCGGTGGCGGGCTACGCGCTGGGCGGCGGTTGTGAGCTGGCCATGATCTGCGACATCCTGCTCGCGGCCGACACCGCCAAGTTCGGGCAGCCGGAGATCAAGCTCGGCGTCATCCCCGGCATCGGCGGCTCACAGCGCCTGACCCGCGCGATCGGCAAGGCCAAGGCCATGGATCTGGTGCTCACCGGCCGCAACATGGACGCGGAGGAGGCCGAGCGGGCGGGATTGGTCTCGCGTATCGTGCCCGCCGCGGAATTGCTCGACACCGCCCTCGAGGTCGCCGAGACCATCGCGGGGATGTCGCTGCCGGTCACCATGATCGCCAAGGAAGCGGTGAACCGCTCGTTCGAGACCACGCTCGCCGAGGGGCTGCGCTTCGAACGGCGAGTCTTCCACTCGCTGTTCGCGATCGAGGATCAGAAGGAAGGCATGAGCGCCTTCGTCGAGAAGCGTCCGGCGAAGTTCACCAACCGCTGACACCGGTTCCGCCCGGCCGCATCGCTCGGCCGGGCGGTCATCCGGTGGGGGGCGCGACGATCTTCGCGGGCACCTTGTTGCCTTCCGGCGGGGGCGCGTCCTCGTTCGTGGCGAGCAGTCCGGCGATGGTGGCGCCCAGCGCGATGGTGACCGCCGCCGCCGCGATGAGTTTGCGCCGGTCGACGGTGGCCGGGACCAGGGTGGCTCCGGCGCGCAGCCGCGCCATCCGGACGTCGCCGCCTCGTCGTTCCGCGGCGAGCAGCACGGCGCCGCGCGCGGAGACGAAGTCGGGTTCGGGGTCGTAGACGATCGGCAGGTCGATGTGTTCGGCCAGTTCGGCGCGAATGCTGGGACTGCGGGTGCAACCGCCGAGCAGCACCATGGCCTCCGGTCGCACGCCGGTCTCGTCGATGATCTGCCGCACGAACGACACCGAGTGATGGATGCCCGCCGCGCACAGTTCGGCCAGGTCGCTGCGGGTGAGAACGGCCCGGTCGCCGGTGCCGTCGTCGATCGCGGTGACCACCCTTGCCTCGCTCAGTTCCTCGCGATGACGCCGGATGGTCGGCGTGTCGGTGAGCACGCCGTCGCGGGCCAGGCGCCAGCGCAACAGCGCGTCGTAGCCGTCGCCGCCGAGCACCGTGCTGCGTTTGCTGGACAGAATCGTGTCGGTGCGGCAATCGGCGTGGGTGATGGTCAGTCCCGAGCTGCCCAGGTCGTAGAGGATCACCGTGCCGCTGTCCGGCAGTTGCCCGGTGAAGCGCAGGTAGCGCAGCTGGGCGAGCGGTTCGTCGACGATGGTCACGTCACGGCCGCCGACGCCTGCGCGGATGGCGTCGGCGTGCAGCGGACAGCGGCACGTCACCGCCGTGCCCGAGATCAGCTCGTCGCGCCGGTCGGCGGCGCCGTTTATGCGGCGGATCGCCTCGAGGACCGATTCCTCGACGCCGCCGCCCGCCCGCCGCGGCACTTCGCAGCTATCGATCGGGGGTAGGTGTGGCTGATCGGAGTGTGTCAGCATCGCGTGAGCGCCGCCAGCGCCCGCCGATACACCCAAGACCAGCACCATGATCTCCATGGTGGACCTTTTCCGTTCCGCTGCCAAGACGGCATGCCCGGTAATTCGCCGGTTGGATGCCGGAATGTCATCCCTCGGTCGGTCGGCAGCGGTATGCGACCGACCGGTACGTCGAATCAGTCTGTGGCCGTAGCCGACCAGCGCGCCGTTCCCTCCGCGGTCTCGAAGTCGCCCGCGGCATGTCGGAATTCGGCGAGCAGTTGCAGGAGAGTGTGCAGTCGTTCCGGAGGGAGTCCGGGGAGCGCGAAGACTTTCGCGTTGAGTTCCTCGGTCGCCTTCGCCACCAATTCGCGTCCGGCGTCGGTGATTTCGATCAAGGTAGCGCGCCTGTCGCTGGGATGCGGTACCCGCTCGACGAGCTTCGCCGCCTCCAGCCGGTCGACGGTGTTGGTGACGCTGGTGGGGTGCACCTGCAAGCGAGCGCTGGCCTTCGCCATCGGCAGCGCGCCGGTTTTGCTGAAACTGAGCAGCCGGAGCAACTCGTAGCGAGAGAAGGTCAATCCCGTCGGTTTCAGCGCCTCGTCCACCCGTGCCATCACGATTTGCTGAGCCCGAACCAGCGACGTCACCGCGGCCATGCCGTCGGCGACATCCCCCCAGCCGTGGCCGACCCACTGGCGGTGGGCTTCCTCGATCGGATCGTTCGGAAGCGGGCGTGGCCGAGACATGTTCCGATCATTCCATGCCACCACAGGAGGGCGGTGGCATCCGGCCAGGCTTCGGATCACCGTGAGCGCAATGGTGGGCCGGGCCGTCGCCCACGGGCACTATCTAGGGCGAGGCGGGCGTGGCTGAGTGGTTTAGGCAACGGTCTGCAAAGCCGTTTACGCGGGTTCAATTCCCGCCGCTCGCTCCAAACGTCCTCGGTGCTCGGTCACGCCACTGCCGAGCACCGAGGCGCATCCAGGAAGCGGCGCGTGGTCGTGACGAATCCGAGCGCCCGCTTCAAGCGGCTTCGTCCGGCTCCGAATACGCCACCGCCGATCCGATCACTTCCAGGCGAACCCGCTGCCCGGTGACGGGGGCCGCGACGCTGGCCCGGCGTACGAGAATGGGAGTGCCGGAACCGTCCAGTTCGATCGTCAGGATGACGTCGGCGCCGCGGAAGTCGACGGCGCGCACTCGGCCTGCCTCCGCCTCGTTCTCCGAAGCGACATGGGCGACAAGCTGTTCCGGTCGCAGCATGATCGTCGACGGCCCGCACGCGGCATCGCGCTGCACCGGGATCCGGCCCAGCGCGCACTTGGCCACGTCGGCCTCGACCACCGCGTCCAACAGCACGCAATCGCCGAGGAACCGGGCGGTGAACAGGTCCTTCGGCGTCGCGTAGACCTCCTCCGGCGTTCCGACCTGGGTGAAGCGGCCTTCCCGCATCACCGCGACCTGCTCGGCGAAACTGAGTGCTTCCTCCTGATCGTGCGTCACCAGAATGCTGGTCATGCCCGCCTCGCGCAGCGTGTCGGCCACCGCCTGCCTGGTCGTGGCGCGCAGGCCCGCGTCCAGCGCGCTGAACGGCTCGTCCAACAGCATCACCGACGGCTTGCGCGCCAGCGCGCGGGCCAGGGCGACGCGCTGCTGCTGACCGCCCGAGAGCTGATGCGGTCGCCGGTCGGCATAGGACGCGTCCAGCGACACCATCTCCAGCAGTTCGCGGACGCGCCCGCGGCTGTTGCGGCGCAGGCCGGGCAGCCCGTAGGCGATGTTCTGGCCGACGGTCAGATGCGGGAAAAGCGCACCGTCCTGGGCGACGTAACCGATGTTGCGGCGCTGCGGCGGTACCGTTACCCGTTCACCGACAACGGTTTCCGTTCCGATCGACACCGAACCCTCATCCGGCGACTCGAATCCGGCGATCACGCGCAGCAGGGTGGTCTTGCCGCACCCGGACGACCCGACCACCGCGGTCGCGGTGTGATCCGGCACGTCGAGAGTGATCCCGCCGAGCACCCGGGTGTGGCCGAAGGTCTTCGAGACATCTGCGACGACAACGCGACTCATATCCCGGCCGCCTTCCGCGAGTTGGTGAACAGCAGGTACGTCACCGGCACCGCGGCGACGATCATGATCAGGGCGTACGGCGCGGCGCCCGCGTAGTCCAATTCGCCCGACAGGCTCCAGAACCGCATCGCCAGCGTGCGGGTTCCGTTGGGCGCCAGCAGCAGCGTCGCGGTCAGCTCGGTCGCCACGGCGACGAACACCAGTGCGGCGGCGGCAGCCGCGGCAGGCGCCGCGAGACGCAGCGTGACCAGGAAGAACGTCGCGGGCCCCGATTTGCCCAGTGACCGGGACGCCTCCTCCAAGCCGACCGGCACCTGAGCGAGCCCGGCCCGCACGCTGACCAGGGCGCGGGGCAGGAACAGCAGGAGATAGGCGGCGATCACCATGCCCGCCGTCTGGTAGAGCGCGGGCGCCCACCGGATGGTCACGGTCACCATGGCCAGCGCGATCACGATGCCGGGCAGCGAACTGGTGATGTAGTTGGCGCCCTCGACCAGTCGCGCGAACGCGGAGGTGGAACGCACCGCGATCCACGCGACCGGGAACGCGCACAGCGTGGTGAGCAGTGCGGCGACCGACGCGAGTCCGATCGTCTGCCCGAGCGCGTTGCCGATATCGGTGAGATCCCACACCGCCGCGCCGCCGATGCGCAACCAGCGCCCGATGGTCCACAGCGGCACGCCCAGCGCACCCACCGTCACCGCGACGAGCGCCGCCAGCACCGGCAACGTGCCGACGCCCAACCGGGTCCTGGTCGCGGCGCGCGGCGCCCCGCTGCCGATCCGCGCGTAGCGCGCCCGCCCGCGCAGCCCCGCCTCGGCCCCGAGCAGCGCCAGGCAGCACAGCACCAGCACACCGGCGAGCATGCTGCCGGCCGGACCGGCGAAGCTGGACTGGTACTGCTCGAAGATGGCCGTGGTGAACGTGTCGAACCGGACCATCACGAAGGCGCCGTACTCGGCGAGCAGATGCAGCCCGATGAGCAGCCCGCCACCGAGGATCGCCAAGCGCAGCTGCGGTAGCACGATCCGCGCGAACACCGCGACCGGGCCCGAGCCCAGCGCCCGCGCCGACTCCTCCACCGCGGGATCCAGGCGGCGCAGTGTGGCCGCCGCGGGCAGATAGACCAGCGGGAAGTAGGACATCGTGGAGATCACCACGCCCGCCCACAGACCGTGCATGGCCGGAAAGACGCTCACCCAGGCATAGCTGTTGACGAACGCCGGAACCGCGAGCGGCGCCGCGAAAACCGGCCCCCACCAGGATTTCCCCGGCACGTCGGTGCGTTCGACCACCCAGGCGAGCCCGATACCGAGCGCAACGCAGATCGGCACGGTGCACACCACCAGCGCGGCCGTGTTCTCCAGCAGCTCACCGACTCTGGGCCGGAACACCAGCTCCTTCGCCTGCTCGAGGCCGGTGGAGAAGACCGTCGAAACGATGTATCCGAGCGGCACGAACGTCGCCGCCACCAGCAGCAGCGCGACGCCCGTGACCAGCGGCCCCGGCCTGCCGACCCGGGGCGCGGCGACAACGGTCCGGACTGCCACGGCTACAGCAGACCCGCTTCGGTCATCAGCTGCGTGACCTTCTTCGAGTCCAGCTTGGACGGATCGACCGCGGGGGCCTGCAGATCGGCCAGCGGCGGCAGCGCCGGATTCGCGGCCACTCCGGCGGCGACCGGGTACTCCAGCGACGTGCCGTCGCGCAGCACCTCTTGTCCGGTCTTGCCGACGATGAACGCCAGGAACTTCTGCGCCGCCTCCTGCTTCTTGCTCGCCTTCAGCACGCCGCCGCCGGAGACGCTGACGAAGGCTCCCGGGTCCTGGTTCTTGAAGTAGTGCAAGGCGGTGTCGGCGCTGCTCTCCTTCGTGTTCGCCTGGTCGCGGTACCAGTAGTAGTGGTAGATGACGCCGCCGTCCGGGCTGCCGGAATTGACCGCCTTCATGGTGGCGACGTTGTTCGGGAACGGTGTCGCGTTCTCCTTCATGCCCTTCAACCAGGCGCGGGTGACGTCCTCACCCTTCAGCGCGAGCAGGGCCGCCACGATGGCCTGGAAGTCGGCGCCGGAGACGCCCGCGCCCCAGCGGCCCTTCCACTGCGGTTGCGCCAGATCCAACAGCGAGGCGGGCAGCTGACCGGGCTGGACCTTGTTCTTGTTGTAGACGAACACCGTCGACCGCGCGGCGACGCCGGTCCACTTGCCGGTGGACGGGCGGAACTGCGCGGGCACCTGCTCCAGGGTCTTGGCGTCCACGTCGGCGAACAGGCCCGCGTTCTCCACCAGCGCCATGGCGGGGGAGTTCTCGGTGAGGAAGACGTCGGCGGGCGAGGCAGCGCCCTCGGCGACCAGCTGGTTTCCCAGCGCCGTGTCGCCGCCCTGGCGCAATGTCACCTTGATGCCGGTTTCCTTGGTGAACTGGTCGGCCCACTCTTTGGTGAGCGATTCGTGCTGCGCGTTGTAGACGGTGATCTCGTTCGCGTTGTCGGAGGAATTCGAGCAAGCCGTGCCGCCGATGGCCGTCATGGTGAGGACCAATCCAGCGGCAATCGTCTTCCATCTGACCGGCTTCATCCTCGTCCTTCCGACCGCGTTACCCGTGCATATGTTGAGCCTTACCTAAGGAAGATACCGCGTCCGACATGCGGGAACCCTGGCAGATCTGCGGATTTCTCGCGGACGCTACGTCAGCCCCGAAAAGTCCCGCAGTGCAATGTGATTGCGGTCCGCGCAGGTGCCGAGCGTGTAATCCGGCTGCAGTCCGAAGTACTCGCCGCGGGTGAGCGCGCTCCAGCGCCGGGCGTCCTCGGTGCGGGTCTTGTAGAAATTGACCATGTACCCGCCCTCGTAGAGGCGCAGCAGGCTGTAGCCGCCCGGGTACTCCTTGACCGCGGCGACCTCCAGGAACTCCACCGCGCACGGCGCGTCCGGCCTGGTGCGGCGATTGCGGTGGGTGTGGCCGCTGTGTTGCAGGAAGACTCCGGGGCTGCGGGCGTAGAGCGCCTGCAACTCGGCGCTGTCGCGTCCGTCGAGCACGAAGCCGGGCCCGGCGAGGTTGGTCAGTCCGGACTCCGTCGTGACCGGGTGGTGGCCGAACACCAGCGTGGGCCGGTCCGGATCGGCGCGCAGGCGTTCGGCGAGGTGATCGAACTGCGGGCGCTCGATGGAGCCGCCCGCGCCGTCGAGTTGGCTGGTGTCCAATCCCAGCACCCGCAGACCGCCGACCTCGTGTTCGACCATTTCCTGTCGTGCGGAGAAGACATCGGCCCAGCAGTCGCGGTGGTCGGCGGGCGCGGGCGCGCAACCGGCGTATTCGCCGCCCACGTGCGGCCGGTCGTGGTTGCCGCGCACGGCCAGGTAGTCGTGGCCGAGCGTGCCCCAGGCATCGAGGCGGGTCCGGACCGTGCGGGTGTCCTGCTCGGAGGCTTCGGCGGTCAGGTCGCCCGCGAGCAGCAAAAGTTCGGCTGCGCGATCGGGACGACGCAAGTCGTCCAGCATCGCGGTCAGCATCACTTCGGGGTAGGGCGCGAGACCGGGGCCCTGCCGGAAGCCGGGGGGCAGGTCGCCCGCGATCAGCCCGCTGACTTGCTCGCCGTAGTGCACGTCGTTGGCCAGTGCCAGCGTGCGCAGCCTGCGACCGGGCGGCGGGACCAGGGTGGTGAACTCGCCGCGCGCTTCCGGCGCTGCCGGGTCGGCGGTGGTGAGCGAAAGCGCCGGTGTGGCGCGCAGGCCCGCGGACCAGGCTTCGAAGCGGTAGGCGCGGCCCGGCTCGAGGCCCGCTATCTCGGCGTAGTGAAAAGGGGTCGGGTGGTCGTCGGCGAAGACCTGGGCCGGTGCGCGCGGCGAGTCGGCGGGACCGATCCGCACCTGGGTGTCGGTGTCGACGGGCAGCAGCCGACCGCCGGGGTCGGGCGCGAGCGTGGTCCAGGTGAGGATCACCGAGGTGTCGGTGATCGTCACCACTTCCAGATCTGTCGCGATGGTCGTATTCGGTTGAGCGCGAACCGGTTTCGGTCTACCAGCGAGGGGGAGCAGAGCGGCGAGGCCGAGCGCGCCGAGGACGGTCCTGCGGCTGGGGCCGCAGCAACTCATGCGTGGGTGCATGCGATCAGCGCGTGCCCTCCGGGGAGCAGACCTTCCACTTGCCGTCTTCTTTCTTCAGATGCTCGGTCGTGCTGGTTTCGGTATCGGGCTGCTCGCCCGGCACCGCGACGGTGAGTTTGCCGGTGACCTTCGCGGTCGCGGTGTCCCCGGTGACGACGATGTCGTCGATCCTATCGATGGTGACCGAAACCGAGGTGCGGTCGAATTCCTTCTTCTCGCTCTCGGTCATCGCCTCGAACGCGGCGCGTTCGCGGGCGCACGCCTGTTCGGCCGCCGCGCGGAAGCCGCGCCGGTCGAGAGTCTCGTAGAAGTCGCGGATCGCGAGCTCGATCTTCTTCTCGTCCGAGGCGAGCGGACCTTTGCCCTGCGTGGTCAAGAAGACCCCGGCGATCAGCGCGCCCGCGATCACCAGCACGACTATCACGACCAAGCCGGCGATCAGGCCGGTGTGGCTCTTCCTGGGCTGTGGTGGGTATCCGCCGGGGGCGTAGCCGGGTGGCGGATAACCGGGCCCGGGCGGTGGATAACCCGGTCCGGGTGGTGGGAAGGGTTGTCCGGGACCGGGTGGTGGGAAGGGTTGTTGTCCCGGTCCGGGTGGTGGGAAGGGTCGCCCGGGTTCGGGGGGCGAAGGGGGTTGCCCCGGACCTGGCGGTGGGAGAGGTTGCCCCGGCGGGGAAGGCGGTTCTCCCGGACCGGGTGGTGGGGAGGGTCGCACCGGCTCCGGCGGCGGAAGGGGGTGCTCAGGTTCGGGCGGCGGGGAGCCGGGGGGCGGCTGTTGCGGCTGCGGCGGTCGGTCATCCGGCGGTTGCCCGCCCGGTGGATAAGCCATGTCGTCCTCCGGTCTGCCCCCGGGTGCCTGCATCGCTACGGCAAAGGCGTGCCCGGGTGACCCGAAACCAAACCAGACCGCATCGTTCGGTCAGGTCGTGGAGCCGCCAGGCGGTGACCGGCTCCCGATGTGGTCCGCAGCGTCGTGTTCGGGCTGTCTGCGCGGGTGCCCGGTGGGGAGGGTGATCGCTCGTGATGTGGTCCGGCGCAGGTGTTGTGTTCGGGGCTGTCCGCGCGGATGTCGGCGGAACAGCTATCGGCGCGAGGTCGGCACTCGCGGCGTCAGGCGTCCAATGCGGCGTGCCAGCGTGCGGTGTCGGTGTACTGGTGCAGGCGCGTGATTCGCCCGTCGTCGCCGACCTGCCACAGGTGCACGAACTCCGCTTCGTACTCGCGGCCGGTGGCGCGCGCCGTGCCGCGATAATGCCCGGTCACCACGACGGTGCCGTCGGTTGTCTCCTGCCACGTCTCGTCGTACGGCGCGGTGGCGAAATCTCGCGCGACCGGTCCCCAGATACCCGTCATCGCCGCGATCGGCCCGTGGAAGGCGCCGCCCGCGCCGCACGGCATGCCCGGTGCGGTTCGCGCTTCGAACTCCGGATGCAGCAGCGCCAGGATCGCCGGTCCGTCACCGGTCTGCGTGGCGGCGTAGAAACCTTTGACCACCTCGAACTTCGCCGACATGTCGTACCCCTTCTAATATGATCATTCTAGAACGAACATACTAGAACGTGGCCCCTGATGGCACTGTGGCCGTCGTCATGGCGCCCGATTCGGGTCGAGGTTGCCTGGTGCTTGCCGCATATGTCCGGCTAACATTCGAACATGGGTTCGATAAGCGATGAAACGCCGCGAACCGAAGGAACGGAACCCGAGCTGGTCTACCCGAACCGGACCGGCCACTACTACCGGACGCTGACCTACCCGCCGCGCCCGGTCTGGGTGCGGCTGGACGCGATCCTGGTCCGCGATCCCGGGACGCCGCGCCATGTGAACGGCGCCGGGGTCATCATGCGCGGCGAGCGACCCGGAACCCTGACGCACTGGTTGCCCACCGTCGACGGCGATTGGATGGGCCGGGTGAACTACAGCATCCAGTTCGCCGACGGACGCCCGGATCTGCAGGTGCGCGATCAGTTGGTTCCCGCCTATGCGCTGCGTCCGCGTGATACCGGACAATCCGGACCGGAATCGGCTCGATCGTCACGCGGAAATGTCGCGCGATCCGAGCCGGACTCATTGCCGTGAATTTGCCTGCCCTGCCCGCATCTGTGTGATCGCCGCCGACCAGGTTTGCTGTCGAGCGCACCGCGGCCCGAATGGGTTGTCCCGTCGATTGCCGGCCCGGTTGTCGCCGTAGGGGGCCGGTGATACGTTGCCCGGCATGGGATTTCAGTTGCCGCATCCCGAGGTGTTGTGGGCGCGCGTGACCGTCTTGGACGTGATCACCGCCGCCACCCACACCGATGGGGCCGCGAGCGGACAGGAGATCGGGCAGACGGCCAGAGTGGAAGGCGGCCGGCTGATCAACGACGACGGGGAGGGCAATTGGTTCTCGCTGGTCAGATATCCCGATGACCGCGCGTTGCTATTCGGAAGGGACGAGGACAACGAGGTCGCCGGGACCTCCTATGATCCGCTGGCCGCTGCGCCCGCCTGGGTGCGTTCCGTGGAACCGACGACGAAGCTGCCCGGCGGCGTCGAAGGCCCCGTCAGCTTCGTGCGCTGGTGGGAGTACGGCCGCTGGCAGCACACCCCGACCGACCTCGACGACGGCCTCGAGCTCGGCCTCAGCGCCGCCTCGGATCGGGAGGACTTCACCGGCAGCGTCATGAGCGCCGCCATTCACGCCAAGTGGGTGGACATGGACTACGAGGCGGGCAAACTCACCGCCGTCACCGTCGACCCCACCGCCCTGCAAGCGCTCTGCGACGCCGCCGAGAACGGTGCCGTCACCAAGGCCCACTTCTACTTCCTCCAGCCCGGCTTCACAGCCCCCGCCTTCACCTACCTCACCAACGCGGGCGTCTTCAGTTCCACCGGCAAACCCACCGAACCCCTGCTGTAATCGTCGCGCCGCAGACGGCACCCAACCATTCGAGACGGGCTCCCGGCAAGGGGGCCTTTCTCATATGCGGCGGCATTGCTCATCCGCACCCCATGCCACGGCAGTCGGCGGCCGAGTGCGGGCGGTGGCCACTCAGCTGGAGCGTGGGCGCCGGGGGGCGATGCTCAGCGTTGGACCAACAGGGCGGTCGGGTTGAGTACGACCCACTCCCTGTTCGAGAAGGTGTCGGAGCCGTCGATGGCGTCCCAGCCGCGTACGGCACCGTATTGGCCGATGTCGGCCAACGTCAGCTCCTTGTCCTGCAGCGCAGTGTAGCGAGCCATGTCCTCGGCCGTGGGGTTCGCCGAATCACGCAGAACCCGTAGTTCCCGAGCGACCTCCGCCAGGGTGCGGGTCCGTTCGGACTCGAGCGCGCGGAGAGTGATTTTCTTGGCATCGGGGCGTAACGCCATGCGCACCACCCGGGCCTGCCGGGTGGAGAGGTCCTGCGCGCGGGTGGGATCGGCGTAGTGGAGTGCGACCTCCTCCAGCGGCGAAGCATACGTGCCCGATCCGGTGGGCCCACCGCCAGGTCGCACCGGGCCGGCGACGAAGGCGTCGAGGTAGCGGTCCTCCTCGAAACCTCGGAACAGCTCTTGCCCGCCCGCCGCGACCGCCGCGTCGACCTCGTGCTGTGTGGCGATGGTGACGGGGCCGTCGAATCCTTGCAGGCGTTGGATCTCTTCCAACGTCGGGTAGGACCCCGAGGACCCGGTTCCCCTTGCCCGCCGCAGTGCGCTGTAGTCCACTTCGTCGATCAGATCGCGGCCGCGTACATAGGTGGAAGACCTTGCGTTGGTGGCGATACCGCCAGGAGAGTCGGAGAATGCCGCACGCAGAGCCGGTGCGTTCGCCGCATCGGCATCCACGAGCCTTGCGGTGGTCTCGGTGACGCCACGGGCGGCGTTCCTGGGCATCGCGGCGGCGGCGGCGCTGTAGTCCTTGGCGGCCGCGCCGAGCACATCGCGCACCGACCGCCACACCGCGTCCAGCCCACCGACCATAACTGTCACCGTGCCGCACCGCGCACGTCCCCGCAAACTCTCCGTTTACGAGTGGCACATGGTTGCGGCAAATGTCGAGTAGACCTTTCGACAGTGTGCCACTCGTCAACATCATCTCGGGGTCGCGATCCGCGATCCTCGCGCAATTCGCCAGAGGACGGTGTGATCACCAAATGTCGTGCTGTGCCACGGTCCTCCTCTCGTGCGGGCAGTCACCGGCCGAGGCGCGAGCGAACCTCGCATCGGTTCTCGACAGCGCCACCGAGGATCTAAAAGAAGTGGTGATCACACGTACCGGGTGCGAACCTGTCGTGGTGGTCGCCCTGAGCGAATATCGAGCGCTGAAGGAGACCGCTTACCGTCTCGGCAACCCAGCTGACGCGCGACACCTCGAGGGCTCCACAGCATGGGCGAATCTTGGAGCGGTGCCGCTAGCTGTTCTCCAGGATCGAGAGGTACAAGCGTGTTGCTACGGCTTCGGCGTCCTCGGTCATGGGATCTGAGTAGGTCCGTGCTCCTGGAAGGTTGGCGGCGTACGACCGGGCGGCAGTCGCAAGGACGGACATTAGGCCGGATGAACGCTGGATCGGCGACTTCACTGCCCAGGCAAGGTGCTTCACTCCTGGTGGAAGCTCTTCTTCACACGCCAAGCGGAGGGCGAGTTTGTCAACAGTCATACCGTCGCGCGATCCGAAAAGTGCTGGGGGAGCGAACCGTTCGGCGATCTGCCACCACCGCACCGTCTGGAACACATGAACAAGCCGATCGGCATACTCATCCAGCAGCGCTGGATAGAAGTGTGGAACGAGCCGGTCATATCTGAAGTTCGCGGCTGACTCCGTTCGAATGATTCGGTCGAGCTCGCCCCTCGCGTCGAGCGATGCCACTGGATGGGTGAGTCGCTTGCCGCCACCGAGGATTGCATCCGCGCCGCTACCGTTCAAGATCGGGCCAAGTTGTGCGATCTTGTCGAAGCTTCTACGAGCGGCGAGTATCGGGATGCCTGCGGTTACCTCCCAGAGTTCCGACGTGCCAAGTCGCCGCATAGTGTCACGAGCCAGTTGGCTGACCTCTTGTGGTGTCAGGCGGATGAGGTCATGCCTCAGGCCGAAGGCTGCGGCCGCGGCTGCTGCGTTCCGTTCGTCCGATTGGTCTTCGGTCAAGATCGTGACCGCTGTCGGTTTCGCGCCGAGAGCGACCGCGACGGCTGTGACGTAGATCGAATCGACGCCGCCGCTCAGCAGCACGATCGGCGTTCCTCCGAACTTGTCGAGAACAGCAGTGATCCGCGACCGAGTTTCTTCAGCAATGAGGTGAGCGGCCTCGCGGGGATCGGTAAGTGTTCGCGAGTCGGGTTGAAGGCGTCCGATGTCTCCAAGCAGGTCGGTGACGAACTCGAGTGGTTCGGAAGTCTGCGGGGCCAGGCGGGTTGGGTCGGTCATGTCCACCGTTTCAGTTGTTGTCCAGATGAGGCGATGCCGGTCGCCGGTCACGCTCACCATGCCGTCCTACGGGTCGATCAACCAAGACGGCGCGAAGGACGCCGAGGGCAAGCCGAGCTCGGACGGCTCACCCCGCAACCCGGACAGCTACGACTAGGCGCGGGCCGCCCGTGACATCGTGTTCTTCTCCAAGCTGGTCGACCGGTGGATTCAGAACCTGCGCCGCTGCGTCGGCTACGACGTGGACCCCGAAGTCCATGGCGGAAGCCGCGTCCGGCAGTTTCGTACCGCGCAAGGACGTGACCGGTTGAGGAGGTCTGTCAAGACTGG
The DNA here is from genome assembly GCF_053601535.1 of Nocardia sp. NPDC004718. Taxonomy (NCBI): domain Bacteria; kingdom Bacillati; phylum Actinomycetota; class Actinomycetes; order Mycobacteriales; family Nocardiaceae; genus Nocardia; species Nocardia sp. NPDC004718. The sequence goes on from NZ_JBSGCA010000025.1 coordinate 104,220, forward strand.
CTGGCAGCCTGCATTGGGCTCGGCGCACGACGCCGGCGGGATACCGGTACAACCTCGCGCCCCTGCGAGAACAGTACGGCGGGCTCCCGGTACCGAAGCTCACGCAAGCACCTGGACGACCTCGTGTCGGCGCTCGAGCAGGTCGGGACGAAGACCGAGAAGGGAAAGGTCCGGCGGCCGTGGGCGGCCGAATAACTGCGGTTCCTATCTGTACAGGATCCTGTACATTGGGAATATGAAGCCGATGAACTACACCGAGGCGCGAGCGAACCTCGCATCGGTTCTCGACAGCGCCACCGAAGACCTGGAAGAAGTGGTGATCACCCGTGCCGGGCACGAACCTGCCGTGGTGGTCGCCCTGAGTGAATACCAAGCGCTGAAGGAGACCGCGTACCTTCTCGGTAATCCGGCTAATGCGCGACACCTCGAACGTTCAATAGCGGAACATCGGGGCGGCGGTGCCACACCTCGGGAACTGGCGGACCCAGGTGAGCACGAAGACGACGAAAAAGTTACCCTCGAGCGCAATGCATCCCGTCGCAGGGCGGCCGAGTGAAACTGACATTCACCGATTCCGCTTGGGACGACTACCAGTGGTGGCTCGGCAACGACAAGCGCATCTTGCGCCGGATCAATACCCTCATCGAGGACATCGAACGTAACGGCTACGAAGGCATTGGTAAGCCGGAAGCGTTGAAGCACACCCTGGCTGGCTACTGGTCGCGCCGCATCACCCAGGAACACCGGATCGTGTACGCGATCGACGGCGATGCGGTCGTGATCATCTCCTGCCGCTATCGCTATGAGTAATCGGACTGCGCGACGACGGGCAGCTCATCTGTCGTAGCGTCGACTGAGCACTTCTCGTCCATGAGGTTGAGGCTGCTGACGAGAAAGGCCCCTGACCGGCTGGTCAGGGGCCTTCGCGTTGTGCCCTCGGCAGGATTCGAACCTGCGGCCTTCTGCTCCGGAGGCAGACGCTCTATCCCCTGAGCTACGAGGGCGGGATAGGGCTCGGTCGGGCCTGGATGGCGGTCCGATCGGGCTGGGTCAGCCTATCCTATCGGCGGCCGTCCGCCAAAAAGGGCGGACGGCGGCGGAGTTTCGGGTCATGGGAGGGGGGCGGCGCCCCGCGCGGTGAGCATGGTGGTCATCAGGTCGGATTCGCCGCGCTGGGTGGTGGCCATGGTTTCGGCCAGGGTGCGCACCGCTGTGGTGTCGGCGTGCTGGGCGGCGTAGTCGATCATCGACAGCCCGCCCTGGTGATGGCGCAGCATGAGCTGCAGGAACATCGTGTCCAGCTTGGGGCCGGTGGCCTGGCGGAGCGCGGCGAGTTCGGCGGGGGTGGCCATGCCGGGCATGGTGGACACCGGACCGGAGTGATGTGGCATGTCGGCACCGGAATGATCGTGGCCGCTCATCGGCTCCGTCATCCAGCCCATGAACCCGTCGACGCTCTGCGCGGGTTCGCCCCACAGCTGCAACCAGCCCTGCATGCGCCCGATCTGGCTCTGCTGGGTGGTGAGGATGTCGTAGGCCAGGCGGCGTACCTCGGTGTCGGTGGAGCGAACCAGCAGCACGCCCGCCATTTCGACGGCTTGGGCGTGGTGCGCCGACATGTCCTGGCCGAAACCGACGTCGACCGGGCCCGGGTCCGGCTCGGTTGAACCGTTCAGCGGAATCCGGGCCAGCACGCCGATCGCGAACCCGATCAGGATGGCGCCGATGATGCCGAGGGTCAGCAGCGCGGTGCGCTGGCGGCGGAACTGTCCGCCGACGCCGGATGCTTCACGGTCATCGGATCCGTCAGCTGCTTCGCGTTCGGATGCGGTAGCTCGGCGATCGTCCGATCCGGCGGGGGCTTCGGGCGAGGGTGACCCGGCGGACGCTTCGCTGTCTGATTCGACGTGTGTCTTTCGATCGCCCGATCTCGAGGATCCGACACTCTCGGGCCTGCTGGCTTCCTCGGTACCGGACCCTGCGGCTGTTGCCCGATCGCCGGACCCGGCGGCTTGGAGATCGCCGGACTCGGTGACTCCGGTGCCGGCGGCTGTCGTCGGTTCGCCGGACCCGGTAGCGCTGCGATCGGCGCCTCCCTGATCGCCGGCCACTACTGCCCCGCGCCAGGAGCGGGCTGCGCGGGCGCCGGCGGAACGGGCGCGGGCTGCGCGGGCACCGGAGCGCCGGGCACACCGGGAAGTCCGGGAAGACCTGGCACGCCGGGCACGCCGGGCAGACCACCGGGCATGCCGCCGAGTTCGGTCTGGTCCTGCTGCAAGCCCTTGCCGTCCATCGGCACCGCGTCGGGTCCGGGCGGCGTGGGGTCGAACGGCGGCGGGTTGTCGGTGTCGAAGACGATGGTCGAGCAGTCCGCGCCGACCTCGGGGTAGGCGTAGTTGTTCAGCCGCAGCGCCGTGATGAACTGGCCGACGCGCTTGTCGTCGGGGCTGTCCAGCTTCAACTGGTGCCCCCAGGACTGCAAGGAGACGGCGGAGTCGAGGCCGGGGTAGGGCGACATCAACGTGTACGGCTTGCCCTCGACCTTCGCCTTCAGCGTCGCGATGCCGTCGGCGTTCACCTTGTCCGGGTTGTAGGTGATCCACACCGCGCCGTGCTCGAGCGAGTGCACCGCGTTCTCCACCCGGATCGGCTTGTTGTAGACCACGCCGGTGCAGGTCGCCCACGACTGGTCGTGCGGGCCGCCGAAGGGTGGAGCCTGGTCGTAGGCCACGCGCTGGCTGGAGCTGATGTGCAGCCCGGCGGGGTATTCCTTCTTCACCACGCCCGCGATCCCGTCGGACGGGTCCTTCTTCTGCGCGCTCGGCGTGTACTTCTCCAGGTCGGCCTTTTCCCGGTACTTGGGGACCAGGCTGTAAGCCAGCGCGCCGATCAATGCGATGATTACTACGGCCGCGCCGATGGCCAACCAGGGAACCTGGCGATTCTTCTTCGGAAGCTGTCCTTGCCCGCCCCGCTTGCGGGGAGCCGACAACTTCGCCGCGGCCTTGGCGGCCTTGGCCGATTTGGCGCTGGGACTGCTAGGCATCGCTCAGTGTGCTCTTTCGACGTGGATGGATCCGCTGGCTGCGCAGTGCCCACCCGAGGTGCACACCCGCCAAGACCATAGGATAGAGACTCGTGACTCCAGCTGACCTTGCAGATCTCCTTCGCTCTACCGCGGCGAAGGTGCTTGTCGAACGTGGACTGGACCCTGCGGTCCTGCCCGACGAGGTCACCGTGGAGCGTCCCCGCAACCCCGAACACGGCGACTATGCCACGAATGTCGCGATGCAGGTGGCCAAGCGCGCCGGAACCAAGCCGCGTGATCTGGCCACCTGGCTGGCCGACGCGCTGGCCGCCGCCGACGGCGTCGCCGCCGCCGAGGTCGCCGGGCCCGGCTTCCTGAACATCCGCCTCGCGGCCTCCGCGCAGGGCGCGATCATCGAGCGGGTGCTCGCCGCGGGCGCCGCGTACGGCACCGCCGAGACGCTGAAGGGCACCCGGATCAACCTCGAGTTCGTCTCGGCCAACCCGACCGGTCCCGTGCATCTGGGCGGCACCCGGTGGGCCTCGGTCGGCGACGCGCTGGGCCGCATCCTGGCCGCGCAGGGCGCGGACGTGGTGCGCGAGTACTACTTCAACGACCACGGCGCGCAGATCGACCGGTTCGCCGCCTCGCTGGCCGCGGCCGCCACCGGCGCGCCGACCCCGGAGAACGGGTACGCGGGCGCCTACATCGGCGAGATCGCCGACAAGATCGTGGCCGCCACCCCGGACGTGCTGAGCATGCCGGAGGCCGAGCGCCTGGAGCTGTTCCGTGCCGAGGGCGTCGAGCTGATGTTCGCGCACATCAGGGAGTCGTTGCACGAATTCGGCACCGACTTCGACGTCTACTTCAACGAGAGCTCGCTGTTCGCCTCCGGCGCGGTCGAGCAGGCCGTGGAGCGGCTGAAGAACTCCGGAGACCTGTACGAGAAGGACGGCGCCTGGTGGATCGCCAGCTCGGAATACGGTGACGACCAGGACCGGGTGGTCATCAAGAGCGACGGCAAAGCCGCCTACATCGCGGGCGACATCGCCTACTTCCAGGACAAGCGGGCCCGCGGCTTCGACCTGTGCATCTACATGCTCGGCGCCGACCACCACGGTTACATCGGCAGGCTGAAGGCCGCCGCGGCCGCGTTCGGCGACGACCCGGCCGCGGTCGAGGTGCTGATCGGGCAGATGGTGAACCTGCTGCGCGACGGCGTCGCGGTGAAGATGAGCAAGCGCGCTGGGACCGTGGTCACCCTGGACGACCTGGTCGAGGCGATCGGCGTGGACGCGGCGCGGTACTCGCTGGTGCGTTCGTCGGTGAACTCGAGCATCGACATCGACCTGAACCTGTGGGCCAGTCAGAGCAACGAGAACCCGGTCTACTACGTGCAGTACGCGCACGCGCGGACCGCGTCCATCGCGCGCAACGCCGCCGAATTCGATTACGACTCCGTCGCCGCCGACCTCGCGCTGCTGTCGTCCGACGAGGAAGGCGAGCTGATCCGCACCCTCGGCGAATACCCGCGCGTGGTGAGCGGTGCGGCGAGCTTGCGCGAACCGCATCGGGTAGCCCGCTACCTGGAGGAACTGGCCGGCGCGTACCACCGTTTCCAGACCAACAAGAACCTGCGCGTCCTGCCGCTCGGCGACGACCCCGTCTCGCCGACGAACGCGGCCAGGCTCGCTCTGGTCAACGCCACGCGCCAGGTCCTGGCCAACGGCTTGGGCCTGCTCGGCGTCAGCGCGCCGGAGCGCATGTGACCGTCCGGTCGACCGAAGCGAGGAAGGAAGCGAAAGTGAGCGAGCGTAGCGAGGTGGACGTCGTGAGCCTGCGAACCATCGTTACAGCCGCATGCGCGGTCATGCCGGAGCCGAGCGCTAGCGAGGTGGAGGTATGAGCGCGCATCCCGCCGGTCCCCGGCACGCCGAGATGCCGCATGCGCCGAATCTGCCTGAGCGCCCGAGCGATCCGCGGCAGATGATCGACCTGCCCGCGAACGTCTGGCCGCGCAACGCGACCCGCGACGACGCGGGCGTGGTCCACCTGGCGGGCGTGCCGGTGTACGAGCTGGCCGAGCGGTTCGGCACGCCGCTGTTCGTGGTGGACGAGGACGACTTCCGTTCCCGCTGCCGCGACATGGTCCGCGCGTTCGGGGCGAACGCGCGAGTCCACTACGCGTCGAAGGCGTTCCTGTGCGGCGAGGTCGCCCGCTGGATCCGGGACGAGGGCCTCTCGCTGGACGTGTGTTCCGGCGGCGAACTCGCCGTCGCGTTGCACGCGGGCTTCCCCGCGGAGCGAATCGCCCTGCACGGCAACAACAAATCCGTCGCCGAGCTGGAAGCCGCGGTGTCCGCGGGCGTCGGCCACGTCGTGGTGGACTCGCTCATCGAGATCGAGCGCCTGGAAGCCGTCGCGAGCCGCGCGGGCGTGGTGCAGGACGTACTGGTCCGGGTCACCGTCGGAGTGGAAGCCCATACCCACGAATACATTTCGACCGCGCACGAGGACCAGAAGTTCGGTTTCTCGATCGCGGGCGGCGACGCGATGGAGGCGCTCGCGCGCGTCTTCGACGCCGACAACCTGCGCCTGGTCGGCCTGCACAGCCACATCGGCTCGCAGATCTTCGAGATCGACGGCTTCGAGATCGCCGCGCGGCGCATGCTCGGCCTGCTCCGCGAGGCCATCGACAAGTTCGGCATCGAGCGCACCGTGCAGATCGCGACGCTGGATCTCGGTGGCGGACTTGGCATTTCGTATCTGCCGTCGGACGACCCGCCGCCGCTGGACCGGTTCGCGGCGAGCCTGCGCGAACTGGTCGCCGCCGAAGCCGAACGCGCGGGCCTGCCCACGCCGACGATCGCGGTGGAGCCGGGCCGCGCCATCGCGGGGCCCGGCACGGTGACGCTCTACGAGGTCGGCACCATCAAGGATGTCTCGCTGGACGGCGGTCTGCGCCGCCGGTACGTGAGTGTCGACGGCGGCATGAGCGACAACATCCGGCCCGCGCTGTACCAGGCCGACTACGACTGCCGTCTGGTCTCGCGGTCGTCGCAGGCCGGGCCGGTGGTCGCGCGCGTCGTCGGAAAGCATTGCGAGAGCGGCGATATCGTCATCCGGGACACCTGGATGCCCGCCGACGTCGGCCCCGGCGACCTGATCGCCGTCGCCGCCACCGGCGCGTACTGCTACTCGATGTCCAGCCGGTACAACCAGTTGACCCGGCCCGCGGTCGTCGCGGTGCGGGATGGACAGCCGCGTCTGATTCTGCGCCGGGAAACGGTGGCGGACCTGCTCAGCTTGGAGGTGGAAGCGTGACGGTCAACGCGAAGAACGGCGTGTGGGGGACCGATCGCCCGATCGGGGTGGCGGTCCTCGGCATGGGCAATGTGGGTACCGAGGTCGTGCGCATCCTGCGTGAGCACGCCGACGACCTGCGTTCCCGTGTCGGCGCGCCGGTGGTGCTCCGCGGTGTGGCCGTGCGCAGTCTCGCCACCGACCGCGGCATCCCCGCGGACCTGCTGACCACCGACGCGGACGCCCTGGTCGCCCGCGACGACGTCGACTTGGTGGTCGAGGTGATCGGTGGCATCGATCCGCCGCGCCGGTTGATCCTGGCCGCGCTGAACGCGGGCAAATCCGTGGTGACCGCGAACAAGGCGCTGCTGGCCGACTACACCGGCGAGCTCGCGGCCGCCGCCGAAGCCAGCCGCGCCGACCTGTACTTCGAGGCCGCCGTCGCGGGCGCCATCCCCGTGGTGCGCCCGCTGATCCAGTCACTGGCGGGCGACCGGGTGAATCGGGTCGTCGGCATCGTCAACGGCACCACCAACTTCATCCTCTCCGCGATGGACGAGACCGGCGCCGACTACTCCCAGACGCTGGCCGAGGCCACCCGGCTGGGCTACGCGGAAGCCGACCCGACCGCCGACGTGGAGGGTTTCGACGCCGCGGCCAAGGCCGCGATCCTCGCCTCGCTGGCGTTCCACACCAGGGTCACCGCCGCCGATGTCTACCGCGAGGGCATCTCGCGGATCACCGCCGAGGATCTGGAAACCGCCTCCGCGCTCGACTGCACGGTCAAACTGCTGGCCATCTGCGAGCGGGTGGACGCGGGTCCCGGCGAGCCCGGACCGGAGGACGGCGGCAAAGAGCGCGTCTCGGTGCGCGTCTACCCGGCGCTCATCCCCCGCAAGCACCCGCTGGCCGCGGTGACCGGTGCGTTCAACGCGGTGGTCGTCGAGGCGGAGAACGCCGGGCGGCTGATGTTCTACGGGCAGGGCGCGGGCGGCGCTCCGACCGCGTCGGCCGTACTCGGCGATCTGGTGATGGCGGCACGGAACAAGTTCTATGGGGGTCGCGCTCCCGGCGAATCGGTTTATGCTGAGCTACCGATCGCGCCGATCGGCGATACGCCCACCCGCTATCACGTGAACCTGCAGGTCGAGGACCGTCCTGGAGTCCTGGCCGCGGTGGCGGGCGAATTCGCCAAACACGGGGTGAGCATCTCGACCGTCCGTCAAGAAGGGCACGGCTCGGGTGCGCGCCTGGTCGTGGTGACCCACCACGCCGTGGAGTCGGCGCTCGCGGACACCGTGGCCGCACTGGCGGGAATGGCATCCGTCACATCCGTGACCAGCGTTCTGAGATTGGAAGGCACCGAAGAATGACCACAGCGTCGCGCAGCGACTCCATGAGGGGCGGCGGCCGGGAGACGGGCGGGCACGCGACCGGCGTCGCGCCACAGGCAGGGGTGCACTCCCGCTGGCCTGGCCTGATCGCTGCCTACCGCGACCGGCTCGCCGGCGCGGCCGACTGGGAGCCGGTCACGCTGTACGAGGGCGGAACGCCGCTGGTGCCCGCGCCGCACCTGTCCGAGATCACCGGTTGCGAGGTCTACCTGAAGGTCGAGGGCCTGAACCCGACCGGCTCGTTCAAAGACCGCGGCATGACGATGGCGATGACCGACGCCAAGTACCGCGGCCAGAAGGCGGTGCTGTGCGCGTCCACCGGCAACACTTCGGCATCCGCCGCCGCGTACGCCACCCGCGCGGGCATGAGCTGCGCCGTGCTGATTCCGCAGGGCAAGATCGCGATGGGCAAGCTGGCCCAGGCCGTGATGCTCGGCGCGAAGATCATCCAGGTGCAGGGCAACTTCGACGACTGCCTCGAACTCGCACGCAAGGTCACCGCTGATTTCCCCAGCATCGGACTGGTGAACTCGGTGAACCCGGCCCGCATCGAGGGCCAGAAGACAGCGTCCTTCGAGATCTGCGACGTGCTCGGCAAGGCCCCCGATGTGCACGCCCTTCCCGTCGGCAACGCGGGCAACATCACCGCGTACTGGCGTGGCTACCGGGAGTACTACGCCGACGGCGTCACCGGCGGGCTGCCGCGCATGCTCGGCGTGCAGGCCGCGGGCGCGGCCCCGCTGGTCAACGGCGCCCCGGTGAAGGATCCCGAGACCATCGCCACCGCGATCCGGATCGGCGCGCCCGCCTCCTGGAACGGCGCGGTCGAGGCCAAGGAGCAGTCCGGCGGCGCTTTCCGCGCCGCCACCGACGAGGAGATCCTCGACGCGTACCGCCTGGTCGCGGCGACCGAGGGCGTGTTCGTCGAGCCCGCGTCGGCGGCCAGCGTGGCCGGTGTGCTCGCCGCACGCAAGGAGGGCTGGCTGGATGCCGGGCTCACCGTGGTGTGCACCGTGACCGGCAACGGTCTCAAGGACCCCGACACCGCGCTGTCCGGCATGCCGCAGGTGCAGCCGATCTCGGTCGATCCGGTCGCGGTCGCCGCCGAATTAGAGCTGGCCTGAGTTGAATTCGCGCGACAGCCAGGTCATGAGCGCGACGCTGCCCGCCGGTCTGACCGTGACCGCCCGGGTGCCCGCGTCCACCGCGAACCTCGGTCCCGGGTTCGACTCGCTCGGTATGGCATTGGGGATCTACGACGAAATCCAGGTGCGCACTACCGATTCCGGGCTCACCATCCGGGTCGAGGGTGAGGGCGCCGACGATGTGCCTTGGGGCCCTTCGCATCTCGTGGTCCGCGCGATCGAGCGCGGCCTGGAGTCGGCCGGGGTGTGGGCCGACGGCCTCGATGTGGTGTGCCGCAACGTGATTCCGCATTCGCGCGGCCTCGGGTCCTCGGCCTCGGCGGTGGTCGGCGGACTTGCCGCCGGGTGCGCCCTCGCCGCGAAACTGGACTCGGCGCTGGCCACGCCTGCCGACCGAATGGTGCAGCTGGCCGCGGAATTCGAAGGACATCCGGACAACGCGGCGGCCAGCGTGCTCGGCGGGATCGTGGTCTCGTGGACCGAGAGCGATCGCCCCGCCGACGAGGCCCCTGGCACGGAATACCACGGTCGCGTCTACCGCGCGGTGCGGCTGGAGGCGCATTCCGCACTGCGCCCGGTCGTGCTGATCCCGGAGGAGCGCTCGTCCACCGCGCACACCCGCGGCCTGCTGCCCGACGTCGTGACGCACGGCGACGCGGCGTTCAACGTCAGCCGCGCCGCGCTGGCCGTGGTGGCGCTCACCCAGCGTCCCGACCTGCTGCTGCCCGCCACCGCGGACCGCCTGCACCAGGCCCAGCGTGCCCCCGCGCTACCGCTGACCACCGCCTGGATCACGCGCCTGCGCACGGCGGGCATCGCGGCCACCGTCTCTGGGGCGGGACCGACCATCCTGGCCCTGGGGACCAGCGAATTTCCCGCGGAACTCCGCGAACTGGCGGCGGCCGACGGCCTGCGCGTCGTGGAGCCGGGAATCGCCGAAGGCGTCCTGATCGACTGACGGCGAGTCTGTCTTGCCGAGATTCGCAATGGACAGCTATTCTGGGCAGGTCCGTACATCGTGCGCATCAGACGCCGGTGCTTCATCAGGGCAATCGCTCCAGCAGGCTCCAGGCTCGAGCCTCCAGGCCATGGGGGTGCTGCGTAGCTGCGCAACTGGAATGATCTCTCCCCACCTTTCACCAACGGTGGAGAAGCCGCCGGTCCGGCGGGGCAGGTGATACGGCACACAGCGCCCGGACGGACGCATCCCAGTCCGGCAGAATGCCCGGGCTGCGGGACGAACCCTCGAAACAGCACACGGCGATCGAGGGAAGGAAAGGATTTCCGTGACAGATACGGACCTGCTCGCGACACCCGGCGTGGAATCGAACCCGACGGGCGAGCGCGATAGTGAATCCGGACAGATTTCGAAGATGAGCGAACACACCGACGTCGCACGATCGGGGCTGACTGGAATGTTGTTGCCGCAGTTGCGTGCGCTCGCGGGGGAGCTCGGTATCCGAGGCACCTCCGGGATGCGCAAGGGCGATCTGATCGCCGCCATCAAGGAAAATCAGGCCGCGGGCAAGGCGGCGAAGGCGGAGAAGCCCGCCAAGAGCGAGGCCAAGTCCGCGGCAACCGCGAAGGCCGATGCCCCCGCGAAGACCGCCGCTCCCGCTGAGCAGGCGCCGGCCAAGGCCGAGCAGGCGACCCTCGACGTGACGCCCGCGGCTTCGGCCGCGCCCAGCGAGGCTCCCGCCCCGGCGAAGACGGCCCCCGCCGAGTCCGCGCCCGCCGCCGAGGCGGCGTCGTCCACGGCGACCGAGACCACCGAGGAGTCCGGCCGAGACAGCGGCCAGCGTGGCCGCGGGCGGCAGCGGCGCGGCCGTGACCAGGCGCGATCCGCGACCGATAGCGCGCAGGCCGAGACGCGTACCGAGGAACCGAAGCAGGACGCCGAGCAGGGTGGCGAGCGCCGCCGCGACCGCGGCCAGAGCGACCGTGGCCAGGGCGACCGTGGCCAGGGCGACCGTGGCCAGGGCGACCGTGGCCAGGGCGACCGTGGCCAGGGCGACCGTGGCCA
>NZ_JBSGCA010000026.1:0-14122 GCF_053601535.1 Nocardia sp. NPDC004718
AACATCTCGACTTCCACGTCCGCCCTGCGGAGCAGCTCGTCGGCCGCGTAGCAGGCAGCGGGCCCGGCGCCGACGATCGCGACGCGCAGGGTGCCGCGACGGCGGGACCGCCGAGTTCGGCGACCACCCGTTCGACACCAGCGACCACGGCATCCATGGCCGCGTCGCCGATCACGTGGAATCCGGCCTGGATGCCGGCGACGGTGCAGGCGCGGACGTGATTCGCGATCGCCTCGACATCGAGATAGCTTCGGCCGCAGCCGGATTCGTCGGCATAGGGTGCGCGCAGCCACGCCGTCCGCGAGCCGAAGGAGCCGTCGACGAACAGGTCGCCGCCGAGTGCGTGCACGCCGAGTTCGTCGATCAGGGCGCGAGCCTGCTCGGCGCTGCGCACCGCCTCGCCCCAGTAGGCCCGCACCTGGACGCCGTGCTCGAATTCGAGCAGTTCGCGAACGTCATCGCGACCCGCGATCTCCGGCCCGGCGCATTCGTGGACCGCGACGACACCGCGCGCGGCGGCGTGGTCCAGTGCCGCGGCGCGCGCTCGATCCCGTTGTGCCCGCGTCAATCCGGCGAGCGCGGCGGCGCGCACCAAGTGGTGGGCGGCGGCACGCACGGGCTCGCCTCGGGTGAATCCGTCGGTCGCCGCCAGCCCGGACAGCGCGTTCAGCAGCGCCGAGGACACCACCGCGGAGTGCGCGTCCACGCGGGAGAGATAGACCTGCCTACCCGCACCCGCCGCCGCGTCGAGCTCCTCGACGGTGGGCGGCCGTCCCTCCGGCCAGGCGGTCTCGTCCCAGCCGTCACCCAGTACCGCGCCGTCGGGGTGCGCCGCGGCGAACTCCCGCAGCAGCCGCAGGCAGTGCTCGAGCGACCGGGCGGCCGACAGGTCGAGCCCGGTCAGCTTCAGGCCCAGCGCGGTGACGTGCACATGCGGATCGACGAACGCGGGCGCGACGAAGGCGCCGTGGAGGTCGATGATCTCGGCATCCGGATGCAGCGCCCGTCCGGGTTGCTCGGCGCCCAGCCAGACAACAGTTCCGTCGCTCACCGCCATCGCCGTGGCGTCGGGTGAACTGGCGCTGTAGAAACGGCCGCCGATCAGCAACTGGGTACTCACGAGGCACCAGTCTGCCCCATGCCCGATGCGACGGTTTCGGTCAGGCGTTCAGCACGGAGTGGCGGTCCAGATCCTCCGGTTGCGCGAGCAACGCCATCACCTCCGCGTATTCCGGCGGCGTACCGCCGGCTCTCCCGGCCGCCGCGGGCAGGCAGCCCGCCTCCACGGCGATCAGCTCCAGCCGCAGCGCCGCGGCCGTGAATCCGGAAATCGACTGTCCCGCAGCGGCGGCCGCTCGTTTCACCGCGGCGGCCAGCTCTTCGCTCACCGTCACGGTGAGTTGCTCGGTGGTCATCGCGTCACGATAGCCCTTCGCGGCGCGACACGGAACCGGGTGCGGCGAGTCCACTCAGGACGAGGGGATCCCGCGGCGCGCGTTGCCCTGACCGTCGTCGTACCACTGCCCTGCGACGACGCCGTCCACCACGTCACCACCGTCGACGACCACCCCACGGTAAGGCGTGGTCGCGACCAGCTTGCCGAAACGCCGTGCGGCGAAGGCCGCCAGCACCGGACGCGCCAGGAACCGCGTGGGCGGCAGCAGCAGGAGCAGACCGAACAGCGAGGTGACCAGGCCGGGTACGAACATCAGTACACCGCCCGCCGCGACCAGGGCGCCGTCCGCCACGGCGGTCCCTGGCGCCACTTCCCCGCGCGCGGCCCGGCGGAACTGCTCGAACACCCGCCGCCCCTGCGAACCGACCAGCAGCATGCCCGCCCCCGATCCGGCGATCAGCAGCAGAATGGTCGGCAACGCGCCGATCAGCTGACCGACCGTGACCAGCGCGGCGATTTCCACGACGACGTACAGCACGAACAACAAGGCGGGCATGGCGATCCTTTCGGACGATCTACCCGGTCAACGTCTCGCGCCCGGTTTTTTCTCCCTGGTTCGCCTGATAGGTCGCTGAGAGCCCGCCGTCATCCGCCCGGCCGCACCAGCCCGGTCTCGTAGGCGAGCACGACCGCCTGAACCCGATCGCGCAGACCGAGTTTGGTCAGCACCCGGCCCACGTGTGTCTTGACCGTGGCCTCCGAGAGGTACAACTGCTCGGCGATCTCCGCGTTGGAGCGGCCGGCCGCGATCTGCTCGAGCACTTCACGTTCGCGGGCGGTGAGCACGTCGAGCACGCCCGGGTCGCGGGTGCGCGCCGGGTTCTCCGCGATGAGCCGGTCCAGCAGACGTTTGGTGACCTTCGGCGACACCACGGCGTCACCGGCGGCGACGCTGCGGATGGCCGAGACGAGATCCTCCGGCGGGGTGTCCTTCAACAGGAATCCGCTCGCCCCCGCCCGCAGCGCGCCGAGCGCGTGCTCGTCGAGGTCGAAGGTCGTCATGACGAGCACCCGGCTGCCGTGCCCGGCCTCCACGATGCGGGTCGTGGCGACGACACCGTCCACCACGGGCATCCGCACGTCCATCAGCACCACGTCGGGACGCAGTTCCGCCGCTGTGGTGACCGCGGCCGCGCCGTTGGCCGCCTCGCCGATCACTTCGATGTCCGGGTGCGCGCCGAGCACCATCTTCAATCCCATCCGCATGAGTTCCTGGTCATCGACGACGAGCACGGTGATCGGCACGTTCCCCAATGTAACGTGGCCGCTTCGCCGCGCCGGGCGGCAGCTGCGGCGCCGGCCTCGCCCACTGGTCGATATGTGCCGAATTCGACAGCCGCCAAACAATTTTCACGCGACGAGCGGATGACATCGTTCAGTCCGCCGGGTCGGAACGCAGCGGGATGCTGGCGTGCACCCGCCAGGCTCCGTCCGCGTGGCGGCCCGCGTCCAGGCTGCCGCCGAGCACGGCGACGCGTTCACGCATCCCCACCAGGCCGAGACCGCTGCCCTGGATGCGCGGGCCCGGTTCCGGCGGCGACGCCCCACCGGTGTCCGTGACGTCGATCAGCACGTCGGCATCGGTGCGGCGCACCCGCACCCACGCCTTCGGATGCGGCCCGGCATGCCGCAGCGTGTTGGTCAGCGATTCCTGCACGATGCGGTGCACGCCGAGACTGACCTCCGGCGCGATGTCGTCGAGTTCGCCGGTCAATTCCAGCTCGACGGCCAGACCGGTGCCGCGCATCATCTCCACGACCTTGGCGATGCCCGCGGTGCCGTGCTGGGGCAACTGGTCGGGCGCGTGCTCCGTGCGCAGCAGCGCCACGGTTCTGCGAAGTTCGCGCAGCGCCTCCCTACCGGTGCTCGCGATAGTGCCGAGCGCCTGCTCGGCCGCGTCCGGGTCGCGGCGCAGCGCGTACTTCGCCCCGTCGGCCTGCACGATGATCACACTCACCGCGTGGGCGACCACATCGTGCAGTTCCCGCGCGATGCGGGTGCGTTCGGCCGCGACGGCGTCGTGCGCGCGACGCTCCTTGTCGTAGTCGGCGACCGCGAGCCGGGCCGCCACCTCGGCGTCGTAGGCGTGCCGCGCGCCGACGAACTCCGCGAGCGTCCAGCACAAGGCGTAGAACATGGCGGTGAACACGCTGTCGGACCCGGACGGCTTGCCGATCGCGACGATCGAGAGCACGACATCCACCACCAGGCCGAGCCCGTACCACAGTCCGTCCCGCCTACCGACGTATGCGACCAGCGTGTACAGCATGATGCCGTGGGACAGCTGCGCGATGTGGTCCGCGTCGTCCTGGACCAGGAAGCCGACCAGCGACTCGGTCAGCGACAACGCCAAGGTCGCCGCCGCCATGGCCCGGGGATACACCCGCCGCAGGGCGATCGGCAGCGGAAGCAGCACCCCGATGGCCAGGTAGGCGACCTTGTTGTGCGCGTTCCCCACCCCGATGATCTCGAGCAGCACGAAGATCGCCGCCAGCACCGAGTCGGCCACGACGGGCTTGCCCCGGAGCCACAGACTGAAACGACGCACGGGATCAGGGTAGGTGGCCCCGGCGGACACCCCGCGGGGTCCGGATCCCCGGTCTGGTTGTCTGACCGGGTGGAGATCGGAGACTGGGCGGTTTTGTTGACAGCGGCGACGGCGGCGGGCTGGGTGGACGCGGTGGTGGGTGGCGGCGGGTTGATCGTGCTGCCGACATTGTTCGTCGTCGCTCCCGGCATCGCGCCGCAGACCGCGCTGGGCACCAACAAGCTCGCCGCGGTCGCCGGGACCAGCGCCTCGGTGCTGACCTTCGCTCGCAAGGTACCGATGCGCTGGCGGGTGCTGCTGCCCGCGGCGGTGATCGCCGCGGGGGCGGCGGCACTGGGCGCGTCCGCGGTCTCGCTGATCGACCGGGAACTGTTCATTCCGATCGTCATGGTGGTGCTGGTCGGCGTCGCGGTGGTCGTCACGCTGCGTCCGTCCATCGGCGTCACCCTGGCCACGCATCCACCCACCAGGCGGAAGGTCGTCCTCACGGTGGCGTTGGCGGCCGGGTTGATCGGCTTCTATGACGGCTTGCTCGGGCCCGGCACCGGAACGTTCCTGATCATCACCTTCGCGACCCTGCTCGGGACCGAGTTCGTGCGGGCCGCCGCCATGGCGAAGGTGATCAACTGCGGCTCCAACGTCGGCGCTCTGCTCTTCTTCGGGGCGACCGGGCACATCCTCTGGGCACTCGGCGCGGGGATGGCCGTCGCGAATGTCCTCGGTGCCGTGGTCGGCGCGCGCATGGCGCTGCGGAAGGGCGCCGAGTTCGTCCGCGTCGTGCTGCTGGTGGTGGTGATCGGGATGGTGATCCGCCTGGGCTGGCAGCAGTTCGGCTGATCAGCCCACCGGTTGGGGGTGCTGGGTGGCCAGCCACGGTTGCAGCACCCGCGAGGTGGTCTCGTGGATCTCGCGCTGCAGGCGCTCGCCGTCCTCGACGCCCGCCACCGGTCGCTGGAACAGCACCGTCAACGCACCCGACACCGCACCGACGACCGCGCCGACCAACGCGGCGGCGCCGACCTCGTCGAGTTCGGCGGGGAACGCCTTGTGCAACTGCCTGGCGATCTCGCGTTGGGTGACCAGCTGGGCGTGCGCGGCGCGGCCGCTCACCGCGGGCACCGTCCGCGACACCTGGGCGCGCAGCGCCCCGATCCGGGCATGGAGGTCGTCGACGAGGTGCTCGCCGGGGTTGTCACCCGCCGCGCGCAGTCCGCGCAGCACGACCTCCACCGGCCGTTCGCCCGGACGCCTGCTGGCGATCGCCGCCACCGCGGCGCGCACCCGCTCGTCGGATTCCGGGAAGAGCAGCTCTTCCTTGCTCGCGAAATAGTTGAAGAACGTGCGCGTGCCGACGTCCGCAGCCGCGGCGATGTCGGCCACCGTGGTCTCCTCGTAGCCGCTCGTCTCGAACAGCTCGGCTGCGGCTTCCAGAATGGCTCGGCGGGTACGTTCGCGTTTACGGTCACGGAGGGCGGATGGCGGCACGCGGGCACAGTACGGCATCCAGCGAGCAACACGCGGCAAAGCCCGAGTGTCGCGCGCGCCGTTCACCCGGCGCCACTACGCATCGCGCGCGAATCGGCACACGATGCGCTGTCGCACGGCGTGTGATCACCGCGCACGCGTGGCGATACCGACTAGGTTGGTGCGGGTGAGCATCGCGACTTCCAGAGACGTGGACGCCGAGTTCCTCGGCCTGCCACTGGCCGCGCTCGCCGACGCCGCACTGGCCGCGGCAACGGCGGCCGGCGCCGAGCACGCCGACCTACGGGTGCACCGCCTGGTGACCCAATCGATCCGGTTGCGCGACGGGCGCGTGGAGGCCGTCACCGACAGCACCGAACTCGGCTTCGCCGTGCGGGTGATCGTGGACGGCACATGGGGTTTCGCGTCGCACGCCGCGCTCACGCCCGGTACCGCCGCCGAAGTGGCGCGCACCGCCGTCACGGTCGCGACCACGCTGCGGGCACTCAACCGCGAACGCGTCGAGCTGGCCGACGAGCCGCGTTACGCCGACGCGCGCTGGGTGTCGGCCTACGACGTCGACCCGTTCGCCGTCCCGACCGGCGAGAAGGTCGCACTGCTGCAGGACTATTCGGAGCGCCTGTCGCACGCCGACGGGGTGGATCACGTCACCGCGAGCGTGTTGCAGGTCAAGGAGCAGACCTTCTACGCCGACACCGCGGGCTCCTCGATCGTCCAGCAACGGGTGCGGCTGCACCCGAGCCTCGAAGCGATCACCGTGGACGCGTCGGCAGGTGTGTTCGAGACGATGCGCACGCTGGCCGCACCGGTCGGCCGCGGATGGGAGTACGTCACCGGGGCCGACGGCGTGTGGGACTGGGACGGCGAACTGGCCCGGATTCCGGAGTGGCTGGCCGAGAAGGTGAAGGCGCCCAGCGTGCAGGCCGGGCCGACCGACCTCGTCATCGATCCGACCAACCTGTGGCTGACCATCCACGAATCCATCGGCCACGCCACCGAGTACGACCGCGCCATCGGCTACGAGTCCGCTTACGCGGGAACCTCTTTCGCCACTCCGGACCAGCTCGGGTCACTGCGTTACGGCACGCCGATCATGCACGTGACCGGCGACCGCACCGAGTCGCACGGACTGGCCACGGTCGGCTACGACGACGAGGGCGTCGCCGGGCAGCGCTGGGATCTGGTCCGCGACGGCATCCTGGTCGGCTATCAACTGGACCGGGTGTTCGCGCCGCGCCTCGGCCTGGAGCGGTCCAACGGCTGCTCGTACGCGGATTCGGCGCATCACGTTCCGATCCAGCGGATGGCCAACGTGTCACTGCAACCGGATCCCGACCGCGACACCAGTACCGAGGAACTCATCTCCCGGGTGGACGACGGCCTCTACATCGTCGGCGACCGATCCTGGTCGATCGACATGCAGCGCTACAACTTCCAGTTCACCGGCCAGCGGTTCTTCCGCATCCGCGGCGGCAAGCTCGACGGCCAGGTGCGCGATGTGGCCTACCAGGCCACCACCACCGACTTCTGGGGCGCGATGGAAGCGGTCGGCGGCCCGTCGACCTGGCGGCTCGGTGGCGCGTTCAACTGCGGGAAAGCGCAGCCGGGCCAGGTCGCCGCGGTCAGCCACGGCTGCCCGTCGGTCCTGGTGCGCGGCGTCAACATTCTCAACACCCGGACGGAGGCAGGCCAGTGAGCGACGATCTCTTCCCCGCCGGCGTGACCGTGGAGCGCGCGCTGGCGCTGTCGCGCGCCGACGAGGCGATGGTGATCGTCCGTGACGAGCACGAGGCGTCACTGCGCTGGGCGGGCAACTCCATGACCACCAACGGGTCGTCGGTGTCGCGCAAATGGGCGGTGATCTCGGTGTTCCGCGAGGGGCCCACGCTGGCCCGCGTCGGCACCATCGCCTCGTCCAGCGTCGACCCCGACGACATCGAGGCCGTCGTGCGCGCCAGCGAGGAGGCCGCGCGCGGCGCCGAACCCGCGCGTGACGCGATGCCGCTGCTGGAGCCCGACGCCGTCGACCACGACTGGGCCGCCCCGGCGACCGGCACCGGCATCGAGGTGTTCACCGATCTGGCCGAGGGCCTGTCCGCCGGATTCGACAGCGCCGACCGTCTCTACGGCTTCGCCCATCACCAGATGCACACCACCTGGCTGGGCACCTCGACCGGCATCCGGCGCCGCTTCGTGCAACCCACCGGTTCGGTGGAGATCAACGGCAAACGCGGCGAGGGCGCGGATCTGGCCAGCGCGTGGGTCGGGGTGGGTACCGCGGACTTCACCGACGTCGACGTGTCCGGCTTGCTCGCGGACCTTTCCCGCCGCCTGGACTGGGCCAAACGCAAGGTCGAGCTGCCCGCGGGCCGCTACGAGACGCTGCTGCCGCCCTCCACCGTGGCCGACCTGATGATCTACCTGGCCTGGTCGATGGAGGGCAGGGGCGCGCAGGAAGGCCACACGGCGTTCGCGCGAGCGGGCGGGACCCGGGTCGGCGAGCGACTGAGCGATATTCCGCTCACGCTCTACTCCGATCCGCACGCGCCCGGACTGGAGTACCAGCCGTTCGTGGCGGCGACCGCGTCCTCGGAATCGATGTCGGTGTTCGACAACGGCCTGACCGCAGAGCGCGTCGACTGGCTGCGCGACGGCGTGATCTCCGCGCTGATCTATCCGCGCGCCACCGCCGCCGAGTTCGACGCACCCGCCACGGTTCCCGGCGACAACCTGCTGCTCACCGGCGGTTCCGACGCCACGATCGATGACATGATCGCGCGCACCGAGCGCGGCTTGCTGCTGACCACCCTGTGGTACATCCGTGAGGTCGATCCGGCGACGCTGCTGCTCACCGGTCTCACCAGGGACGGAGTGTATCTCGTGGAGAACGGCGAGGTCACCGCCGCGGTGAACAACTTCCGGTTCAACGAGAGCCCGCTGGATGTGCTCCGGCGGGTGAGCGAGGCGGGCGCCACCGAGCTCACGCTGCCGCGGGAATGGAAGGACTGGTTCACCCGGACCGCGATGCCGCCCTTGCGGATTCCGGACTTCCACATGTCGTCGGTCAGCCAGGCGACCTGAGCGCGGCGGGTCAGGCCGCGAGGTCGATCTCGATGCCGATGGTTCCGGACTTGCCGCGCCGCAGGTTACTGCCGAGGATGACGAGGGGACCGGTGAGCCAGTACTTGCGCCGCAGCAGCTTGCGGACCCGCTCCGTGCCCTCGGCATCGAGGACCCGTCCGGTTCCTTCGATCACCGCGCCGTGCGGTTTGCCGGTCGCGCTGCACGGTTGCACGCTGACCGCCGGATTGCGACGCAAGCGCTTGACCTTCCAGCTGTCGGTCACGGTCCAAACGTACAGTTTGCCGTTCTCGGACACCGCCCACACCGCGGTGCCGACGGGCGATCCGTCCTTGCGGAAGGTGGTCAGCAGCACGTAGTCGGCCTTGGCGACGGCGTCCAGCGAATTCGTCATGCGGGCAGCGTATCCCGCATCCCGGTGCGGTGAGCGACGCGGGAAAGGCGCGGGTTCGTGCCGGACATTCACTCCGGAAGTCGGTACTCCCCCGCTTCCAGACGCGCGAGCATTCCGTCGGTCCACTTCGACAGGTTCTCGAACACGCCGCTCCACAGCTCCAGCAGATCGGTCGCGTGCGGCGCTTCGTACCGCCCGGGGAAGTCCGGGATCATGGCGAGCAGGTCGGCGCGCACTTCCTCGCTGCGGCGGCGCTGTTCCCGCAATTTCGCGATGACGTGCGCCCTGGGCAGCGCGTCCATGAAGGCGATCGCAGCGCCCAGTTCCTCCATGTCGATGCTGACCAGCGCCTCGTCCATGAGCCCGCGGAACTCGGCCTCTCCCGCCTCGGTCAGCTCGAACAGCGTGCGCCCAGGGCCCTGGTCGCTGGTCTGGGTGCCGAACGCGCTCAGCTTGCCCTCGCGGGTGAGCTGCTTGAGGGCGTGATAGATCGAGCCCGGCTTGACGTTCGTCCAGGTTTCGGCCCGCCAGGACAGCAACTCCTGACGCACCGCGTAGCCGTGCACGGGCTGACGCAGGCGCATCACCCCCAGCACGAGCAGGCGCACCACCGACATCGCGAACTCCTTCCGCTCCCAGATCGCATGGTAGTCAAGTTTGACTTCCGGCGAAAACCAGCGCTACGCTCGTCTAGTCAAAATTGACTACCGCAGGTAAATGGGAGTTTTCATGGCCGACACGGCGGTACCACAACTGTGGACCGGCGACCTGACCGACACGCTCGACTTCTACCGCACGCTGGGCTACACGGTGACCCACGAGCAGACCCGCCCCTACGTCTACGGCGCGGTGGAGCACCACGGTTGCGCGCTGCACTTCGTGCCCGCGCCGAAGAACGGCGACATCCCCGCCGAGCGCGCCGGTTGCCTCGTGATGGTCGACGACATCGCGAGCAGGCATCGAGCCTTCTCCGCGGCGCTGCGCAGCCGCTACGGCAAGATCCCCGCCAAGGGCCTGCCCCGGATCACCCGCTTCCGGCCTGGGCAATCCCGGTTCACCGTCATCGATCCGGCCGGCAACCAGGTGATCTACATCCAGCGCGACGAACCCCCGGAGGTGGAGTACGGCGGATCGAGGGAGTTGGACGGGCTGGCCAGAGTGCTGGACAACGCCCGCATCCTGCGCGACTTCAAGACCGACGACAAGGCCGCGTTCCGTGTGCTCGAGGTCGGTCTCGGCCGGTTCCGCGGCGCAGCGCCCCGGCTCGACGTGGCACGGGCACTGGCGGCACTCGCCGAACTCGCCATCGCGGCCGGCGACCCCGGCGGAGCCGATGGATTCCGGACGGAGTTGCGCGCGATGGAACTGTCGGCCGAAGAACGGGCGGTCATCGCCGACGAGTTACGCGCGTCCGACGACCTGTCCGTCTGGCTGTCGGAAAGTTAGACCGTCACGCCGCGGTCAGCACCTGCGGCCCGTCCGGCGTGATCGCGATGGTGTGCTCGGAGTGCGCGGTTCGGGAGCCGTCCGCCGAACGGATGGTCCAGCCGTCGGGATCGGTGACGATGCGGTCGGTGGTACGCGCGAACCACGGTTCGATCGCGATGGTGAGTCCGGGGCGCAACCGATAGCCGCGCCCCGGGCGGCCGTCGTTGGGCACGTGCGGGTCCTCGTGCATGGTGCGACCGAGGCCGTGACCGCCGAATTCGGTGTTCACCGGATAGCCGTACGCCCGCGCCACCTCGGCGATGGCGGCGGAGATGTCGCCGATGTGGTTGCCCGGCACCGCGACCGCGATCGCCGCGTCCAGCGCCTCTTCGGTCGCCCGCACCAGCCGAATGTCCTCCTCCGCGGCCGAGCCGACCACGACCGTGGTCGCCGCATCCGCGACCCAGCCTTCGATGCCGACCGCGAGGTCCATGGTCAGCACGTCGCCGTCGCGCAAGGCGTAGTCGAACGGAAGTCCGTGCAGCACAGCGTCGTTGACCGACAGGCAGACGGTATTGCGAAACGGTCCTCGCCCGAACGAGGGCGCGTAGTCCCAATAGCAGGACTGGGCGCCGCGCGCGCGGATGCGCTCCCGGACGTGGGCTTCCAGGTCGAGCAGGTTCACCCCTACCCGCGCCCGGTCGCGCAACTCGGCGAGCACGTCTGCGACGAAGCGCCCTGCCACTCGCATCCGCGCGATCTCCGCGGGGCTCTTCAACTCGACCATCATTCCTCCAGTGCGCCGGTATTTTAATACCACCCTAGCCGCGCCGGTATTTTAATACCAATCCGTCTTGCGACCTCACACTGCCGTCCGTAGCCTGAGCGCATGGTCCGCCTCCCGTTGACCCCCGCGCAGATCGAGTCGGGTCGCCGCTTGGGCGCCGCCCTGCGCGCGGCCCGCGCGAACCGCGAACTCACCGCCGTCGCCCACGCCGCCGGGATCTCACCGGAGACGCTGCGCAAGATCGAGACCGGACGGTTGCCCTCGCCGGCTTTCGGCACCGTGGTGGCATTGGCACAGGCGCTCTCGATCCCGCTCGACGATCTCGCGGACATCTGGCGATCGGCCGGTCTCGCCGAGTCCGCCTAGGACGGATCGCCTGCCGCCTTCGGAGCGATCGCGATCCCGACGGACGCGTTCGCGCCGCGCAGCAGCTTGTGCCCGCGAATGGCGAGTTTGCCGATGATTCCGTACTTGTCCGCGACCACGTCGCGCACGCGCTGCGTGCCGTCCGCGTCGAGAATGCGCGCGCTGCCCGGCAGGACCTCTTCCGCCGTCGGCCGGCCGCGCCCATCGCAGACCTGCAGCGTGACGTCCGGATTGCGGCGGATCCGCTTGACCTTCCAGGTCTCGGGATTGGTCCACACGACGATCCGGTCGCCATCCGGAGCCACCCACACGGGTGTGCCGACCGGCGTCCCGTCCTTCTTGAAGGTGGTCAGCCGCACGTATTTGCTCTGGCTCATCTCGTTCCACGTCATAGGGCAACGGTAGGCCCGCGCGACGGCGGCGACATCCGACCGCAGGACGGTTCGCGATTACGTGTATGGGCGTAGGTGGCGGCAGCCGTGTCCGCCGAGCCGCCGCCGCAATTCGTCTGTTGCTCACCACCAGCCGGTGGCGAATTGCAGTGCGAGGCTGGAGATTCCGAGGACGATGGAGAGGATGCCGCCGAAGATCAGGGGGCGATGGCCTGCGGTGCGTAGGCGCTGCGGCGTGAGGGTGGTGCCGACGGCGGCCAGGACGGCGGCGATCAGCCAGGCGCTGACGTGGCTCAGGGCGGTTGTCCACGAGGGCCGGATCACGCCGGTGGCGGCGAGAGCCGACGCGGCGAGGAACAGCACCACGAACAGCGGAATGGTGCGCCACAGTGGCGTGGCGCCGGAATCGCGCCGGGCTCCGAAGTGCAATCCGACGCACAGCGGGATGATCGCCAGGCTGCGCACCAGCTTGACAATGACGGCGAAATGCGCTGCGGCGGAGCCGAAGGCCACACCGGCGGCGAGCACCGAGGACGTGTCGTTGATGGCGGTGCCCGCCCACAAGCCGAATGCCTGCTCGGACATGCCGAGCAGGCGGCCCAGCGGCGGATAGACCAGCACCGCGACGACATTGAAGACGAAGATGGTGCCGAGAGCGTAGGCGACCCGCTCGCGCTCGGGCTTGATGACCGCCGTGGCGGCGGCGATGGCGGAGGCCCCGCAGATGGTGGTGCCCACTGCCACCAGGATGACCGACTCCCGGTCCAGGGCCAGCAGCCTGCCGATGACCAGGGCGGCCAGGGCGCCGACGAGCAAGGTGCCGATCAGCACGACAATCGTGCCGCGGCCCACGCCGACCACCGCGCCGGCGGGCAACCCGAGACCGAGCAGGACGATGGCGGCGCCGAGCGATCGTCGCTGCGCCGAGGCCAGCCCGGGAGTGAATCGCTCGTCCCCGGTGCGGCGTGCGAAAACACCGAATATCGCGCCACCGGCCAGCGCGAGCACGGGCACGCCGAGGACGGGCCACACCGCATCCAGGAAAGTCGCGGCGGTGGCGAGCACCGCTGCCACCAGAAGGCCGGGTCCGTGCCGGCGAAGATGCCTCATTTCGACAACGATCGCGGCAAACGATCTGTCCGGGTAGCCGTCGGGACGAGAGCACCTCATAAGCCGAGCTGATGGGGCGGGGAATGCCGCGCGATCGCAGCGGGCTCATAATCTGCCCATGACGCTGCCGCCAGGAACACCTGATCTGGAGGTGCTCGACCTGCTGGTCTCCGTTGCGGAGTCGGGCAGCCTCGGCGCGGCCGCGCGCAGGCACGGCATCAGCCAGCCCGCCGCGAGCATGCGGATCAGCGCCCTGGAACGACGGCTACGGCTACGGCTGCTGGATCGCGGGCCCACCGGGTCGACGCTCACCGACGCGGGGCGCTCGGTCGTGGAGCACGCGCAAGCCGTGCTCGACGCGGCGCGGGCCTTCGGCGCGGGTGTGGCCGCGCTGCACGCTGCTCAGGTGCCACACCTGCGGATCGCCGCGTCGAAGACCATCGCCGACTATCGCGTTCCGCAGTGGCTCGATGCTTTCCGCGAGTCCTATCCGGAGGTGGCGGTATCCCTCGAAGTCGACAACACCCGGCATGTCGAGGAACTGGTCCGCAACGCCAGGGCGGACATCGGTTTCGTGGAGGGACCGCACCCGCCGCCCGGCCTCGGCAGCCGGGTGCTCGGCGCCGACGATCTGGTTGTCGTGGTCGCGCCCGGCCACCGGTGGGCACACCGCCGACGGCCGGTGACATTGCGCGAACTGGCGACCACTCCCCTGCTGTGGCGCGAGCCTGGCTCCGGCACCCGCGACACGGTATGGGAAATCCTGGGCGCGGAGTGCCAGCCTGCCCGCCCGGCCGCCGAACTGGGCTCGGCGGCGGCGATCGTCGCGTCGGCGCGGGCCGGAGTCGCACCCGCGGTGCTGAGCCGGTTGATCGCAGCACCCGATCTGGACAGCGCGGCCCTCGTGGAGGTGCCGACGGCCGACTCCGTCGTGCTCACCCGGGAATTCCGTGTCATCTGGCGTCGGCAAGCTCCTCCGTCCGGGCCCGCGGAAGCGCTGGCCCGGTGCGCCGCGGGCGCGCGCAACCGGTGAAGCACTCGGTCCGCGCACACGGGACCCACCCGGTCGGCGGGC
>NZ_JBSGCA010000026.1:14221-106017 GCF_053601535.1 Nocardia sp. NPDC004718
CAAGGCGGGCAAGGCGGGCAAGGCGGGCAAGGCGGGCAAGGCGGGCAAGGCGGGCAAGGCGGGCAAGGCGGGCAAGGCGGGCAAGGCGGGCAAGGCGGGCAAGGAAGACGCTGCGGCGGCGGCCGACCGCGTCCTTCGGCCGGAAAGGTCAGCTGGGCACCACGTCGCGAACAGTCGAGAATGGGTGCCATGACGGCC
Source organism: Nocardia sp. NPDC004718 (assembly GCF_053601535.1). Classification (NCBI taxonomy): domain Bacteria; kingdom Bacillati; phylum Actinomycetota; class Actinomycetes; order Mycobacteriales; family Nocardiaceae; genus Nocardia; species Nocardia sp. NPDC004718. Next base: position 14,420 of record NZ_JBSGCA010000026.1, read on the forward strand.
CGCCATCCCGACGGCGCGACAGCGACAGCGCCCAGCGCGCGACCGGACGTGAATCGGTCCGAGCCGCCCGTACGTACGGATCCGGTCTGGTACGCCGCGTACGGCTCGAATATGAGTCTGGCCAGGCTGCGGACCTATCTTCGCGGTGGCAAGCCCGCAGGAGGAACACTCACCCTGCCCGGCTGCCGCGACAACGCCGACCCGATCCGCTCGACGCCCCTCTCGCTCCGGGGCGTGCTGTATTTCGCCACCGAATCGTTGACCTGGACCGGCGGCCGCGCTTTCTACGACCCCGACTGCCCGGGCGAGATGGCCGTGCACGCTCACTTGCTCACCGCCGCCCAGTTCTCCGACATCGTGGCGCAAGAGATGTATCGCGCCCCGGAGGCGGACATGGACCTCAGCGAGGCGATCGCGCAGGGGACGACGACTCTCGGCCCGGGACGCTACGAAACGTTGGTCTGCGCGGGAACGCACGCCGGGTACCCGGTGCTCACCTTCACCGCGCCTTGGCGTTGTCGCGACGTCCGGGGCAATCCGCCCGCTGCCGCCTACCTGCGGTATCTGGCCGCGGGCCTGCGCGCGGCACACGGCTGGTCCGCCCGCGCGACCGCGGGTTATCTCGCCACTCGGCCCGGCGCCGACCGGCGCTGGACCCCCGAGACGGTCCATGCTCTGCTCGGCGACGACGAGGTGGTGCGCCGAACTTATGAGGAGACCGCGGCCGCGCCCGCCCACGCACCGATCGGCGATTCGTCCTCGGAATCCCGGTAGCTCCGGGCGACCAACGCCGCACGCAGGTACCACACCCCGGACGCCTGGGCGGGGTCGAAACCGGTGAGCTGACCGATGCGCTTGAGCCGGTAGTCCACGGTGTTAGTGTGGATGTGCAGCGAGCGCGCCGTGCGCTGGCGATTGAGATTCGTGCCGATATGACGTTTGAGCGTCTCGAGTAGTTCGGGGTGCTCGTCGAGTGGGTCGAGCAGTGTGCGCAGGGTTTCCAGTCCGGGTCCGGGCCGGGTGAGCTGATATTCGAGCGCGAGGTCGTCGAAGCGGAACAGCCCGCGGGTCCAGCGCAGCCGTTGCACCATGTCCAGCAACTCGTGCGCGCGGTCGGCGGCCGTCGGCACCTCGACCGGGGTCGCGGCGATCACCGTCGCGACGATCGGCACCTGCGCGGCACGGCCGAGGCTGTCCACCAGTTCGTCCAGCGCCTTGTCCTCCGACGACGCGGACGGTAGCAGGATGGTGCCGCCGTCGACGCTGAGCAGCGACAACACCGATTCACCGCAGCGGGTGGCGAGTTCGGATTGCACTCGGCGCAGCTTCCGCCGCGCGACCACCGCACCGTCGAGATGCGGGTTGCGTTCCTCCGGGTGCGGCGGAATTGCCAGGGCCACAACGGAATACGAGTCGGCGATCTGGATTCCGCATTCGCGGGCCATGGTGAAGGTCGGGTGCCCGCCGAGCAGGGCCGAAGCGAGGGTGTGCGCGGCCGTGTGGTGCTCGCCGACCACGGCGCGCAACTCGGTCACGTAAGCCCGCGATACGGTCGAGGTGATGGTGTCCAGGATCTCCAGCAGGCGGCGGCTGATCTCCTTGAGACTGTCGAAGTCCGCGGCGGTCGCGTTCGCCACGATCAGGTCGAAGCCGAGCTTGAATCCCTCGTGCACGGCATGGTGGATGGTGTCGATCGGAATGCCTTCTCGCGCCCAGCCCGCCGCGGCGTTGCGCAGCAGGAGGGTCTTCTCCGGGATGTCACTGCCGTCGAGCATGCTGACGGCCAGTTCCAGGCACAGGCGGGTGATGTTGGTGATGTCGCCGTTGAGCGCCTCACCGGGGAGCGTCCGGCAGTGCGCGACGGTCTCGATGAAATGGCCGACCATCTTGCGCGACAGATTCCGCACGTCCCGCAGTGAAGAACTGGCCGGGCGGCCCGACAGGGTCAGATCCGGGCCTGCCGAATCGGTGATGGACATGTGACTCCTTCCCTCCCCGATCGCGGAAAGTACTCCACGGTAACTTGACCGGGTCGGCGTGCCGAGGCCCGAGCCCTCGGTTGGGGACACCACCCGAACCGGGCGACGCGCGTCTGTGAAGCCTCACAAGTCGTAATCGCGCGGTCGAATTCTTTCGATCCCCGTCGTAACGTCGGTGGCAGCAGGGTCGCCGCGCGGAGGGAGGGCCATGAACATCGGCCCGCACGAAGAAGATCGGGACATCACCGAAGTGTCCGCGAGATTCACTCGTGGCGCCCATCGCGGCGGCCCCGACGCGCTGATCAGAATGGGCTTGGAACTGGCCCTGGTCCTGGTCGACGCGGCCGAGGCGGCGGGCAGTCTCGCGCTGGGCCGGTTCGAGCACGCGGCGACCCGATGCGCCCAGGCGGGCATCCCGATCGAAGCGGTGCACGCCGTCCTGCGCGACAGCGTCGACGCGGGCCTCGCCGCACCCGCCACGGATTCCCCGGGGCGGCGCACCGCGCGCGACCGGGTCGAGCCCGGCGTGCTCAGCGAATTCCTGGAGACGCTGAACTCGGTGGTGGCGCGCAGTTACGCCAACTGAGCGCGACCGACGCACCGGCCGCCGCTCACAGCGCCGCTACGAGCGCGGCGCTCTCCAGCGCGCATCCGTGGCCGATGGTGATGCCGGAGCCGCCGTGGCCGTAGTTGTGGACGACGGGCGTGCCGGGTAGCACGGCGGTGTCGAGTTCCACGCGGACTTCCCGGCGACCGGGGCGCAGTCCTACCACGGCGTCCAGCACCTCACTGCCGTCGAGCCCGGGGACCAGATCGCGGCAACGCCGCAGGATCGATCGGGTGAGGTCGGGGTCGGGCGCGGTGTCCCACTCGCCGGTGTCCAGCGAACCACCCAAGACGCAATCGTTCGCGCGCGGATGGACGTAGGCGCGACCGAGCGGATGGGCTTCGTCGCGGACCGACACCGACAGCCCGGGGTTCGCGACCCGCACGATCTGGCCGCGGATCGGATACGCCTCCGGGTCGCCCACCAACTCGGCGGCCCGCAGCCCGGCGCAGTTCACCACGACGTCCGGCGACAGGTCCGCGAGATCGTCGAGGCTCCGCACAGCACGCAGCACGCGACGCGCGCCTGCCGCGTCCACCTGCGCGCTCAAGAACGGCAAGTAGGTCGGCATCTCCACCAAAGGAACTTCGAAACGGAACCCGAATCCGTAGCCGGGAGGCAGGTCACCCCGATCGGCCGGCCGGAACGAGCGCACCGACCGCGACCACGCGGGAATCGCGGGCTCGTCGCGATACAGCGCCATGGACGCGCACATCCGCACGCCCGGCGCACCGGCGGCGGCCAGCGCCGCCAAGTGCTCGAAGGTCGTCTCGCTCCAGGCCAGCACGCGATCGGCGGGGCCGGCGGCGGTCGGAAACCAGACCGCGGCGGCGAGGAAGGACGTCGTCGCCGTGATCGGCGCGGCGCTGACGACGATGACCTCGTGCCGGGCTCGAAGCAGTTCGGCCGCGGTGGACAGACCCGAGATGCCCGAGCCGAGGACGACGATCCGCATGGGAGCGAGAGTATCGAGCCCTACCCGCCCAGCGCTGTTCCCGCAGCACCGCCCATGGGAGGCGCGGAGCGGTCGGCATCGTCGAGCGACGTGACGCCGGTCGTCACGGCCACTACGGCTCGCACAGGCTGCGGCCGCGGTGCCGACATCCGGCCGTTCCGAACGGCGTCGAGGCGCGGACGGCGACCGCTCGGCGAACCGCACGCGTTCGGTTGACTAGCGCGCCGGGCCCTGGGTATTGCCACCATATGGACGATGGGCGGCTGACCATCGGGGTGGAAGAGGAGTTCCTGCTCGTCGACCCGCGCACCGGCGAACCGCTGGCACGCAATGTCGAGGTGGCGCGTACCGCCGAGGAACTCGGCATCGACCTGCAACTCGAACTCACCCGTTGTCAGGTGGAGACCAGCACCGCGGTCCACAGCGATATCGGCGCACTGCACAAGCAGTTGCGCGACCTGCGCCGCGGCATCGCGGCCTGCGCCGAGCAAAACGACGCCCGCTTGCTCGCGGTCGGCATCCCGCCCACCGTCCCGCACGAGTTCCCGGTCACCGAGACCCCGCGTTACCAGCGCATCGAAGAGAACTTCGGCATGCTCGCCCACGAGCAGGGGCTGTCGGGCTGTCACGTGCACATCGGCATCCCCGATGTCGAAACCGCGATCCAGATCAGCAACCACCTGCGGCCGTGGCTGCCGCAGCTGCTCGCGATGACCGCGAACTCCGCCATCTACCGCGGCACCGAGACCGGCTTCGCCAGCTGGCGCAGCATCCTGTGGCGGCGCTGGCCCAGCGCCGGACCACCTCCGTACTTCGAATCCGCGCGGCACTACGAAACGATGGTCGCGATGATGCTCAACAGCGGCAGCATCCTGGACAAGCAGATGGTCTATTGGGACGTCCGTCCCTCGGTCACGTTCCCGACCGTCGAGATCCGGGTCAGCGACATTCCGGCCACCGTCGAGGAGACCGCGCTCTTGGCCGCGCTGGTGCGCGCCGTCGTCGTGATGGCGGAGAGATCGCTGGCGGCGGGGCAGCTCGCGCCGCAGGTGCCCGCGGAGATGTTGCGGGCGGCGTACTGGAAGGCAGCGCGTTCGGGGCTGGCCGGAGACGGCGTCGACCCTCGTGACGGCACGGTGGCGCCCATGCGCGACCTGCTGTGCCGGCTGATCGACTACGCCGCGCCCGCGCTGGAGGACGCGGGCGACCGCCGATTCGTCGACGAGGCGTTCGGCCGCCTGCTCGCGCGCGGTAACGGCGCGCACCGACAGATCGCGGCGCTGCGGGCGCGCGGGGAGATCGACGACGTCGTCGAGGAGGTGGCGCGCGCGACCCTGGAAGGCTGCGACCAGCCGGGCAGTTCCCGCGCGACACCGGCGACCGGAGCGCCGCTCAGCTGAGCACGACGGTGGCTATGCGCTGCGTGGCCGGCCGCGCCGGGCCGCGCTCGGACTCGAATCATCGATCGCCCGCAGGATCTTCGACTCGAGGGTGGGTGGCGGATTCACCGCGGCGGTCGCGCTCAGTGCCGCCAACGTCTCCCGGATACGCCGCACCGCGCCGGCGAACGCCGCGGCGGTGCCGGATTCCGCCGTCGCGACCCGGCTTTCGATGCGCCTGCGCTCGATCTCGGCCACCGCGTCCATCGCGTACGGGTACGCCAGATCGAGCAGATCAGCGCGGCACGGCTCGGCGCCCGTCATCGCCGGTCACCTTCGACCGGCCCGACCGGCGGGCCCGGGTGCGCCGATCGCGGTCTCGCCGCGACCTCGACGCGCGAACGGACCGCGGACTCCGCAGGCGTACGACCATGCGTGGATGGACCCGCACCGCGATCTCGGCGCACCTGCCTCGTGCCAACCCGCATGCCTTGACTTCGCGGCGCACCGTCTCGCGGATTGGATTCTCGCCATATTCGAACCGGAAACGGGTACCTCCCTCGTCCGCCGAAGTCGTTTCGATGGTTTCGGCCCGGAACGTCGGCGGACGCGTCGGAGCCGCCGCGCCCGTGCCCGCTTTCCGACGCGGAGGAGAACACCGATGCGCACCGAGCTCCGCGACGAGCGTGGTGTCCCGCTCGAACACGTCACCGTGGCGCTCGGCTGGGACCCGGCCGCCCGTTCGCGCTTCTTCGGCCGACGCGAGGAGATCGATCTCAACGTCGCGGCCTTGCTCTTCGCCGCGGACCGGCTCATCGACGTCGCGTACCACGAGCAGCTCAGCTGACCTCGTAGCGAATCGGCTTGCACCGCTACGGCTTCGGTTCCATCGCGAGCTACGGCCCCGCGGCGGCCGCTCCGCGCGTCGCACACCACTAACCCCGCCGGACCGGCCGCGGCGTCCGATTGGAATCCGGACGCGCGGGTAGTCGCCGGGCAGGAGGTGTGACATGCCGAAGGAGGTCTCATGACCGAGACGACACAGGTTCGCCCGCCCGCGAACGCACGGTCGGTCAGCGAACTGGTCGAGGACGCCACCACCCAGGTGTCCCGGCTCATCCGCGACGAACTCCAGCTCGCTCGCGTCGAGATGCGGGAGAAGGGCAAGCGGTTCGGCCTCGGAGCGGGCCTGGCGGGCGTGGCGGCGCTACTGGCGTTCTACGGCGGGGCGGCGTTGGTCGCCGCTGCGGTGCTCGGCCTCACCGAGGTGCTGCCGGGCTGGGCGTCCGCGCTGATCGTCGCGGGCGCGCTGCTGGTGGTCGCGGCGGGGCTCGGTCTGGCCGGGAAGAAGAGCGTCGAAGAGGCGAATCCGCCGATCCCGCAGGAAGCGGTCGAGGGCGTTCGCGAGGACATCGAGGTGATCAAGGACAGGAGGCGGGGATGAGTGACAGCCGACCCGGGGCCGGCCGGCCCACCGACGACGTCGCGGCCCTGCGGCGCGACCGCGACCAGGCCAGGGCGGATCTCGGCCGGACGGTCGAAGAGCTCGGCCACAAACTCGATGTGCCCGCGCGCAGCAAGGAGAAGGCGCACGACGCCGTCGAGGCGACTCAGCACGCGGCGTCCGAGGCGGCGCTCACCGTCGCGGACAAGGCCCAGCAGGCCAGGACGGGCGCGGCCGACCTCGCCCACCGAGTGGCGGCGGCCACACCGGAGCCGGTGGCCGAACGCGGCAGGCAGGCCGGCGGCGCACTGCGTGCCCATCCGATTCCCGCGGCCCTCGGCGCGGCGGTGCTCGCGGCCCTGATCTGGCAGATCGTGCGGAGGCAGCGATGAAGACGCTCTACAAACCACTCGGCATGCTGATCAGCGTGCTCGGCGGCCTCGCCGCGAACGCCGTGTTCACCAAGGTGTGGAAGCAGATCACCGGTGAGGGGCAGGCCCCGACGTCGACGGCGCGGGAGCATTCCTGGCGCGAGGTGCTTTTCGCCGCGGCATTGCAGGGCGCGGTTTTCGGCCTGGTCAAGGCCGCGATCGACCGCGCGGGCGCGAAAGGCTACGAATCGCTCACCGGCACTTGGCCGGAATAACGCGGCGCATCGCCGCAGCTCGAAATGACTGCCGCCGTGACTCGAGGTTCTCGAGTCACGGCGGCAATTCGGTGTGTGCGTCTGCACCCGGGCGTTATCGTGAAGCCGCACCCGTCACCGAGGTCGATCGTCCGCCTCGACCGTGCACGACGGCATGCTTCGTCGCACCGCTGATGGGGATCGGCCCCCTTCGGTCGGCTCTTGCGTCACGGCTCCCCCGAGCGACCGTCGGGGAGCTGTCGGACCGGCGCAACGAGTTCGTCCGGCCGCATGATACCGCCTGGTCGGAAGCGCGATCGGGAGCACAGTGTGATTAGCGCGCGACGGGATGGGGTAAGTTGGCCGCGGAGTGGTCGCTCTCTGCGCCGAGAACCCGTGCGCAAGAGACGTGAACCGGAGCGGAGGTCGACGTGGCGTACTGCCGAGGACGCGTCGCCGGCACGGGAGGTGGATTGTGAGTTCCGAAAGCGCGCCCCGGGCGCTGGAGGTCGAGGTGCGGTCGGCGGAGGACACGGTGGTCGTCACCGTGCACGGCGAGATAGACATGGCGTCCGCGCCGCGCTTGCAATCGGCTCTCGACGAGGCGCTGCGCGACGCACCCGCCGCCGTTGTGGTGGACATGACCAACGTCGGGTTCCTGGGCTCCGCCGGGCTGAGCGTCCTGCTGGCGGCCTCGGAAGCCACCGGCTCCGGTGGCTTGCGCGTCGTCCCCAGCGACGCCGCGCGCAGGCCGATCGAGGTGACCGCGCTGGACCGGTTGCTCACGGTGTTCGACTCGGTCGAGGACGCGCTCGCGGTGAACGAGACCCAGGCGCCGAACTGAGCTTCCCGGCACCGCATCGGTGCCGCTCAGCCCGCGACACGGTTTCGACCCCGTGTCGCCGGGTATGTGACCGGTCGTCGGCACCGTGTCGACCTGAGCGCACCGGGAGGAGGCCGTATGGCAGAAACCCGCGAACACCGATTGGTGGGAGTGCCTGCGGTGGCGGCGTTGGCGGATCTCGGATTCGCCTCGGTCGCCTCGGGTGTCATCGCACGGCGCAGGCCGGTGCTGGGCCTACTGGAACGCACCGGAGCCGATGCCAGGGCGATCGAGCGCGTGCGGCAGTTGCGGCGCGAGTTCGGCGACGGCCCGGTCGAGCTCGTGGTGCCGGGTCGCCGGATCGTGGTCGTTCTCGATCCGCATGACGTGGGACGGGTGCTGGCCGACGCGCCGACGCCGTTCAGTCCGGCGAATCGGGAGAAGCGCGCCGCGTTGCGCCAGTTCCAGCCGCACGGCGTCCTGCTCTCGGAGGGACCGATCCGCGACCAGCGCCGCGCCGTGAACGAGGCCGCGCTGGACTCCGCCGAGCCGTTGCATCGCCTGTCCGGTCCGTTCGCCGAGGCGATCGCGGAGGAGGCGCGCGAGTTGATCCTGTCCGCCCTGCACCGCGGCCACCTGGACGCGCGGCAGTTCACCACGCGCTGGTGGCGGCTGGTGCGGCGGATCGTGCTCGGCGAGCGAGGACGCGACGACACCGTGCTCACCGACGAGCTCTCCCGGCTGCGCTCGGCGGGCAACTGGTCGTTCCTCGCGCCTGCGCATCGCAGGCAGCGCGACCAGTTCACCAATCGGCTGTACCGCCACGTGGAGTCCGCTTCGCCGGACAGTCTCGCCGGAGCGTTGGCCGCGGTGCCCGCGGGCGGCGCGACCGATCCGGTCGGGCAGATACCGCACTGGTTGTTCGCCTTCGACGCGGCGGGCATCGCGCTGAGCCGGGCACTGGCCGTGCTGAGCACTCACCCCGAGCACCAGGCCCGCGCACTCGCCGACGCCGTCGATCCGGAACGCGTCGACCTGCGCGGTTATCTGCGCGCCTGCGTCCTCGAGTCGGTGCGGCTGTGGCCGACCACACCCATGCTGCTGCGCGACATCACCGCCGATACCGAGTGGCGCGACGGCGACGAGCGCTTCACCATCGCCGCGGGCGCCGCGCTGATGATCGCGGTGCCTGCGTTCCACCGGGATGCCGAACTGCTGCCCTTCGCCGACCAGTTCGTCCCGGAGATCTGGCTGGACGGCCGCGCGGAGCAGTATCCCCAACTCGTGCCGTTCAGCGCGGGCCCCGCCGACTGCCCCGGCCGCAACCTGGTGCTGTTCGTCACCAGCACGCTGCTCGCACACCTGCTGAGCTCGGCCGATTTCCGGCTGCGATCCACCCCGCGCCCGAATCCGGACGCTCCACTGCCGGTGACCTTGAACAATTTCGGGCTCGACTTCACCGTCGAGCCGTGCATGACCCAAGCGGGCTAGGCGCGATCAGCCGCGCCACCGGAGGGAGACCGGGAGCGGCCGATCGCACCACTCACGCAGACGCGACTACCGGAGCGCGCCCGCGACACCGCCGATGAGGCCGCCGAGCACGCAGCCGGGGAACACGCCGATGATGAGGAAGATCAGACCGACCACGGCGCCGATGGCGCAGCCGATCAGCACGCCGCCCAGGGCACTCCCGGCGTCACCCACGAACTGCGGCGCACCCGGCTCCGGAATGGCGGCGCCGACCGGCGTCAGGGTCAAAGTCGTTGCGTCCGCGTTGATTTCCGGAGCAACCGCGACCTGCTGCCCCATCGCGGATCGCAGAGTGGTCGGCACCGTCGCCACTACTTCGCCGTTCGGCGCGAGCACGGTGATCACCTCCGGCGTGACCGCGAACGTGCCGGAGGCGAGCGTCAGCGTCGCGCTCGACCGGTCCGGCGCGACGACGACGGAGGAGGCCACGGCGTCGTCGCCGAGCGCGGGATCGTAGATTTCGGCCTGCCCGTAGGCGGTAGCTGCCGTGAGACCGGTGGTGGCAATGGTCAGCAGCGTGGTCGCTACCAATTTCCTGAACTTCATGAGCTTTCCCATCCTCAGCAGATTCGATCTGTCGTTACCTGGGTACAGCCATGGAACATCAGCGATTATAGACGTTCCACATCACTGCTTCGGACAGTTGGCATACCCAAGATGCTCTGCACGACAGCGTATTTCGTGACGAATCCGGAAAATGGGATGGGCGTAGCTACTCCAGCTCCCCTTCGGTCTCCAGATATACCTGCCGCAGCCGATCGAGCGTGTCCTGTTCGGGACGTTCCCACAGTTTCCGCTCGGCCGCCTCAAGCAACCGCTCGGCGATGCCGTGCAGCGCCCATGGATTGGACTGCTCCATGAACTTTCGGTTCGCCTCGTCGAAAACGTAGCTCTCCGTCAGCTTTTCGTACATCCAATCGGCCACCACGTTGGTCGTTGCGTCGTAGCCGAACAAATAGTCGACGGTCGCGGCCATTTCGAACGCGCCCTTATAGCCGTGCCTGCGCATGGCTTCGAGCCAACGGGGGTTCACCACCCGGGCCCGGAACACCCGTGCCGTCTCCTCCGACAACGTCCGGGTGCGCACGGCGTCCGGACGTGTGCTGTCGCCGATGTAGGCCTCCGGGTTCTTGCCGGTCAGCGCACGCACCGTGGCCACCATGCCGCCGTGGAACTGGAAGTAGTCGTCGGAGTCGGCGATGTCGTGCTCGCGGGTGTCGGTGTTCTTGGCCGCCACGGCTATCCGGCGATACGCGCCGCGCATGTCCTCCGCGGCGGGCGCGCCGTCGAGATCGCGCCCATAGGCGTAGCCGCCCCAGGTGGTGTAGACCTCGGCGAGGTCGTCGTCGGTGCGCCAGCTCTTCGCATCGATCAGCTGCAACAGGCCCGCCCCGTAGGTGCCGGGCTTGGAACCGAAGATGCGGGTGGTGGCGCGCCGCTGGTCGCCGTGCTCGGCGAGATCGGCCTGGGCGTGCGCGCGGACGTAGTTGTCCTCGTGCGGCTCGTCCAGATCGGCGACCAGGCGAATCGCGTCGTCCAGCAGGGCGAGCACGTGCGGGAAGGCGTCGCGGAAGAAGCCGCTGATGCGCACCGTGACATCGATTCGGGGACGGCCGAGTTCCGCGAGCGAGATCACCTCGAGCGTGCGGACGCGGCGGCTGGCCTCGTCCCAGACCGGCCGCACGCCCAGCAGCGCGAGCACTTCGGCGATGTCGTCGCCGGAGGTGCGCATCGCGGAGGTACCCCAGATCGACAGACCCACCGACCGCGGGAATTCACCGTGGTCGGCGTGGTAGCGCTCCAGCAGGGATTCCGCCATGGCCTGCCCGGTCTCCCAGGCCAGCCGGGACGGCACGGCCTTGGGATCGACCGAGTAGAAATTGCGTCCGGTCGGCAGGACGTTGATCAGGCCGCGCAACGGCGACCCGCTCGGGCCTGCCGGGATGAACCCACCGTCGAGCGCGTGCAGGACGCGGTCGATCTCCACGCCGGTCTGCCGCAGGCGCGGCACCACCTCCGTGGCCGCGAACCGCAGCACCAGGCGCACCTGCGGGTCGTCGGCGATACCGTCGACCGCCTCCGGCGACCAGTCCGCCGCCTGCAACGCCGCGACCAGCGCGCGGGCGCGAGCCTCCACGGCGTCCACGCGCTCACGCGCCTCACCTCCCGACTCGTCGAGGCCGAGGGCTTCGCGCAGGCCGGGCACGGTGCGCTCGCCGCCCCACAGCTGACGCGCGCGGAGCATGGCCAGCACCAGGTCGAGTTCGCTCTCCCCGGCCGGAGCGGAGCCGAGAACATGCAGGCCGTCGCGGATCTGCACGTCCTTGATCTCACACAGCCAGCCGTCGACGTGCAGCAGCATGTCGTCGAAGGATTCCTCGTCCGGACGCTCGGTCAGGCCGAGGTCGTGGTCCATTTTCGCGGCGCGCATCAGCGTCCAGATCTGCTGACGGATCGCGGGCAGCTTGGCCGGGTCCAGGGCCGAGATGTTGGCGTGCTCGTCGAGCAGCTGCTCCAGTCGCGAGATGTCGCCGTAGGTTTCGGCGCGAGCCATCGGCGGGATCAGATGGTCCACCAGGGTGGCGTGCGCTCGTCGTTTGGCCTGGGTGCCCTCACCGGGATCGTTCACCAGGAACGGATAGATCAGCGGCAGATCACCGAGAGCGGCATCGGTGCCGCAGGAGGCCGACATGCCCAGCGTCTTGCCGGGCAGCCACTCCAGGTTCCCGTGCTTGCCCAGGTGCACCATCGCGTCGGCGCCGAAACCCTCGGGCGCGCTGAGCCAGCGGTAGGCCGCCAGATAGTGGTGGCTGGGTGGCAGATCAGGGTCGTGGTAGATGGCTACGGGGTTCTCGCCGAAACCGCGGGGCGGCTGCACCATGAGCACGACATTGCCGAAACGCAATGCGGCGATGACGATCTCACCGGCCGGGTCGGCGGAGCGGTCGACGTAGAGTTCGCCCGGCGGCGGGCCCCACGCTTCGACGACGGCCTCGCGCAGGTCGCCGGGCAGGGTGTCGAACCAGGCGGTGTAGGTCGCCGCGCCGATGCGGATCGGGTTCCCCTCCAGCTGTTCGGCGGTCAGCCAGTCCGGATCCTGACCTCCGGCGGCGATCAGGGCGTGGATGAGCGCATCCCCGTCCTGTTCGTCCAGGCCGGGAATCTCGCCGGGTGCGCCCAGATCGTAACCCGCGGAGCGCATTTCGGTGAGCAGGCGGATCGCGCTTGCCGGGGTGTCCAGACCGACGGCATTGCCGATGCGGGCGTGCTTGGTCGGGTAGGCCGACAGCATGACGGCGATGCGCTTGCGTTCGGCGGGGATGAGACGCAGCCGCGCGTAGCGCGTCGCGATGCCCGCGACACGCGCGGCGCGCTCGGCGTCGGGGACGTAGGTGGACAGGCCGTCGGCGTCGAATTCCTTGAACGAGAACGGGACCGTGATGATCCGCCCGTCGAATTCCGGCACCGCCACCTGGGTGGCGACGTCCAGCGGTGACAGCCCGTCGTCGTTGGCCTCCCACTGGGCCCGGCCCGTGGTCAGGCACAGCCCTTGCAGGATGGGCACATCCAGGTCGGCGAGCGCCCCGACATCCCACGCCTCGTCCTCGCCACCCGCGGAGGCGGTGGCCGGCTTGGTGCCGCCCGCGGCCAGGACCGTCACCACCAGCGCGTCGGCGCGGCGCAGCGTTTCGAGCAACGCGGGTTCGACGGTGCGCAGCGACGCGCAGTACAGCGGCAGCGCCCGCGCGCCCGCCTGTTCGATCGCGGTACACAGGGCGTCGACGTAGGCGGTGTTGCCCGCCAGATGCTGGGCGCGGTAGTAGATCACCGCCACGGTCGGCCCATCGGGATGCTCAGCGGCGACCCGGTCCAATTCGCCCCAACTGGGCAACTGGATCGGCGGCTCGAAGCCGTGGCCGGTCAGCAGCACGGTGTCGGACAGGAAATTGTGCAACTGGCGCAGATTCTCCGGGCCGCCGGCGGCCAGGTAGTTGTGCGCGTCGGCCGCGACGCCGCCCGGGACGGTGGAGCATTCCATCAATTCGGCGTCCGGGGCGATCTCGCCGCCGAGAGCGACGAGCGGAATCCCGCTGGCGCGCAGCGCCTCCAGCCCGTCTTCCCAGGCCCGCTTGCCGCCGAGAATGCGCACGATCACCAGATCGGCGCCGTCGAGCAGGCCGGGCAGGTCGTCGACCAGCAGGCGAGCCGGATTTCCCCACCGATAGTCGGCTCCGCTGGCGCGGGCACTGAGCAGATCGGTGTCGGACGTGGACAACAGCACAATCACGGGTGGCAGCCTTCCTCGGGTGACGCGCCCATCGGGGGTTCGCTGCTCGCCGGGGAGGGTCTGGCTTTCCACAGTGGCGCGACCGCACCGGACTTTCACCGGTTTCCTCGTCGTCCGCCGAGCACGCCGATGCTACCTGCCGTCCGGATCGTCCTCGTCCACGCGCCCCGCTCGATCAGCCGCGACGGTCGCGGTCGCTCGCCCTGGCCGCCAAGAAGTCGTCCACGAGTCGTGCGCAGTCGGCGGTGCCGATCGGTTCGAGCCCGACCAGCCTGGCGAAGACGATCGGGCCGACGAGCTGGGTCAGCGCGAACGTCACGTCCGGATCACCGAGTTGGGCGCGCACATCCGGATCGCCGAAGAGCTGGTCGAACGGCTTGCGGGCTGGTGATCATCGGGATAGCGCTGGTCGCGCTCTCCCGCGTCGAGGTCGACACCACTTACGTCGACCTGCTCTGGCCGTTCCTGATCATGAGCACCGGCATCGGCCTGTGCACCGCGCCCGCGACGGCCGCGATCATCGCGGGCACTCCGGTGGAGAAACACAGCGTCGCCGCCGCGGTGAACGACGCGGCGCGCGAAGTGGGCGCGGCGGTCGGCATCGCCATCGCCGGTAGCATCCTGGCCGCCGGGTACAGCCACCGGATCGCACCCGCCCTGCCGCGGCTGCCCGAGCAGATTCGCGAACCGGCCGGCGACTCGCTGGCCGCGGCGCTGCAGGTCACCGAGCGGATCGGCCCGCAAGCCGCGCCCCTGGCCGACTTCGCCGAATCGGCCTTCGTGCACGGCGCCCAGCAGTCCGCGCTGGCGCTGGGCATTGTCACCTTCGTCGCCGCGGCCCTGATCGGGGTATGGGCGCCGGGGCGCTCACGCGCGACGGCGAAACCGGCGCCGACTCGATCGGAGACGCAACCGACGACGACACCGTGACGACCGCGCGCCGGTGACACCTGCACGACCGATCACACGACGGCCGTGCAGGATTCGCGCCGGACCTAGACCAGGTCGGCGTTCCCGTCGATCACCTTGAGGTGGTAGTGGAACCGGTTGACCCGCCACCCCTGCGATGTGCGCTCGACGCCGAGGGAGTAGCTGCCGACGAAGGTACGGGTCTTGCCCTCGGTCGCGGCATTCTTGACGTGCACCGCGATGGCGTCCGCGTGCACGCGCGCCGCGTCGCCGTCCAGATCGATGAGATGGTTGCCCGACTGGTGGTGCACCCCGTCGAGGTCGGCGAGCCCGGTGCGCCAATCCGCGATGATGTCGGCGGTGGCACGCTCCCCGACCGGCCCGCCGAAACCGCCGTCGAAATCAACGGTCGGCGTGAACACCTCCGCCGACAAGTCTTCCCAGCGCTTCTGGTCGGTGTACACGAACATCTTGGTGATCACATCGACGATGGCGAGCCGGTCGGCGAGAGTGGAAGTTTCGGACATACGCCGACCCTAGTCGGCGAGCGCGTCCTATGCCTTGCGGACTACCCCGCCCAGCAGCACCAGCCCGGTTTCCGGCAGGTCGTCGCCGAGCCACTGTTGCAGGGGAACCACACCGGGCTCGAGTATCTCGAACCCTTCGAAGAACGACTCGACCACGGCCGCAGACCGATAGACCACCTGGGCCGAGGATTTGGCGGTATCCGACGACGACTGGTCGATGAAGTCCGAATTGCTGTCGTCGGAGCCGTGCGTGAACGCCAGATAGCTTCCCGGAGCCAGGTTTTCCCGCAGCCGAGCGACGATCTCGGCCGGGCCTTCGTCGTCCATCACGAAATGCAGGACGCCGACGAGCGTGATCGCGACCGGCTCGTCGAAGTCGATCGAACCACCGCTGCGCAGCCGGTCGATGATGTCGTCCGGACGGCGAACGTCACCCAGCATCGCCCTCACCCCGTCCGCGTGCGCCAGCAGGGCATTGCAGTGCGCGTGGACGACCGGGTCGAAATCGACGTACACCACCCGCGCCGACGGGTCGGTCTTGTGGGCGACCTCGTGCACGTTCGGTGACGTCGGGATACCCGCGCCCAGATCGATGAACTGCCGGATCCCCGCCTCGGCGGCCGACTGGACCGCACGCACCAGGAACTGGCGACTGAACCAGGCCAAGGTTCGGGTATCCGGGGCGATGGACAGCATGCGGTGTGCGACCGCCCGGTCCACCTCGTAATTGTCCTTGCCGCCCAGAAGATAGTCGTATACCCGCGCGGAATTCGGCAGGTTCGGATCGACGCCCCGCGGTGCTCGCTCCATGCCGGACACCGTACCTCCCGATCGCCCCGAGTCATGATCCTAACAAAACAGTCGTGGGCCGTCGCCTCGGTTCTCGGCCCCGGAAAGGCACCCGCGTATCGAATGACATTGCGGGGAACGTTGTTTCACGCGCTGTCGAGCACGCACGCGCACGGACTCACTCGCCGCTCGTCCCGCCCGCCGCCAGCAACTCCGCTCGCGCCATCAGCTCATCCGCCACCGGGCGGGGACGGCGACCCAGACCACAGGCGCAAGCGAGGCCGTCGATCGGACGGCCCAGCGCGTTCTCGATGATCCGCAATGTCTCCGTCTGCTGTGCCTCGGTAGGAACGTCGTGCACGAACCCCGCGTAGAAATTCGTACCGGCGTCGAGGGCCAATTTCGCCAAAGGCGTATAGAATTCCGCCTTCTCCGATGGAGGTACGTCGCCCGCCGCGAGCGGACCGTGCACGTATTCCAGGACGCGCCCCCGCGGCCAATGGCCGACGACGGAATTGGCCAGATCGACCAGCGGCCGGGCATCGCGCAACCGGCCTCGTGCCTTGTTGCGCAAACTGCCGAGGCACAGGTGCACCCCGAAACGGGTGCCTTCGGGGGCGGCCGCGGCCAGGGCCGCGATCCCCTCCCCCAGCCCGAGCGCCCGATCGGTCAGCCGGTGCAACGGCTGCGACTTCGCCATGAGTACCAGTTCCGCGGTGGCTTCCAGCTGCACGACGACGTCGTCGCCTGCGAGCTCGCGAATGGCCGTGATGTCCCGCACGGTGGCGTCGAGGAAGGCGCGTCGATGCCGCCGCACACCGGCGGCTCCCATCGCGATGAACGTCAGCGTGAAATCGGTCGGCATGCCGATCTGGAGTGCGAGACCGGGCAGGTCGTGCTCGGCGCGCAGCGCGCGAAAGATCGGCAGCGCCTCCTCGGCCTCGCCGAGATAGCCGAGATCCATGGCTTCGCTGGGCAATTCGGCGCCCCGCGCGACGCGGTGGATCGCCCGCTGCCTGCTCGAGCCCCACGTCCCCTGTTTCTTCACCGCCAGGACCCCTTGGTCGACCAGGTCTTCGATGATCGGCTGGATGTAGAACTCGTAGCGCCGGGTCTCCCCCGTCGGCAGGGTACGCAATCGCGTCCCCGCACTGTCCAGCATGGCCCGCATCGCGACGTCCGTGCTTTCGGCCGGAAAACTTCCGACGAAGTGCACCGTCCGCGTACCCGCCCCTTGTCCCTTCGCACCCACGTTCCCGCGCTCCTTGTCCATCGCGTCGTCTCGGACATCCGCACTCCCGAAGCGTTATCGGGCGCGGCCGAGTAGACGCGTGCGGCATCAACTATGCGATAGCCACGGAACATTGTGCGCGGTATCGCCGTTCGCCGGGCAACCAGCGGCACGATCCGCCGGGACTGGCGGCATACGACCATGGACAGCACTCGCGATCGACGGCGTTCACGAATATCCGGAACCCGTGGGCGTCCGCGGCAACAAGTGGGTCGCACACCGAAATCATCTGGTGGAAAACGTTTTACGGACGCCACGCGTGACCGGATCCGGCGTCTGCGGGTATTGCGCGCGGCGAAGTTCACGCATAGCCTGCGTCGCGTGCGAACCTCGCTACGGTCGATCGCCGTGTCCGCGGCGGCCATACTTCTCTGCCTGACACCGAGCACTGTCCACGCCGAGGACACCGCGCCGGGTCGTTGCACAGCTGTCTCCATCCCCGTTCCGCTCGGCGAGATGGCCGGATCCTTGTGCACCCCCACGGCGCGCGCCACCGACACCGTCATGGTGCTGATCGCGGGTTCCAACTACAACGCCACGTACTGGGATTTCCCCTACGCTCCGGAGACCTACAGCTTCCGGCGGGCGATGAACGCCGCGGGCATCGCGACGCTGGTGATCGACCGGCTCGGCAACGGCGCGAGCACCCGCCCGCCGAGCACGCAGGTGACGGCGACGGTCTCCGCCCGTGCCCTGCACGACATCGTCCGGTCCCTGCGCGCCGGACTGGCGGGCACGCCCCCGTTCGGCAAGGTCATCACCGGAGGGCATTCCCTCAGCTCGGGCATCGACGTCCTGGAGGCGACCACCTACCAGGACGTCGACGGTGTCCTACTCACCGGTTACTCCCACGCGCTCAACGTGTCCGAGGTTCTCGGCGTCATCTCCACCTACCACCAGGCCGCCGAGGATCCGCAATTCGCCGGGCGCGGTTACGACGCGGGCTATCTGGCGACGCGACCCGGCACCCGCGCGGCCGATTTCTTCGCTCCCGAGACGGCCGACCCCGAAGTTCTCGCGGTGGACGAAGCCACCAAGGAGGTCTTTTCGCCGACCGAGTATCCCGACGGCCTGACCTCCACCCTTCCGCCGATGAGCAACTTCATCGATGTCCCGGTTCTCGTCGTCGACGGCAGTCGGGACCGGCTCTCGTGCGGCCCCGCGTATGCCGTCTGCGCGGATGCCGAGACATTGCGCGCCACCGAAGCGCCGTTCTTCGGCCCGGCGGCGCGACTACGCACCTTCGTGCTGCCCGGCAGCGGGCATTCGGTCAATCTGGCGCGCAACACCGCCGAATACCGGGCCGCCGTCGTCGACTGGGTGCGTTCGATCGGGCAGTGACCGGCCGTTCCGCCCGGCAGCCGCGTCCGTAGGCTGGAGTCGCTATGACACGACGTGCTCCTGATTCCTGCCCGGGCGTACTGCGGCTGCACGAGGCGGCCGACGGGCCGTTGGCCCGGATTCGCGTGCCCGGCGGTCGCGTGGAGCCCGCACAGCTACAGGCACTGGCGGAGGCCGCGCACGACCTGGCGGACGGCAACATCGAGCTCACCTCGCGCGGCAACGTCCAATTGCGCCGGGTGAGTGATGCCGGAGCGTTGACCGACCGGCTCGTGGCCGCGGGTCTCCTGCCGAGCACCACGCACGAACGGGTGCGCAACATCATCGCCTCGCCGCTGTCCGGCCGGATCGGCGGCCTGGCGGACGTGCACCCGCTGGTTCGCGCGCTGGACACCGGCCTGCTCGCGGCGCCGCGGCTGGCCGACCTGCCCGGCCGGGTGCTGTTCACCCTCGACGACGGGCGCGGCGACGTCAGCGGCCTCGGCCCCGACATCGGCGTGCACGCGGTCGGGGCAGACGAGTTCGCGCTGCTGCTGGCGGGCGGCGACAGCGGCCTGCGGCTGTCCGCCGCCGACACTGTGGACGTCATGCTCGCCGCCGCGCACGAATTCCTGGATCTGCGCGGCGCGGACCCGGGCCGGTGGCGGCTGCACGAGATCGCACACGGCGCCGAACGCGTCACCGGTCGCCTCGGCTCGGCACCGAGCGCCGCGAAACTCGAATTCCCCGCCGCACCGAGTAGTCCGATCGGCTGGCTGGAGCAGGACGACGGATCGGTCGCCCTCGGCATGGGTGTGCGCCTCGGCTCCCTGCCCGCCCGCACCGCCGAATTCCTCGCCGCGGTCGAACGACCGGTCTTCCTCACGCCGTGGCGCAGCCTGGTGGTCACCGACCTGGCGGAGTGGACCGCCGAGCAGGTGGTGCGCGTGCTCGCGCCGATGGGCTTGATCTTCGACGCCGACTCGCCCTGGCTGCTGGTCAGCGCCTGCGCCGGGCAGCCTGGCTGCGCGAAGTCGCACACCGACGTCCGAGCCGACGCGGCGGACGCCGTCGGCGCGGGCCGGGTGCTGCCGGGGCCCGCCGATCCGCTCGACCTCCCGCGGACGATGTCCGCCGCGGAGGTCGCGGTGGCCGGCCGCCAGCACTGGTCCGGCTGCGATCGCCGCTGCGGCCGTCCCCAGGAAGTCGTCACCGACATCGTCGCCACGAGCGAGGGTTATCGCGTCGACCGGCCGCCCCGCGTTCCCTGAGATCCCGGCAGGTCACCCGCCATGGATCTCGAGGGTGCAGCATTTGACGGAGCCACCGGCTTTGAGCAGCTCGGACATCTCGATCCCCACCGGGTGGTAGCCACGGGCACGCAGGGCTTCACTCAGGTCGGTGGCCGCGCTGCTGAGGAAGACGTTCGCGCCGTCGCAGACCCCGTTCAACCCGAGCACCGCCGCGTCCGCGTCGGTGGCCACGATCGCGTCGGGGTAGAGCTCCGCCAGCACCGCGCGCGCCGCCGGGCTGAAGGCGGGCGGGTAGTAGGCAATGGTCGCGGCGTCCAGCGGAAGCAGCACCGTGTCCAAGTGGTAGAAGCGCGGATCGACCAGTTCCAGCGACACCACGGGCAGACCGAAGTGGCGCGACACCTCCTCGTGCGCGGCAAGTGAGCTGCGGAATCCCGTCCCCGCGAGGAGCCGGTCACCGACCAGGAGGAAGTCGCCTTCGCCTTCGTTGCATTCCGCGGCGGCCACCAGGTTCGCCACGCCGGAGCGAGCGAACCAGGCGTGGTAGGCCGGGCCTTCCGCGGCACGCTCGGGGTGCGTAAAGCGAGCCGACATGGCGCGGTCGCCGACGATCAACCCGCCGTTGGCGGCGAACACCATGTCGGGCAGGCCCGCGACACCGGGCACCACCTCCACGGTGTGCCCGTGTTCGGCGTACGTGGCACGCAACCTTTCCCACTGCGCGATGGCCAGCGAGCGGTCGACGGGCTCGTCGGGATCCATCCAGGGATTGATGGAGTAGGTGACGTCGAAGTGGTCGGGACGGCACATCACGAACCGGCGCGGCGACGAACGGCGGGCGGTGGACTCGAGGGGGAGGGTGGCTACAGACGTCAACGGAACTCCCGGCAGTGAGCGTGGACTTTCAGCTGTCATGACGGTAAATCGCCTAGCATTGCGCTAGAAATGACGATTCATTGCGTATATAAGGCAAAAATCAGCGAGTTGTTGCGTAAGGCGAGAGAAGGTGTGACATGGACGACCTCGACCGGCGGATTCTCGAACAATTGCTGAAGAATGCGCGGGCTTCGTTCCAGGAAATCGGCGGCGTGGTCGGATTGTCCGCGCCCGCGGTGAAACGGCGAGTCGACCGGCTGGTGGCGGCCAAGCAGATCACCGGCTTCACCGCGCTGGTCAATCCCGCCGCGCTGGGCTGGAAGACGGAGGCCTACGTCGAGGTGTACTACCGCGACAACATCTCCCCGGCCGAACTCAAACGCAGTCTCGAACCGATCCCCCAGGTGGTCGGCGTGTGGACGATCGCGGGCGAGGCCGACGCGCTGGTGCACGTGATGGCCACCGACATGGCCGAGATCGAGGTGACCGTGGAACGGATCAGGGAGAACGCGCGCGTCGGGCGCACCCGCAGCGCCATCGTCATGTCGCGGATTCTCGAGCGTCCGCGGACCTGATCCGGCGGCCCCGCCCCCACGGTGTCCGGCCGCCGGGCCCGGGATGCGAAGCGCCCGACCCGGACCGATCTGTCCGGACCCGCACCCATATGGTGGACCGCATGTCCGACGTACGCGCCAGCTATCTGACCGACGGGGCCGAGATCTACCGTCGCTCGTTCGCGACGATCCGCGCCGAGGCCGATCTCAGCGGATTCCCGCCGGACGTGGCTCAGGTGGCGGTGCGGATGATCCATGGCTGCGGTCAGGTGGATCTCGCCGCGGACATCGCCTTCTCCCCCGGCGTCGTCGCCTCGGCACGGGCAGCGCTGCGCGCGGGCGCGCCGATTCTCTGTGACGCCACCATGGTCGCCTCCGGCGTGACCAGGAAACGACTGCCCGCCGACAACGAGGTGCTGTGCACCCTCGCCGACCCGCGCGTGCCGGAGTTGGCCGCCGCCAGGGGCACGACTCGCTCCGCCGCCGCGCTCGAACTGTGGCGCGACCGTCTCGACGGCGCCGTCGTCGCGATCGGCAACGCGCCCACGGCGCTGTTCCATCTGCTCGACCTGCTCGACGCGGGAGCGCCCCGGCCCGCGGCCGTGCTCGGCATCCCGGTCGGCTTCGTCGGCGCGGCCGAATCGAAGGACGCGCTGATCGAGTTCGGCGGCGTCGAATACCTCACCGTGCGCGGCAGGCGCGGCGGCAGCGCCATCACCGCGTCCGCGCTGAACGCGATTGCGAGCGAACAGGAATGAGCACTCCGGGCAAGCTGTGGGGCGTCGGACTCGGTCCGGGCGATCCGGAACTGGTGACGGTCAAGGCGGCCAACGTGATCGGCGCGGCCGACGTGATCGCGTTCCACAGCGCGCGCCACGGCCGCAGCATCTCCCGCCGTATCGCGGCGCCGTACCTGCGCCCCGGCCAACTGGAAGAGCATCTCGTCTACCCGGTGACCACCGAGACCACCGACCATCCCGGCGGTTATCAGGGTGCGATCGACGAGTTCTACGAACAGGCCGCCGAGCGGCTGGCCGAGCACCTCGCCGCGGGCCGCTCGGTCGCGCTGCTCGCCGCGGGCGACCCGCTGTTCTACAGCTCCTATATGCACATGCACCGGCGGCTGGCCGACCGGTTCGAAGCCGAGATCATCCCCGGCATCACGTCCGTGAGCGCGGCGTCGGCGACGCTGGGCACACCGCTGGTCGAGGGCGAGCAAGTGCTCACCGTGCTGCCCGGCACCATGCCGGTCGACGAACTCACCCGGCGCCTGCGCAGCACCGACGCCGCCGCGATCATGAAATTGGGACGAACGTATCCCGGTGTGCGCCAAGCGCTTACGGATTCCGGGCGACTCGCGGGCGCATACTACGTCGAGCGCGCGAGCACCACCGAACAGCGCGTGCTGCACGCGGGCGCGGTGGACGACGCCGAGGTGCCCTACTTCGCCATCACCCTCGTGCCGGGTCCCGAGCCGACCACGCCGCTGCCCCGCCTCGAAGAGGAGGCCGTTCAGCGTGACCGTGATGCGGAGGAGATCGGTGAGGTCGTGGTGGTGGGCCTGGGTCCCGGCGCGTCCGAGTGGACCACCGACGAGGTGCGCGCGGCATTGGCGGAGGCGACCGACCTGGTCGGCTACACCACCTACTTGAACCGGGTGCCCGAACGCCCGGGCCAGCGTCGCCATCCCAGCGACAACCGGGTCGAGTCCGAGCGCGCGGCCATGGCCTTGGATCTGGCCAAGCGGGGCGCGCGGGTCGCGGTCGTCTCCTCGGGGGATCCGGGCGTCTTCGCGATGGCGGCGGCGGTGCTGGAGGAATCCGCCGACCCGCAGTGGCGCACGGTGCCGGTGCGGGTGCTGCCCGGGCTCACCGCGGCCAACGCGGTGGCCAGCCGGGTGGGCGCGCCACTCGGGCACGACTACGCGATGATCTCGCTCTCCGATCGACTCAAGCCGTGGGAGGTTGTGGCGCAACGCCTTTCGGCGGTCGCGGCGGCCGACATGGCGATCGCGATCTACAATCCGGCATCCTCGCAACGCACCTGGCAGGTGGGCGCGATGCGGGATCTGCTGCTGGAGCATCGCAAGCCCGACACGCCCGTCGTCATCGGGCGCGACGTCGGCGGGCCCACCGAGTCGGTCCGGGTGGTGCCGCTCGGCGACCTCGACCCCGCGGAGGTGGACATGCGGACGCTGCTGATCATCGGCGCGTCCACCACCACGGCGCTGGAAACCGGTGCGGGCACCCGGGTCTTCACCTCCCGCCGCTACGGCCGCACGCGCGACGCGGCCGCCGGCGACGCGTAGTATCGCCTGACGCACCGAAGCAGATCGGAGGGACCTTGGCCGCGACACTGTCGGAGCTGACGCTGCGCGCCCGAGCCTTGGAGGCCAGGGCCACCGCGAGCGAACAGGCACTCGACGAACAGGGCGAGGTCCTCAACGAACTCGCGGCGCTGACCAGGAAGGCGCTCGACGGCATCGGCCGGGTCGACCGGCGCGCGGAAACCCTCGGCGAAGCCGTCGGCGAGCTGCGCCAGGACGTCGGAGACCTGCGCGAGAATGTGGGCGAACTCAACCGCAAGGTGACCGTGCTCGAACAAGGACAGGTCCGTCTGGAACAGGGCCAGGCCGCGCTCGCTCGCGGCCAGGCGCAGCTCGAACAAGGACAGGCACGGCTGGAGCAGGGAATGGCGCAGGTGCTCGCCCGGCTCGACAAGCTGACCGGCGACGCCTGACCCACCCCGTTCCGGTAACATTCCATTATGGAATGTTGAGAGCGAAGGGATGCAGTCGTTGACCAACACCGCGACCAAGCGCAAGCCACTGAACTCGACGGCGGCATCGTTGCTCGGATTTCTGCACGAAGGCGCGATGTCGGGATGGGATCTGGTGACCGAGGCCCAGGAGCGCATCGGCGACTTCTGGACCATCACACAGAGCCAGGTCTACCGGGAACTCGCCACCATGGACGCGGCGGGACTCGTCGAGAAGGGCGAGACCGGCGCCAGGGAGCGCACCCCCTACCACATCACCGACGCGGGCCGGGAAGCGTTCCTGGAGTGGGTCGTCCGCGATCCCGGCGGGGAAACCATCCGGGTACCGTTGCTGCTCACGCTCTCCTTCGGCGAGCATCTCGATCGCGATCGGCTCGACGGCATCATCGCCGCCAACCGGGAGATCCATCAGGCCCGGCTCACCCGGTATCTCGCCGAAGACCCGGAAGGTAAGACCGCATTCGCCCGCGCCACCTTGGATTTCGGGATTCGCTACGAGCGCACGGTGCTGGATTGGTTCGATCATCTGCCGGAAATTCTCGGCGGCTGATCTCTCCGGCTCGTCGCGAGCCGGAACGTCTCAGCCGCGCCGGGTTCGCCGGGCGCGCAGCCAATGCAGCGCTTGCGCAGAGGATTCCACGATCCGCGCGCCTTCGGGCAGCGGCGGGCGGTCCACCACGACCACCGGGATGCCCGCGGCGCGGGCGGCGGCGAGTTTGGCCTCGGTTTGCTCCCCGCCGCTGTCCTTCGTGACGAGCGCGTCGATCCGATACTCCGCGAGCAGCCGCGCTTCGTCCTGCACCGCGAACGGCCCACGGGCGAGCAGCAATTCGTGCCGCGGCGGCAGCGCGCCCTCCGGCGGGTCGATGGCGCGAATCAGGAACCAGGGCCGGTCGAGTCCCGCGAACGCCTCGACGCCTTGTCTGCCGATGGTCAGGAACACGCGCTCGCCGAACGTGCCGACCGCTGTCGCGGCCGCGGAGAGATCGGGTACGCGCGTCCAGCGGTCTCCTGCCTGCTCGACCCACCTGGGCCGGCGCAGGTGCACCAGCGGCACACCCGAAACTCGCGCGGCGACTGCCGCGTTGGCGCTGATGGCGGCCGCGAACGGATGAGTGGCGTCGACCATCGCGGCCACGTCGTTGGCCGCGAGCCAGGCGCGCAGTCCTTCGGCGCCCCCGAAGCCGCCGACGCGGACCTGGCCCTCGGGCAGCAAGGGTGCGCGCACACGACCGGCGAGCGAGGACACGATCTCGAATCCTCGCTCGCCGGAGGCGATGTGGGCCAGCTCCCGCGCTTCCCGGGTGCCGCCCAGAATCAGAACTCTCAGGGCTGACCGCTGAAGTAGGCGATACCCGCGTTCAGCAGCGACGGCCCGCCCGCGACGGCCAGACCGATCAGCGCGCCGAGCACCGCGCCCGGCAGGATGCCGACACCGAAGAACACGATGCCGATGGCGGCGCCGATCAGGCCACCGACCAGAGCGCCGAGCGAGGCGCGCTGCAGTTCGGCGAAGAACCACTCCTGCGCGCCGATGAACTCGGCGGCGACCGGCGCGTTCGCGGTCGGCGCGACCTGCGGCGTCAGCGTGAGCTGCCTGCCCTCGTCGGCGACTGCCGCGGCGATCCGGACCTCCTGGCCCTTGGCCGTCGCGGTGAGCGGAATGGTGGTGACGGTCTCGCCAGCGGAGTTCTTCAGCGTGACCGCCCGGTTGTCGGTGTCGACGCTGAACGCGCCCCCGGTCACGCTGGTGACCACCGACTTGCCCGCGTCGGCGAGTTGCAGCGCGTAACCGACGCCCTGATCGCTGCCGGTGACGGTGGGCGCCGCAGCGGCCTGGTCCTGCACCGCGGGCGGCACCGGGGCGGCATAGGAAGTGCCGGCGGCGACTCCGGTAGCGGCGACAGCCAGCAATGCGGTAGCGGCGAACTTCTTGTATCTCATCTATCTCCCCAACAGGAATCGGATTTCCGGTCAATGATCGGAACTCGGCCCCGACCCTACCGCGTGACCGGTAACGTGTTCACGCCTCCGCGGGGAAGGCTCGCGCGGTTTTCACCACCGACCACTGTGTGACCGGAAGCTGCGGACGCCAGGTGGTGAAGGAGCCCAGTGGTTCCCCGCGATAGATCTGGAACTTCCGTAATATGCCGCCCTGGGCGTTCGACCAGCTGAGCAGCAACGATTCCGATTCCGCCGTGACCGCGTTCGCGACGAGCCTGCCGCCCTGACGCAATTGCGTCCAGCATGTCTCCAGCACGCCGTCCTGGGTCAGGCCACCACCGACGAAAATCGCGTCGGGCGCGGCGATTCCGGTATCGGCGGCCAGTTCGCCACGCACTTCGCCGCGCACTTGGATGTGCGGCACGCCCAGAACCGCGGCATTGTCGGCGATCTGGCGTCGCCTGCGCTCGAGCCGCTCGAACGCGACGGCCCGGTTCCCCGCATGCGCCCGGCACCATTCGATGGCGATACTGCCCGAACCGCCGCCCACATCCCACAGCAATTCTCCAGGCGCGGGCGCCAGCGCCGCCAGCGTCAGCGCGCGGACCTCTTGCTTGGTGAGCTGGCCATCGCCGCCGAACAATTCGTCCGGCAGTCCGGGCAGGCGGGTGGCGCGCAGCCGGTCCGGGTCGGCCGAGCAGGTGATCGCCACGACGTTCAGCGGGTCGCCCGGCGGGTGTTCCCACTGCTGCGCGATTCCGGCGCGGCGCCGTTCGGCGGAACCGCCCAGTTGCTCGAGTACCGTCAGCTCCGAACCGCCGAAACCGTGGCCCCCGAGCAGTCGCGCCAGATCCCGCGGTGTGTGCTCGTCGGCGCTGAGCACCAGCAGCCGCCTGCCGTCGGCCAGCTCGGGCAGCACCGTAGCCAACGGACGCCCGACCACGCTGACCACCGGTGTTTCGGCCAGCGGCCAGCCCAGGCGGGCGCAGGCCAGGGAGGCGGAAGACGGTTGCGGCAGCACCCGCAGCGCCTGCGCGCCCAGCAATCGAGCCAAGGTGACGCCGATTCCGTAGAACATCGGATCGCCGCTGGCCAGGACGCACAACCGCGCCCCGCCGTGCCGTTCGAGCAGGCCGGGCAGCGCGGGCAGCAGGGGCGACGGCCACGTCACCCGGTGCGCCGCCACGGTGGGTGGCACGAGCGCGAGCTGGCGCACGGAACCGAACAGGACTTCGGCGTCATCGACGGCCTCCCGCGCGGCGCGACCGAGGCCGTCCCAGCCGTCGGCACCGATTCCGACGACCGTGACCGGTGTTCCTGCCCACGACCCGGGCGCGGCGCTCATCGGGGCATCCGGCGCCAGATCGGTTGTGGCAGCAGTCGCATCGCGAAGAACACCGGTCGCAGGATTCCGGGCACCCAGACTCGGCTCGCGCCCCGGCGCAGACCCTTCACCACCGCGTCGGCAACCTGATCCGGCGTGCTGGAGAACGGCGCCGGGGACATTCCCTCGGTCATCCGCCCGATCACGAACCCGGGACGCACCAGCAGCAACCGCACGCCGCTGCCGTGCAGGGCGTCCGCGAGACCGGAGGCGAATCCGTCGAGTCCCGCTTTGGCCGAACCGTAGACGTAGTTCGCCCGCCGGACCCGCACGCCGGCGACCGAGCTGAACACGACGATCTGTCCCGCCCCTCGCGCCCGCAACAGATTCGCCACCGTGGTGAGAACGCCCGCTTGGGCGACGAAGTCGGTATGCAGGATCGCCGCCGCGTGGGCGGGATCTCGCTCGGCGCGCTGTTGATCGCCGAGCACACCGAAGGCGAGCACCGCGATCCCGATCGGCCCGTGCTCGGCGGCGATCTTCTCCAGCAACGCCGGATGACTCGCCATGTCGTCGGCGTCGAATTCGACGGTGTGCACCTCACTCGCGCCCGCCGCCGTGATCGCCGCGCGCTGCGCGTCCAATTCGCCGCTGCGCCGGGCCGCCAGAACCACCGCTCGTCCCGGCGCCAGCCGTCGCGCCACCTCGAGTCCGATCTCGCTCCGCCCGCCCAGCAGCAGCACGGTCCCGTCGGACAAACCACGCGTTCCCATGCGCCTCAGTCTGTCATCGACACGGGCGCGGCTCGTCATCGCGCACCGGCGCGGTTCGGGCTGGTGCGGCGGGGACGGGCGCCGACGGCTACGGTCGGGGGATGCCGACGAGTACTGCTGAGCTCTCGCCCGCCGCCCTCGAGTTCGTCGCCGAACGGCACCTCGCCACGCTGACGACCTTGCGCGCGGACGGAACGCCCCATGTCGTGGCGGTGGGATTCACCTGGGACCAAGAGGCCGGGATCGCGCGCGTGATCACCAACGACGGGTCGGTGAAGGTACGCAACGTGCGCCGCTCCGGCTACGCGGCGGTCAGCCAGGTCGACGGCATCCGGTGGCTCACGCTGGAGGGCCCGGCCACCGTGCTCGAGGCACCCGACGAGGTGGCCGAGGCAGTCGAGCGGTACGCGGGTCGTTATCGCGTGCCCCGGGAGAACCCGACCCGCGTGGTGATCGCCATCCAGGTCCGGCGCGTCCTGTCCAGCAGCACGCTGGTCGCAACGGCCGGGGATGGCGCGGCGGGCGGGAACGGCGCGAGCGCTTAGCGCCTCCGCCGGACGCCTTCCTCGCCGCCGTCAGCCGTCGATCACAGCACCGTCAGGCCGTGCGGCCGCTTGTTCAGGGATTCACCGCCTTCGTCGGTGACGATCACGATGTCCTCGATGCGCGCGCCCCACTCGCCGCGGAAGTAGATGCCGGGCTCCACGCTGAATGCCATGCCGGGCTGCAGGACGAGGTCGTTGCCCGCGACGATATAGGGCTCCTCGTGCACCGACAGGCCGATGCCGTGTCCGGTGCGGTGCACGAATGCGGGCCCGAAACCGGCTTCGGTCAAGGGGTTTCGCGCCGCGTCGTCCACCGCGGCCGCGGTGACGCCCGGGCGGACGGCCGCGACCGCCGCGGCCTGCGCGCGTTCCAGCTCGGCGAAGCGGGCGGCGACCTCCGGATCGGGCTCGCCCAGGACGTAGGTCCGGGTGGAATCGGAGTAATAGCCCGGTTCGACCGGGCCGCCGATGTCGACGACCACCACATCGCCTGCCTCGATCCGGCGCTCGGACACGCCGTGATGCGGGTCCGCCCCGTGCGGACCGCTGCCGACGATGACGAACGCCGCCTCGGTGTGCCCCTCGGCCACGATCGCGGCCTCGATATCGCGGCCGACCTCCGCCTCGGTGCGCCCCACCTGCAAGAACTCGCCCATTCGCGCGTGCACCCGGTCGATCGCCGCACCCGCACGGCGCAGCGCGTCCACCTCGGCGGGGTCCTTGATCATGCGCAGTTCGCGCAGGACGGGAGTGGCGGACACCGGCAGACCGGTGAACGACTCGGCCAGCGGCAGCAGATGCAGTGCGGGCATGACATCGGCCACGGCCACCCGGGAACCCACATGCAGCGCGGACTTCACCAGCGCGTACGGGTTGGTGCCGTCGACCCAGTCCAGCACTTGCAGACCCAGTTCGCCCGCCGCGGAGCCCTCCAGCGACGCCAGCTCCAGTTTCGGGATCACGACCGACGGCGTCGCACCGTCCGCGGGGATCACCAGGCAGGTCAGCCGCTCGAACGACTCGGCCGCCGAGCCGATCAGGTAGCGCAGGTCGGGGCCGGGAGTGATCAACAGGGCATCGAGGTGGGCGGCCCGCATCAGCCCCACCGCCCGCTCCAGCCGTGCACCGTAGACGTCCGCCGCGAACCTCGAATCCGTATGCGAGCTCATTCGTCCGACGTTACCCGCCGGGCGGGCCCGGCGAACGCCGAACTTCGCCGAGGCGGTGTCGCCGCGACCGAGTAGCCTCAGCCCGTGACCTCTGCTTCCGGTGGGCCCCTGCTGCTGTTGGACGGAGCCAGTCTGTGGTTCCGCGCCTTCCACGCCATCCCCGACAAGATCACCGCACCCGACGGCCGGTCGGTGAACGCGCTGCGTGGTTTCACCGACATGGTGGCGTCGCTGATCACCCGGTTCGCCCCGAGCCGAGTGGTGGTGTGTCTGGATCTGGACTGGCGCCCGGCGTATCGAGTCGAGCTGGTCCCGTCCTACAAGGCACACCGGCTGGACACATCGCCCGATGCCGCACCTGGCGCCGAGACCGTTCCCGACCGGCTCACCCCGCAGGTCGAGATGATCCTCGAGGTGCTCGACGCCGCGGGGATCGCGACCGGCGGGGCGGAGGGCTTGGAAGCCGACGACGTGCTGGGCACCTTGGCGACTCGTGAGCGCACCGACGAGGTGGTCGTGGTCAGCGGCGATCGTGACTTGCTGCAACTCGTCCGGGACGAGCCCGCGCCCCCGGTACGGGTCTTCTACGCCGGACGGGGGCTGGCCAAGGCGGAATTGTTCGGCCCGGCCGAGGTGTCGGCGAAGTACGGTGTGCCGCAGCGGAACGCCGGCCCGGCCTATGCCGACATGGCGACGCTGCGCGGCGACGCCTCGGACGGATTGCCCGGAGTGGCGGGCATCGGCGAGAAATCCGCGGCCACCTTGATCTCCCGTTTCGGCTCCCTGGACGCCCTCGTCGCGGCCGTCGAGGATCCCGGCGCCGACCTGTCGCAAGGCGTGCGTGCCCGGCTGCGCGCCGCCGAGGACTACTTGAAGGCCGCCGCGCCGGTCGTGCGGGTGGTCTGCGACGCCGAGGTAGCCCTGTCCCGCGACGACGTCCTCCCCGCCGAACCGGCCGACCCGGCCCGCCTACACGCCCTCGCCACCGCCTACAACGCCGAAAGCCCGGTCACCCGCCTGATCACGGCACTCGCCACCCGCACCGCCTGACCCGGAGGGCGAAGCCGTCGCACCCGTCGCGAAGAGCCATTCGATGCGGAACCGAGCACGCCACGTTCGGACTCGCGGCTGCCGAACCGAGAGCGGCATCCGCTCTGACACCAGCCCCGACCAGCATCGGTGTCCGCTACGGAGCCATCCGGAGCCATCGGCGACAGTTGCACGCGACCACTCCGGCTCACCCCGTCTGCATCACGGTCGCCGAAACCACCCTGAGGTCCGCCACAAATCGCCGGTAGGGCTTCCCTCCAGTGGCGAAAGCAAACGCCGAGGTCCGCGTGCGGCCTGACACTCCCAGCTCACCTCCGCCACAGGTTCCGAGCGAAGCGAGACCGAGCATCCGCCGTCCGCGGCCCGGCTCGCGCAAACGCGAGCCATCAGAGGGCCGCGAAAACCCGGCGCCGCGGGCGCTGGAGAATCAAACACAGCTCAGCTGGGGCGACCGACCTCGTACGTGCCGTCGTCCTTGGTGATCTTGATGCTCACCTTCTTGGCCTCGCCGCTGACCTTCACGCTGCATTCGAAGGTGGCGTCGACCTTGACTTCCTGGCCGGAGGGGCAGGAGACGTCGCTGATGTCCTGGATGCCGTAGGAATCCGACAACACCTTCTTCACGCCGTCCTGCACGGCGGCCTGGTCCAGCTGGTCCTTGGCGGTCAACACGAGCACGAGCGCGACGATCGCGCCGACCACCGCGACACCGAGCACCGACAGCCCGATGATCAGGCCTTTGTTCTTGCCGCCCTGCTGCGGAGGCTGCTGTCCGGGAGCGCCCCACTGCTGCTGCGGCTGCCCCCACTGCGGCTGCTGCCCCTGCTGGCCCCAGTCCTGCTGCTGCGGTTGGCCCCACTGCGGCTGCTGGCCCTGAGCGGGCTGCTGGCCCCACTGCGGCTGCTGCGGTTGCTGACTCCACTGCTGCTGGGGTTGCCCCCATTGCTGCTGTTGAGGTTGCTGCTCACCCCAATGCTGGGTCGGCTGCGCCGAGGCCGGGGTCTGCGGCTGACCGCTCCACTGCTGCGTGGGACCGGCCCCGCCCGGCGCCTGCTGTCCACCCCACTGCTGGGTGGGATCGTTGCGTCCCTCCCCGGGGTCGTTCGGTCCGTAAGGGCCGCTCATTTGCTTGCCTCCACTCGCATCGTTGTACACACGGTAGCCCCCCGCGTGGGCCTCGTCGCATGACACGACTACTCCGCCACGGTCGGTACGCGAAAGAAATCAAATCACAATCGAATCCGCCGTGTTGATATTGCCGCCCGCCGCGCGCCCGGCGCTGACACCGCTCAGGCGGCGTCCACCGCCACGACGCCCCGCCGGATCGCCCGCACCGCCTTCGCCGCGGTGGCGGCGACCTCGAGATCGTCAGCGGTGCCGTAGATCTGATCGAGTAGATCGATCACCTGCCTGCACCAGCGCACGAAGTCACCGGCCGACAGCGGCGCGCCTTGGTCGCCGCTGGCGAGCAACGACTCGGCCAACCCGTCGCCGCGCGCCCATTTGTAGATGCCGTCGACGAAACCGAGATCGGGTTCCCTGGTCGGCGGCAGCTTGTGTCGCGCTTCGTCGGAGCGCAGCTCGGACCAGACGCCGATGGTCGCGCCTACCGCGCGCCGGATCGGAGCCGTCGGTCCGGTCGCGCCGAGATAGCCGCCCTCCTGGCGGGATTCGTACACCAGGATCGAGACCACACCGGCCAGCTCGGCCGGGCCGAGACCGCGCCACAACCCCTTCCTGAGGCATTCGGCTACCAGCAGATCGCTTTCCGCGTAGATGCGCGCCAACCGGCGACCGTCCGCGGTCACCTCGCTCTCGTGCACGAATCCACGTTCCTCCAGCAGACCGAGGATCCGATCGAACGTGCGCGCCAGCGAATTGGTGGTCGCGGCAACTTTCTGGCGCATCGCCTCCGTTTCGCGCTGCAACCGGTTGTAGCGCTCGCCGATCCGGGCCAGTTGCTCGCGATCGGGCCGGGAGTGCGCCGGATGGGCGCGCAGGCTCCGGCGCAAGGTGGCCAGTTCCCGGTCGTCGGCCGCGGCGGACTGCCTGCCGCGACGTGGCCTGCCCGGCACCGAGATTCCCGTGCTGCGCAGCGCGGAGGCCAGGTCGCGGCGGATGCGCGCGGTGCGGTGATCCACCCGGCGCGGCAGCCGCATGTGCCCGAGCGCCTCGGCGGGCACCGGGAAGTCGGCGACCGAAACTCGTCCGGCCCACTTGTCCTCGGTGAGCACCAGCGGCCGCGGATCGCCCGGCGTCGCGTCCGGCTCCAGGATCACCGCGAGCCCGGCGCGGCGGCCGGACGGAATCGCCACCACGTCACCGCGCCGCAGCGCGCCGAGCGCGTCCACGGCGGCGCCTCGCCGGTCGGCACGGCTCTGCTGGGCCAACTGCCGCTCGCGCTGCTTGATCCGCTCGCGCAGCGACAGGTACTCGAGGAACCCGCCTTCGGCACCGCCGAGCTGGTCGCGCAATTTGCGCAGCGCCCCCTCGTTGCGCTCGATGCCGCGCACCAGCCCGACCACCGACCGATCCGCCTGGAACTGGGCGAACGATCGCTCCAGCAGGGCGCGCGACTCGTCGGCACCCATCCGATCGATGAGGTTGATCGACATGTTGTAGCCCGGCCGGAACGAGCTGCGCAGCGGATAGGTGCGCGTCGAGGCCAGGCCTGCGACCGCGCTGGTGTCCACCTCGGGCTGCCACAACACCACCGCGTGGCCTTCGACGTCGATGCCGCGCCGCCCCGCACGCCCGGTCAGCTGGGTGTACTCCCCGGGTGTGAGCTCGGCGTGCGACTCGCCGTTGAACTTGACCAGCCGTTCCAGCACCACCGTGCGGGCGGGCATGTTGATGCCGAGCGCCAGCGTCTCGGTGGCGAAGACGGCACGCACCAGCCCGTTGACGAACAGCTCTTCGACGGTGTGCCGGAACGCGGGCAGCATCCCGGCGTGATGCGCGGCGAGGCCGCGGTGCAGCGCCTCGCGCCACTCCCAGTAGCCGAGCACCTCCAGATCGGCCTTGGGCAGATCGCCGGTGTGCTTGTCGATGATCGCGTCGACCTCGTCGCGCTCCTCCGGACGGCTCAGATCCAGCCGCGAGCGCAGGCACTGGGCGAGCGCGCCGTCGCATCCCGCCCGGCTGAAGATGAACGTGATCGCGGGCAGCAAGCCCTCTTCGTCCAGCTTGGCGAGCACCTCCGGCCGGGGCAGCGGGCGGAAATCCCGGCGCGGGCCACCGCGGCCGTTGCGCGGGGCGCCCCAGCTGTTCATCCGATCGGCCGCCTCACGGTGGCGGATGAACCGCACCAGGTCTTCGTCGACGAGCACCTTCTGCTCGGTGGATTTGGTGTCGAACAGGTCGAACATCCGCCGTCCCACCATGACGTGCTGCCACAGCGGAACCGGCCTTGTCTCGTCGACCACCACCGCGGTGTCGCCGCGCACGGTCTCCATCCAGGCGCCGAACTCCTCGGCGTTGCTCACCGTGGCCGAAAGGCTGACCAGCCGCACGTCCGGGGACAGGTGCAGGATGACCTCCTCCCACACCGCGCCGCGGAACCGGTCGGCGAGGTAGTGCACCTCGTCCATCACGACATAGGACAGCCCACGCAGCGCGTCCGAGGAGGCGTAGAGCATGTTGCGCAGCACCTCGGTGGTCATCACAACCACCGGCGCGTCGGGATTGATCGATTGGTCGCCGGTCAGCAGTCCGACCTGGTCGCGGCCGTAGCGATCGGTGAGGTCGGCGAACTTCTGGTTCGACAGCGCCTTGATGGGTGTGGTGTAGAAGCACTTCCCGCCCGCCGCCAGCG
Organism: Nocardia sp. NPDC004718; assembly: GCF_053601535.1. Classification (NCBI taxonomy): domain Bacteria; kingdom Bacillati; phylum Actinomycetota; class Actinomycetes; order Mycobacteriales; family Nocardiaceae; genus Nocardia; species Nocardia sp. NPDC004718. Next base: position 48,966 of record NZ_JBSGCA010000026.1, read on the forward strand.
CCAGGTGAACGGCGAACTCACCGACGACCGTCTTTCCCGCGCCGGTGGGGGCACAGACGAGTACGCTGTGGCCTTCTTCGAGCGCCGCACAGGCTTCGCGCTGAAACGGATCCAGCCGGAACTTCAGCTCGGCGGAAAATGCGGTCAACTCGCCCGTCTGCGACCGGTCAACTGTCACTCGTCAGAGCGTATCGGAGTAGTCCGACACCGGTCGTGCGGATTTCTCCGCTGGCGTACCGATCGACCCGGCCGGATCGATCGGTGACGGGGCGCCGAGTTCGGATGCCTCCTCGTCCGACAGCGCACCCCAGCCCTCGCGCTCCTTGCGCGCCCGGCGCAGGTCGTTGACCCGGGAGAACTGGATCGCCACCTCGAACAACACCGTCAACGCCAAGGCCAGCGCCAGCATCGAGAAGGGATCCTGCGGAGTCACGATCGCCGCGAAGACGAACAACCCGAAGGTGATCCCCCGCCGCCACGCCTTCAGGCGCTCGTAGGTCAGCACGCCGACCAGGTTCAACCCGACGATCAGCAACGGCGTCTCGAAACTGACCCCGAAGATGATCAGCAACTGGATGATGAACGAGAAATATTGCGACCCGCTCAACGCCGTGATCTGCACGTTGTCGCCGATGGTCAGCAAGAAGCTCAACGCGTGCGCGATCACCACGTAGGCCAGCACCGCGCCGGCGGCGAACAACACCGTGCCCGAGGAGACGAACCCGACCGCGTACTTGCGCTCCTTCGCGTACAGCCCGGGGGTGATGAACGCCCACAACTGGTACAGCCAGATCGGCGCCGCCAGCACCACGCCTGCGGTCAGGCCGACCTTCAACCGCAGCGTGAACTGCTCGAACGGCGCGGTGGCCAGCAGACGGCACTCGCCGTCCGGGGTCAGCGACGCACGGGCCGAGGAGGGCAGCGAGCAATACGGCCCGCGCAGGATCTCACCGAGGCTCTCGATCCCGAGGAACCCGTGCCCGTACCACAGGAACCCGAGCACGGTCGTCGCGATCACCGCGGCGATCGACACGAGCAACCGGTAACGCAGCTCCTGCAGATGCTCGACCAACGACATGGTGCCGTCGGGATTGGTCCTGCGCTTACTGCGCCGCGGATCGAACGGGATTCGCATGGTTGGTGATCGCCCCTGGGTTCACGTGCCTCGCACGGCTCGGCAACAGCACTGAGTCCGGAGTGAGTTCTTCCTCACTCCGGCGCGAGCGGCTCCGCTCAGACCGATTTCTGCTCGGTGCGGGGCTCGGTGGCCTGCGGCGTCGGCTGCTGCGCGGCGGGCAACTGCGGTGCGGGCTGCTGAGCCTGCGCGCCGCTGGTGGGCGCGTTGCTCTCGTTCTGCATCTGACTGACTTCGCTCTTGAAGATGCGCAACGATCGGCCCAAACTGCGGGCCGCGTCGGGCATCCGCTTCGCGCCGAAGAACATCACGAAGACCACCGCAATGATCAGCCAGTGCCAGATGCTCAGACTGCCCATGATCTACCTCCCAAGACTGTGATGTTTCGATGCTACCGGAGGGTGACGTGCGCGAACGCCGCCGTCACTGCTCGTTCGCCCTGCGTTCGGGCACGGCGCCCGCCGCTGCGGCCCGCAGCTGGCCGAGCAGCTCCCGTCCGGTCCACGCGCGCCTGCCGCCCTGCTCGGCCGCGACGATCAATTCGATCAGCCGCTGATTCACCGGCGTCGGCATCCCGACCATCGCGCCCAGTTCGACGATTTCCCCGCACAGCCAGGATATTTCGGTGGTACGGCCCAGCTCCAGGTCGTCCGCCATGGACGAACGCGCCATCGGATCGATGGCCAGCACCTGCCCGGCTACCCGCCGGAAGAGGCCGTCGGGAACGGTCAGCAGCGCGGCCATCACCCGGGGCGGCAGCGGGGTCAGCCGGGCGGGGCGAATTCGCGCCTTGTTCATCACCTCGAGCGCTTCGCGCTGGGTGAGCGCGAGGCAACGGCGGTAGTCCCGGTCGGCGAGTTCTTCCCGCAGCGGGCGCCCCGACAGCGCGTTGACCGGGTTGTTCAGGTTCAGCAGCAGCTTCGCCCACTGCACCGGCCGCAGGTCGGGATACCGGCGCAGGCCGAGCCCCGCTCGCTCGAATACGTCCAGGAACGGCGCCAGAGCCGGATCGTCCTGTACCGCGAGACCGCCCTCGGTGCCGCGATGGAAACGGCCGCCGGGGTGGTGCACGACGTTGAACATCACCATTCCGGCCAGGACCACGCAGTGCGGCAGGATCTCCCGGATCACCGAGTCGTTGCCGATGCCGTTCTGCAGGCTGAGCACGACGGTGCCCGGCCGGATCTTGCCCGCGAGGTCGCGCACCGCCTCCGCCGTCGCCGCCGATTTCACCGTGACCAGCACCAGGTCCGCCGAGCCGACGTCATCCGGTTCGGTGGCGCGGTGGAATCGATCCGGCGGTAACGCGTCGTCACCGCCGTCGAGGTCGGTGAGCCGGAGCCCGGACGCGCCGAGCTCGTCGAGCACGCGCCTGCGGCCGACCAGGGTGACCTCCGCCCCCGCTACACCGAGCTTGCCGCCGACGAAGTTGCCGATGCTGCCCGCGCCTACCACCAGCACACGACTGTTCATGCCGGTAGGGCCTCTGCCTTCCTCATCTGGCCTCCAGGTATCCGGCTTCCTCGTAGGCGGCCAGCGCGGCGTTCGACCGCTCGCGCACCGCCGCCACCAACTCCGGCGGGCCGAGGACGGTGACACCCGCCCCGAAACCGAGCAGCAGGCGGGCCATCCAGTCCAGCGTGGCGAACCGCATGGTCGCCTCCAGGCTGCCGTCGGGATGCACCGCCAGCCGATGCATCGGGTACTGATCCAGCACCCAAGCGTAATCGGCGTGAATCCGCAAGCGCGCCAGGGCGACCGCGGGATCGTCCTGGAACAGGTCCAGGCCCGCCGTCACGTCGGTGGCATGCACGGGCGGCCGGGCGAGCTCGTCCAGCTCGGTGGCGGCCTCGATCCGGTCGAAGCGGAACAGCCGCACCCCCTCGGCCTGCCTGCACCACGCTTGCAGGTAGCTGTTGTCGTCCACGAGGACGATGCGGATCGGGTCGACGATGCGTTCGGACACCACGTCGCGACTGGCGGAGTAGTACACCAACCGCAGCGCCCGGCCGAGCGCCAGCGCCGACCGCACGGCGGCCACCGCGGGTGCCTCCGGCGGCGGGGTTCGAGAGCGCCCGTTCTCCGCGAGTTCCGCACCGCCCGCGATCGCCGCTTCGATCTTCGCGATGGCCGCGTGGGCCGCCGTCGGGTCCACCATGCCGGGCATGTCGACGATCGAGCGCAGCGCGACCAGCAACGCGGTCGCCTCGGTGGAGGTCAACCGCAACGGACGGTCGATGCCCGCGGAGAAGGTGACCTCGATGCTCTCCTCGGAGAACGACAAGTCGATCAGGTCGCCCGGACCGTACCCGGGAAGCCCGCACATCCACAGCTGATTGAGGTCGCTCATCAACTGTTTGGTGGTCACGCCCAGGTCGGCGGCGGCCTCGGCCGCGCTGATGCCCGGGTGGGCGATGAAGTACGGGATCATGTTCAGCAGCCGGGACAGCCGGACCGAGAGCCGCGAGCTCATGCCCGCACCTCCGTGCGGTCGAACACCGAACGCAGTCGCGCGATGACATCGGCACGCAGCGACTCGGGGGCGAGCACCACGGCGTCCGGGCCCAGGCCGGTGATCAGCCGGGCCAGCCAATCGCGGGATCGCACCGGAAGCTCGACGACGGCGCCCGTACGGCCGCCGACGACGCGCTCACCGGTCACCTGGCCGAGCCTGCGGATCTCCCGCCCGCGCCCTTCGGCCACCCACACCGTCGCCGAGCCGCTGACCGGTGCGGTGCTGGTGACCTGGTCGACGATGGCGCGCAGGTCGACGCCCTCCGGCTTGTGGACGGCGTTGCGCGGGCCATACGCGGTCACATCGTCGCCGATGCGGGACAGCCGGAAACTGCGCACCGCGTCCCGGTCCCGGTCGTGCCCGACCAGGTACCAGCGGCCGTGATGGGTGACGACGCCCCACGGTTCGACGTCGCGCATGAGATAGGGGGCGTTGATCGCGCCGCGGTGCTCGAACCGCACCGCCTGGCCCCCGTCGATCGCGGCGAGGAGTTTGCCGAGCACGGGTTCGGAGCCCCGAGCGCGGGCCGGAACCGCGGGCACGGACGCCACGGCGGCGTCGGTTTCCACGTGGATGCCCGCCGCGCGCAGTTTGAGCAACGCCCCCTCCGCGGCCGCGGCGAGTTCCGGCGATTCCCACATCTGCACCGCCACCGCGACGGCGGCGGCCTCCTGATCGCTCAGATCGATGTCGGGTAGCTCGTAGGCGTCGCGGTTGATCCGGTAGCCCTCCACCGTCGAGTACCGGCTCACCGGACCGACTTCCAGTGGAATCCCCAGATCACGCAGTTCGTTCTTGTCCCGCTCGAACATCCGGCTGAACGCTTCGTCGCTGGCGGAGTCCTCGTATCCGGCCACGCTCACCCGGATCCGCTCGGCGGTCAGGAACTGCCGGGTCGACAGCAGCGCGATGACCAGATTCATCAGCCGCTCGACCTTGGATATCGCCACCCGATAGAGGGTAATCTGCGCAGCCGGTCTGTGTTGGTTCGGCCGCTACTTCGTAGCGGCGTGTTCGCGGCTCGGTCTCGCTTCGCTCGAAACCTGTGGTTGTGATGCGCTGGGCGCGTCGGCGAGCAACGTACTGACCTCGGCATTCGCGCTTACGAACGAGCCGCGCGCAGGTACCACTTTGTCGGTGTGGCCGAAAATGCCCGGGCCATCAGTCTTCCGACAAGTAGCGCTCGACCTTCTCCACCTTGGCGGTCATCGCGTCCGTCACGCCGGGACGGATGTCGGCCTTCAGCACCAGGCTGCAACGTGGAGCGACGGCCAGGATGGCGTCGGCCGCCTGTTTCACCACGTCCATCACCTCATCCCATTCGCCCTCGACGGTGGTGAACATGGCGTCGGTGCGATTGGGCAGTCCACTGGCGCGCACTACGCGGACCGCCTCGGCGACGGCGCGCCCGACGTCGACGCCGGTCCCGAGCGGTGTGACGGAGAAGGCGATGATCATGCCTCGATCATGCCCGCAGGCCGGTTTCGAGCGAAGCGAGACCGAGCCTATTACGTTCGCGGCCACCAATGGGCCGCGAACACCCAGCGCCGCACGCGCCGGAAAAACCGACACAGCGCGGCAAATCACATAGACGCGATCAGGCGATCTACGCGCTCGTCGACCGAGCGGAACGGGTCCTTGCACAGCACGGTGCGCTGCGCCTGGTCGTTCAGCTTCAGGTGCACCCAGTCGACGGTGAAGTCGCGGCCCGCCTCCTGGGCCGCGGTGATGAAGTCACCGCGCAGCTTGGCCCTGGTGGTCTGCGGCGGGGTGTCGACCGCGGCGTCCACGGCCTCGTCCTCGGTGACCCGCTTGGCCAGCCCCTTGCGCTGCAGCAGGTCGAAGACGCCGCGTCCGCGCTTGATGTCGTGATAGGCCAGATCCAGCTGGGCGATCTTGGGATCGGACAGCTCCATGCCGTACCGGTCCTGGTAGCGCTGGAACAGCTTGCGCTTGATCACCCAGTCGATCTCGGTGTCGACCTTCGCGAAGTCCTGCGCCTCGACCGCGTCCAGGGTGCGGCCCCACAGGTCGACCACCTGATCGATCTGGGGATCGCGGTCCCGATTGCGCAGATGCTCCACGGCGCGGGCGTAGTACTCGCGCTGGATGTCGAGGGCGCTGGCCTGCCGACCGCCTGCCAGGCGCACCGGACGCCGACCGGTCAGGTCATGGCTCACCTCGCGGATCGCGCGGATCGGATTGTCCAGCGCGAAGTCGCGGAACGAGACACCCGCCTCGATCATCTCCAGTACCAAGGCGGCGGTGCCGACCTTGAGCATGGTGGTGGTCTCGGACATGTTGGAGTCGCCGACGATCACGTGCAGGCGGCGGTACTTCTCCGCGTCGGCGTGCGGCTCGTCGCGGGTGTTGATGATCGGCCGCGAGCGGGTGGTCGCCGAGGAGACGCCCTCCCAGATGTGCTCGGCGCGCTGCGACAGGCAGAACGTGGCGGCCTTCGGCGTCTGCAGCACCTTGCCCGCGCCGCAGATCAGCTGCCGGGTGACCAGGAACGGCAGCAGCACGTCGGAGATCCGGGAGAACTCACCCGCGCGCACCACCAGGAAGTTCTCGTGGCAGCCGTAGGAGTTGCCCGCCGAGTCGGTGTTGTTCTTGAACAAATAGATGTCGCCGCCGATGCCTTCTTCGGCCAGACGCTGCTCGGCGTCGATCAGCAACTCTTCGAGGACCCGTTCGCCCGCACGGTCGTGGGTCACCAATTGCGCCAAGTTGTCGCATTCCGCGGTCGCGTACTCCGGATGCGACCCGACATCGAGGTAGAGCCGGGCACCGTTGCGGAGGAACACGTTCGAGCTACGGCCCCAGGACACCACCCGGCGGAACAGATACCGGGCCACCTCGTCGGGGGACAGTCGACGGTGACCGTGGAAGGTGCATGTCACACCGAACTCGGTCTCGATCCCCATAATTCGTCGCTGCACACCATCGACATTACAGCCAAGTCGAGGTCTTGCGTGGGGCACCGAACAACCCGTATGCATACGTCTTCACAACGATTTGGCCCGCTTTGTCGGAATTTGCCCGGGTGAAACGCCGGTTTCGCCGGAGGATGCACAGTTCGGCCCGGCCCCGGACATGCCGATACGGCCCGCGAACCAAGCGTCGTTCGCGGGCCGTCGAGTTCGTCGGCCCCGGCGGATCACTCCGCTGAGGGAGTCTCCTCCGCCGACGGTTTCTCATCCTCCGGCTCGGAGCCGGTCTCCTCCACCGCGGGCTTCTCCGCCGCCTCCGCCGGACTCAGCAGACGCTCCAGCGTGGCGTTGGGCACCCGCCGGAACGCCCGGCGCGGACGCGCCTGCTCCAAGGTCGCGACCTCGAGCGAGCTCACGCCCAGCACCCGCTTCTCCTTCTCCGCGCCTTCCGGAACACCCGCCTGCAACGCGCGCACCGCGACGCCGACCGCGGAGGCCAGGTCCAGACCCGGCTGATACGACGACTTCAGCGCGGTGACGATCGGCTCCGTGGTGCCGCCCATCACCACGAACTCGCGCTCGTCCACGATCGATCCGTCGAAGGTGATCCGGTACAGCACCGATTGCGCGGCCCGCTCCGGATAACCCACCTCCGCCACACAGATCTCCACCTCGTACGGCTTGAGCTGATCGGTGAAGATCGTGCCGAGCGTCTGCGCGTACGCATTGGCCAGCGCCCGGCCGGTGACATCGCGGCGGTCGTACTGATACCCGCGAATGTCGGCCTGCAGGATGCCGCCCCTGCGCAGATTCTCGAACTCGTTGTACTTGCCGACCGCGGCGAACCCGATGCGGTCGTAGAGCTCACTCACCTTGTGCAGCGTCGCGGACGGGTTCTCCGCGACGAACAGCACACCCTTGTCATACGTCAAGACCACGACGCTGCGCCCCCGAGCGATGCCCTTGCGCGCGAGCTCGGTCTTGTCGCGCATGATCTGCTCGGCCGACGCGTAGTACGGCAACGTCATGACCAGGCGCTCCCTTCTTCGGCGGCCTCGCGGTCGGCGATGATGCCGCGGGTGATCTCCGCCAGCCGCGACTCGGTCACCTCGACCGCACCCTCCTCATCGATCACGATCGCCGTCGGGAAGATGCCGCGCACCAGATCCGGGCCACCCGTCGCGGTGTCGTCGTCGGCCGCGTCGAACAGCGACTCGACAGCGATGCGCAACGCGCGATCCTGATCGATTCCCTTGGCGTACAACTTCTTCAGCGAGGACTTCGCGAACATCGAGCCGGAACCGACCGCGGCGTACCCGAATCGCTCCTCGCTGCGTCCACCCACCACATCGAACGAAACAATGCGGCCCGCCTTGTCGGCATCGGTGGCGTCCAGGTCGTAGCCGACCAGCATCGGCACCACCGCCAGACCCTGCAGGGCCGCGGGCAGATTCTCGCGCACCATCTTCGACAGCTTGTTGGCCTTGCCGTCGAAGGTCAGCGGCACGCCCTCGAGCTTCTCGTAGTGCTCCAGCTCCACCGCGAAGATCCGCACCATCTCCACCGCCATGCCCGCGGTGCCTGCGATGCCCGCCGCGGAGTAGCTGTCGGTGATGTAGACCTTCTCGATATCCCGGCTGGCCAGCAGGTTCCCCTGCGTGGCACGGCGGTCACCGGCGATCAGCACACCGCCGCGATAACTCACCGCCACGATGGTGGTGCCGTGCGGAGCGATCTCCTTCGCGGAAGTGCCGCCGGGGATTCCGGCGGCACCCTGTCCGAACTTGTTGCCGGGCAAAAGATCCGGAGCATGCATGCGGAGATAGTCGGAGAAGGAAGAAAGGGCGTACCCCAGGTGGAGACGCGAGGGGTCACCGACTGTCACTGGCCACCTTTCTGCACGTACGCGCGGACGAAGTCCTCGGCGTTCTCCTCGAGCACGTCATCGATCTCGTCGAGCAGGTCGTCGGTTTCCTCCGCCAGCTTTTCGCGGCGCTCCTGACCGGCGGCGTCTACACCGTCGGGGCCCTCGTCCTCGTCGCCACCCCCGGCGCGCTTGGTCTGCTCTTGTGCCATGGCAGCCGACCTCCTCTGTCCTCACCATGATCGGGACCCATGGTGAGCACGGCCCCGATCATGAGCATTGTCCGTGCTCGTCCCTCAACACTACCTACCAGCACCGACAGTGTGCCTATTTTGTGTGGCGGTGTTGGTCTCACGCAGGTGGGCTATGTCGTCAGCTGCTCCACCAGGTCCGCGGCGGTGGTCACGCCGTCGAGGAGTTTGCCGACGTGGGCTTTGGTGCCGCGGCGGGGTTCCAGGGTGGGGATGCGGACCAGGGAGTCGCCGCCCAGGTCGAAGATCACCGAGTCCCAGCTGGCCGCTGCGATGTCGGCGCCGAAGCGGCGCAGGCATTCGCCGCGGAAGTAGGCGCGGGTGTCGGTGGGCGGGTTGGTCATGGCGTCGAGGACCTGCTGCTCGGTGACCAGCCGCTTCATCGAGCCACGGGCGACAAGGCGGTTGTAGAGCCCCTTGTCCAGGCGCACGTCGGAGTACTGCAGATCCATAAGGTGCAGCTTGGGGGCCGCCCAGCCGAGGCCCTCGCGGCTGCGCATGCCCTCGAGCAGGCGCAGCTTGGCCGGCCAGTCGAGCAGGTTCGCGCACTCCATCGGATCGCGTTCGAGCAGGTCCAGGACCATGGCCCAGTTCTCGATGATGTCCTGGACCCGCTTGTCGTCGTTGCCGGTGCGGTCGACGAACTTGATCACCCGGTCCAGGTAGACGCGCTGCAACGCGAGACCGGTCAGCTCGCGGCCGTCGGCGAGCGCGACCGTCGCCCGCAGCGTGGGGTCGTGACTGATGGTGTGCACCGCGGTGACCGGGCGGGCCAGCTGCAGATCCGACAGGTCCTCGCCCGCTTCGATCAGGTCGAGGACCAAGGCGGTGGTGCCGACCTTGAGGTAGGTGGACATCTCGGCCAGGTTGGCGTCACCGATGATGACGTGCAGCCTGCGGTACTTGTCGGCATCGGCGTGCGGCTCGTCGCGGGTGTTGATGATGCCCCGTTTGAGCGTGGTCTCCAGGCCGACCTCGACCTCGATGTAGTCCGAACGCTGGGACAGCTGGAAGCCCGCGTGGTCGCCGGACTGGCCGATGCCGACCCGGCCGGAGCCGCACACCACCTGGCGGGACACGAAGAACGGCGTGAGCCCGACGATGATCTGGTTGAACGGGGTGTCCCGGCTCATCAGGTAGTTCTCGTGGGTGCCGTACGAGGCGCCCTTGCCGTCGACGTTGTTCTTGTACAGCTGCAGCCGCGGGGCCCCCGGCACGCTCGAGGCGTGCCGCGCGGCGGCCTCCATCACCCGCTCGCCCGCCTTGTCCCAGATCACCGCGTCCAGCGGGTCGGTGACCTCGGGCGCGGAGTATTCCGGGTGGGCATGGTCCACGTAGAGCCGGGCGCCGTTGGTGAGGATCATGTTCGCGGCGCCCACCTCGTCGGCGTCGATCACCGGCGCGGGACCGTTCATCCGGCTCAGGTCGAATCCGCGGGCGTCGCGCAGCGGCGACTCCACCTCGTAGTCCCAGCGCGTGCGCTTGGCGCGCGGCACGCCCTCCGCCGCGGCGTAGGCCAGGACCGCCTGGGTCGAGGTGAGGATCGGGTTGGCCGACGGCTCGGTCGGGGTCGAGATGCCGTATTCGACCTCTATTCCGATGATGCGCTGCATGGCATCGAGCCTAAGTCACGCACCCGGTCCGACCCCCCGCGACCGGCGGAGTCCAATGTCATACCACAGGTGGTACTTCCGGAGGACCCGTCGAAGCGCAGGTCGGCGCGATAGTCGGGACATGCCCGAATCGATCGCAGCCCGCCGCCTGGAGACCGCCGAGCAGCATCGCGCGTCGCCTCCCCCACCACCCGCACCCGCCCGGCTCGTCGCGTTGGACGTGCTACGCGGGATCGCGATTCTCGGCACCCTCGCCACCAACATCTGGATCATCACCAACCCGGAGGGGCTGGTCGGGTATCTGCACGACATGGGCGGCGACGCCGGCGGATGGACGTGGACCGAGCGCGTGCTCCAGCAGCTGGCGCAGGGCAAGTTCCTCGGGCTGCTCACCGTCATGTTCGGCATCGGCCTGGCCATCCAGCAACGCTCCGCGACCAAGGCCGGCCGCCGCTGGCCGGGGAAGTACCCGTGGCGGGCGGGCTTGCTGTTCCTGGACGGTCTGCTCAACTTCGTCTTCGTCGCCGAGTTCGACGTCCTCATGGGGTACGCCGTGACCGGACTCGTGGTCGCATTCGTGCTCGCCACCGGTGCGCGGGCGCGGCGGCGCTGGCTGGTGGGCGCGGCGGCCGTGCACGTGTCGCTGTTGACGCTCATCGCGCTCGCTCTGGCGTTCGCGCCGAGCCAGGATGCGCGGGCGCGTCGTGCGCTGGACCCGAATCCGTACGCGGACGGCTCGTTCTGGGAACTCGCGGCGTTCCGGCTCGGCAACGCCGGGCTGTTCCGGATGGAGACGATCTTCGTCTTCGCGATGTCGGTCGCGCTGTTTCTGACCGGCGCCCGGCTGTTCCGGGCGGGCGTGTTCGGCCAGGAGGGCGCGCGACTGCGCAAGCGGCTGATGATCCTCGGCTTCGGCGTCGCCGCGCCGATCGACCTGGGGGTCGGCATCCTGGGCGGCGGCGACCTCATCCTGTTCACCCGGTACGGCAGCGCGCCGTTCGTCTCTCTCGGCATTCTGGCCGCGGTCGCCGAGTGGTACCTGCGGCGTCCCGGCGCCGGGTTCGCCGGGCGGCGTTTCACCGAGATCGGCCGCACGGCGCTCAGCTGCTATATCCTGCAGAACCTGGTGGCATCGATCCTGTGTTACGGCTGGGGATTCGGACTCGCGGCGCGCGTCTCGCCCGATGACCGTGTCCCGTTCACCGTCGGTGTCTACGTACTGGTATCGCTGATCATCGCCTGCGGAGCGCACCTGTGGCTACGACGCTTCGAGCGCGGACCGGTGGAGTGGTTCTGGAACGTGAGTTTCCGAACGCTGGCGCGGGAACGCTGAAACGCCCATGATGCCCGTATCCCCAGGCCGGGGATACGGGCGTGCCCATGCCGACCGAATCCGTTGTGGCGCAGGGCTTACCCGCACATCCCCCGACGATCCGGCGGCCCCGACGCGCGGCGACCGCTACCGTCGTGCTGTGACGCTTGCCGACCGCTACCCCTTGCTGCACACACCGGCGCACTGGGCGTGGGGCGACCTGGATGTCCGGTTCTCCACCACGCTCCCGTCCGACGAACTGGTCACCAATATCCACGTCGTCTGTTTCGTCGGCGACGAGATCGTGCTCTGTCGCGACGACCGCGACGTCTGGCTGATTCCGGGCGGCACCAGGGAACGCGGCGAGTCGATCGACGCCTGCGTGCGCCGTGAACTGCGGGAGGAGGCGGGCGCACGCCTGGTCGGACCGATCCGATGGTTCGGCGCTCACCATGCGACGAGCAACGGTCCGGCACCGTATCGCGAGTGGCAGCCCCACCCGCACAAGGCGTGGCTGTGGTGCACCGCGGACGTGGTGCTCGAATCCGCCCCGACTAATCCCGACGACGCCGAGCAGATCCTCGAGGTGTGCACCTTTCCCGTAGCCGAAGCGATGCGACGGGCCGGATCCGACGGCGAGCACCTGAGCGAACTGGTGGAATTGGCGGTCGAACTCCACCGGCCGGAGCGTCCCGAGTGATGTAGGCGGCCGACCGCACATGCTCGGCCGCCGCCCATCGGTGGGATCGGGGCAGAATCGAAGGATGGCAACGGCAACTTGGCACGGCCGCGTCCTCGCGACCAGCAATGACACCATCATCGTCGAGGGCAATCACTACTTCCCGCCGGACTCGATCCGGCCGGAGTTCTTCCAGCCCTCCGACACGCACAGCTACTGCCCGTGGAAGGGCACCGCCAGCTACTACACCGTGGTGGTCGACGGAGACAGCAACACCGACGCCGCCTGGTTCTACCCGGAGCCGAAGACCAAGGCCGCGCAGATCAAGGACTATGTCGCGTTCTGGCGCGGCATCGAGGTGACGGAGAACTGAGCGGCCCCTTTCGCTGCGAGCAATCGAGTGGCGAACTCATGATCGATGCCGGAATCCGGTCGTAGGCGCGGCCGTGCGGTGATCGGCGGGCCGGGGCGGCGGATCGGACCGCACTGCCCCGGCGAACGGCGGTAATCGGAGGAATCGGGAATACCGCCTGCGCGAAACCGATACGCTCATCCCAGGATTCAGCGCGAGTGTCTCAGCCGGGAGCATCCCATGATGAAGGCTCTGGTCGCCAACGGCTTCTCGATGGCGCCTGGCGGCGCGGCGGAAGAACCGGCGCGAGCGGGTGTCGCGCTGCTCCGGCCGGGGGTGCTGGCTTTCGCCGGATCGGTCGGTCCGACGGAGTTACACGCGCATCACGCGGTGCAGATCGTCGCCGCGAGCACGCCCATCGTGGTGGTGGACGGTAGCGGGGTCCGCAAGCAAGGCACCCACGTCATCGTGCCGACCGACGCGCCGCATCGGATCGACGTAGGCGCCGCGCACGGCACGGCCGTCTACCTCGACCCCGAGACGGCCGCCGGGGCGGCGGCGGATCGCAGAGCTCACCTCAACGGCTGGGTCGACAGCGCCGACGCACTCGGCATCACTGCCGGTGGTGGAGACCTGACCGCGCAGGTCACCGCGGTCGTCGACGATCTGCTGCCGCAAGACCGCGCGTCCGACGCGAGCGAGCGGCACGCGGTGATCACGGCGGCGTTGCAACTGCTGCCCGCACTGGTGCGCACCGGGTCGGTGCGGGGCGCGGATGTCGCACGACAATTGGGTATTCCCGCGCCCCGACTGTCCCACCTGTTCACCGAGCAGATGGGAATCCCGTTGCGCCGCTACATCCTCTGGCTGCGGCTGCACATAGCGCGGACCCGCGCGCTGGCCGGAGACGATCTCACGGCCGCCGCGCACGCGGCCGGTTTCTCCGATGGCGCGGATCTCACCCGCACCTGCCGCCGGACGTTCGGGCTGTCTCCGTCGGTGCTCAGCCGCACCAGCGAATCGGTTCCGGACGCATAGCCGTCGAAACGGCTCGCGTTCCGTTCAGTCCGCCGGACGGGACTCCACGTAATAGTCCGCCGAGATCGTCTTCAGCATCTGCCGCACGCCGAGTGGCGCCCACAGCGCGGAGGGGTCGTGCCGCACGACCGGATCGGCCAGCTCGACCACATGGCCGCGGGTTTCCAGGGCGAAACCACCCGCCGCGCAGATGTTCTTGACCCAGTCGACATTCCGGCCGTACGTCAGTGCGATCCGGTAGGCGCCGTCCTGCTCGAAGACCATGACCGGGGTGCGGTAGGACCGGCCCGACTTCCTGCCCTTGTGCAGCACGATGCCGAAGCCGGGCGCGCGTCCCGCGACCAGGCCCGCGGTCGGGTTGGTGACATGCCGGTTGAAATTCGCCAGTGCGTGCGGAAGCACCATGGGCGGGGATCCTCTCTCCCTGTGGCGTGCGGTGTTCACGTTACTCTCGACCCATGTCCGCTCCGCCGCCTCATCGCGAGCCGCCCCGCACCGGGGATCCGAGCGCAGAAACGATCGCGATCTATGATGCGGCGGGCAACCCGGTGGGGGCCGCCGAGCGGGCCACGGTCTACCGCGACGGATTGTGGCACGCCAGCGCGGGCGTGCTCCTGCGCTCCGGTGACGGCGAGCGCGTCTACGTGCACCGCCGCACCGACACCAAGCTCGTTTTCGCGAGCATGCACGACTGCCTGGCCGGTGGTGTGGTCGCGCCGGGCGAAGCGCCGCGGGAGACGGCCCTGCGCGAACTGGCCGAAGAACTGGGCGTCACGCCGAACCCCGCCGACGTATCGCCCGAACCGCTGGCGACGGTCTCCTGGGACGGCGAATGGGCCGGTCGCCCGATGCGGTGTCATCTGTTCGCGTACGAGTTGCGCTACGACGGGCCGGTCCGCAACCAACCCGACGAGATCGCCGCGGGATGGTGGTGGACCGACGCCGAGCTGCTGGCGCGTCTGGCCGATCCGGACTGGCCGTTCGTCCCGGACACCCGCCTGCTGATCACGGATCTGCTGGTCGGCGCCCGGCCAGCGGCGGACGGCGGGAAGGGGCCCTGATCAGCTGGACGAGGCGACGGAGGCGGCCCAGGCGGCGAACGCGCCGGGATTGCGTGTCTGCAACAGCACCCGGCCGGGGCCGGTGAAATCGAAGACGAAACCCTCGCCGGACTTCAACGACTGGATCGATCGACCCGAGACCGCTCGCCGGATGCTGAAATTCATCGCCAGGTCGTAGGCGACCACGTGCCCGGTGTCGATCGTGATCGGCTCGCCCGGTTGCAGATCGATCACATCGATCGCGCCGAACACGCCCACCACGATCTCGCCCTCGCCGTGCGCGCGCAGACCGAATCCGCCTTCGCCGCCGAACAGATTGGCGAACCCGCCCCACTTGCTCTCCACCTGCACACCGTGCGAATTGGCGATCCAGCCCCCGCGGCTGATGAAGAAAGGCCGATCCGGCGTGATCTGCAGGTTCAGCATGTCGCCGGGAAGCGCGGGCGCCACGTCGACCCACCCGCCCTGCGGCGGCGCGGTGAAAGTCGAGACGAAGAACGATTCCCCGGCCAGCACCGACCGCTTCAGTCCGGCCAGGATGCCGCCCTCGGCCTTGGCCTGCAATGTGACTCCCGCCGAATGAGCCACCATGGCGCCGCTCTCGACCCGCATCGGCTCGCCCCCGGCGAGAAAGCACCGCGCGACGGCGGCGGCGGGACTGTGGCGCAGTTGTACCTTCATGTCCGCCGACCCTACCGGCGAGTTCCGCACGGCGGGAACGGGTGTCAGAGCAGATCGCGCAGTGCGTCGTCGTCTCGGGCGACCACCGCCCCGCCGTCCGCGGTGAGCACGATCGGCCGTTGTATCAAGCCAGGATGCTCGACCAGCGCGTCGATCCAGCGGTCCCGGTCGGCGGCGGTCCGCGCCCAGCTCGCCATGCCGAGGTCCTTGGCGATCTGCTCGCCGGTGCGGGTGATGTCCCACGGTTCGGCCTCCAGCCGTCGCAACACCTCACGCAGCTCGGCGGCCGTCGGCGGCTGGTCCAGATACTTGCGCACGGTGTAGTCGACACCGGCATCGTTCAGGAACGCGGTGGCGTTGCGGCTCTTGCTGCACCGCGGGTTGTGCCAGATCTCGGTCTGCCCGGAAGTCATGCACGCAGGGTACCGAGGACGCGCACCCGGGCCGCCCGGCGCCCACTGGCGGATCTCGGACGTCGCGCAGCAGGGCGGCCTCGTGGTGGAACCGACGCCGCACTGAGCGGCCGGTCAGCTCGCGAGGTAGCCGTCGGCCACGTCGAGCACTTCGTCGACGATCTCGAGGCCGGTGCGCAGTTCGTCGGCCGTCGTGGTCAGCGGCGGCGCGATCTGGAAGCGATTGCCCGCGTTGAACGGCCACAGCCCGCGCGCCTTGGCCGCGGCGGTGACCGCGGCCATCGGCTCGGCGTCCGCGCCCGCCGCCGCGAACGGGATCAGCGGCTGTCGGCTGCGTTGGTCCCGGACCAGTTCCAGCGCCCAGAAGAAGCCGAGTCCACGGACCTCACCGACGCTCGGATGACGGCCGGCCAGTTCGCGCAGGCCTTTTCCGAGTACATCGGCGCCCACCGCCCGTACGTGATCGAGGATTCCTTCGCGCTCGAAGACCGCGATCGAGGCGACACCCGCCGCGCAGGCCAGCGGATGACCCGCGTAGGTGAGACCGCCCGGATACACCACATGGTCGTAGCGCTGCGCGATCCGCTCGGCCATGAGCACGCCACCGAGCGGGACGTAGCCGGAGTTCACCCCCTTGGCGAAGGTGATGATGTCCGGCTCCACGCCGAACGCCTGTACCGCGAACCATTCGCCCACCCGTCCGAACCCGACCATCACCTCGTCGGCGATGTAGACGATGCCGAACTCGTCGCACAGCGCTCGCACGCCGGCCAGATAACCGGGCGGCGGGACGAGCACACCGTTGGTGCCGACCACCGTCTCCAGAATCAACCCCGCGATGTGCTGCGGGCCCTCGAGCTCGATGACCTGCCGCAGGTGTCGCAGCGCGGCGGCCGTCTCTTCCTCGGGAGTCGCCGTACCCCACGGTGACCGGTACGGGTAGGGGCCGAAGAACCGCACCACGTCTACGTTGGTCGGTTCCGCGCCCCAGCGACGCGGTTCCCCGGTCAGGCCGATCGCGACGCCCGTGCCGCCGTGGTAGGAGCGGTAAGCGGCGAGCATTTTCGTCCGCCCGGTGTAGCTTCGCGCCAAACGCACCGCGTGCTCGACGGCCTCGGCGCCGCCGGTGGTGAACAGGATCCGGTTCAGCTCGCCCGGAGCCCGCTCGACGATCAGCCGGGCCAGTTCGCTGCGGACGTCGTTGCCGACCGTCGGCGAGATGGTCGCCAACCGCTGCGCCTGGGCGACGATCGCCGCGACGATGTCCGGATGCTGGTGGCCGATGTTCACGTTGACCAGCTGGGAGGAGAAGTCCAGATAGCGCTTGCCGGTGTCGTCCCAGAAGTAGGAGCCGAACGCCCCGGTGATCGGAGCCGGGTTCAATTCGGCCTGCGCGCTCCAGGGATAGAAGACATGATCGGCCACGCTAGTCGCTCCCTTCGGTCGACTTGGTCGTGGTCACGAGGGAAGCGAGACGAGGCAGCACCGATTCACCGTACGCCGCCAAAGTCGCGTTCTTCGCGTCATGCTGGAGATAGACGGCGAACTGGTCCACACCGAGCCGTTCCAGCTCCCGCAACCGGGACAGCTGGTCGTCGGGCGTGCCCAGCAGGCAGAAGCGGTCCACGATGGCGTCGGGCACGTACTCGGCATGGACATTGCCCGCGCGTCCGTGCAGGTTGTAGTCGTAGCCGCGCCTGCCTTCGATGTAGTCGGTGAGGGCAGCCGGGATGTCGCCTGCCGTACCGTATCTCGCCACCATCTCCGCCACGTGGTTGCCGACCATCCCGCCGAACCATCGGCACTGTTGCCGCGCGTGCGCCTGCGCCTCGTCCGTCCCGTCGGTGACATAAGCGGGTGCGGCGACGCAGATCCGCACCGTCGCCGGGTCCCGGCCCGCGCGCTCGGCCGCGGCGCGCACCCGGGCGACGGTCCATGCCGTGATGACGGGGTCGGCCAGTTGCAGGATGAATCCGTCGGCCACGGCACCGGTCAGCTCGAGTGCGCGTGGCCCGTAGCCCGCCACCCACACGTCCAACCGGGAGTCGGCCGCCCACGGCAACCGCACGACCGTGTCGTCCACTCGCGCGCCGCGACCGTTGCCCAGTTCGCGGATCACCTCGATCGATCGGCGCAGCGTCGCCAGCGTGGCGGGCTTGCCGCCCAGCGTGCGCACGGCCGAGTCGCCGCGGCCGATCCCGCATACGGTGCGATTGCCGAACATCTCGTTGAGCGTGGCGAAGGTCGACGCGGTCACCGTCCAGTCCCGGGTGGCCGGGTTCGTCACCATCGGACCGACCATGATCTTGCGGGTGGCGGCCAGGATCTGGCTGTAGATGACGTAGGGCTCCTGCCAGAGCAGATGCGAGTCGAAGGTCCAGACGTGGGAGAACCCGTATGTCTCCGCGAGCCTGGCCAGTTCGATCACACGCGAGGCCGGGGGCGTGCATTGCAGCACCACACCGATGTCCATGCGGCACTTCTCCGTTCCGAGGATCGAAAGTCAGATCAGGTTCTGCGCGAGTCCACGCGCGACGAACCGGCCGTGCCCCGCGTGCCCGAGGTAGCCACCGTCGTCCACGACGACCCGGCCCCGGGACAGCACCGTGTCGACGTGACCGTCGATCTCGAATCCCTCGTAGGCCGAGTAGTCCATGTTCATGTGATGGGTCTTGCCGAGACCGATGCTGGTGTGGCCGTCCGGGTCGTAGATGACGATGTCCGCGTCCGCTCCCGGGCTGATCACCCCTTTGCGCGGGTACATGCCGAACATCCGGGCCGGTGTGGTGCAGCAGACCTCGACCCAGCGTTCCAGCGAGATCCGGCCGGACCGGACGCCCTGGAACATCAGATCCATCCGGTGCTCGACGCCGCCGATGCCGTTGGGGATCTTGCTGAAGTCCCCGAGCCCCATCTCCTTCTGGCCTTTCATGCAGAACGGACAGTGATCGGTGCCGACGGCCGTGACGTCGCCGGTGCGCAGGTAGCGCCACAGCTTGTCCTGATGCCCTTCGGCCTTCGATCGCAGCGGCGTGGAGCACACCCATTTGGCGCCCTCGAAACCCGGCGCGCCGAGCTGATCCTCGAGCGAGAGATACAGGTACTGCGGGCAGGTCTCACCGAAGACGTTGCGCCCGGCGTCGCGGGCCGCGGCGATCTGAGCCAGCGCCTGCTCGGCCGACACGTGCACGACGTACAGCGGCACGCCGGTCAATTCGGCCAGCATGATCGCACGGTGGGTGGCCTCCTCTTCGAGCTGCCACGGTCGGGTCGTGCCGTGGAAGTACGGCGCGTTGTCCCCTCGCGCGAGCGCCTGTTCGACCAGCACATCGATGGCTATCCCGTTCTCCGCGTGCATCATCACCAGCGCGCCGAGTTCCGCCGCGGACTGCATGGCGCGCAGGATCTGGCCGTCGGTGGAGTAGAAGACCCCCGGGTAGGCCATGAACAGCTTGAAGCTGGTGACGCCCTCGGCCACCAATTCGCTCATGCCCTTCAAGGATTCGTCGTCGACGTCGCCGATGATCTGATGGAAGCCGTAGTCGATCGCGCACTGCCCGGCCGCTTTCCCGTGCCAGGCGGCCAGCGTGTCCTGGACCCGTTCCCCTTGCCGCTGGACGACGAAGTCGATGATGGTGGTGGTGCCGCCCCACGCGGCCGCGCGAGTGCCGGTCTCGAAGGTGTCGGAGGCTTCGGTCCCACCGAAGGGCATCTGCATGTGGGTGTGACCGTCCACGCCGCCGGGGATGACGTATCTGCCGGTCGCGTCGAGCACGCGATCGGCGGACGCGGCGAGATCCGCGCCCAGCGCGACGGAGCCCGGCCGCAGGACGGCGGCGATGGTCTCGCCGTCGACGAGCACGTCGAGCGGCTGCGCTCCGGTGGCGGAGACCACCGTGCCACCGTGGATGAAGGTGCGCGCCATGTCGTTCTCCCCGTTCTCAGGGGGCCACCAGCGGCCCGTAGGCGTCGGGGCGCCGATCGCGGTAGAAAGCCCAGCGGTCGCGCACCACCTTGATCAGGTCCATGTCCAGATCACGGACGACCAGCTCGGGGTCGGTATCGGAGGCGACCTCGCCGACGAACTTGCCTTCGGGGTCGACGAAGTAGCTGGTGCCGTAGAAGTCGTCGTCGCCGTACTCCTCGGCGCCGACTCGATTGATGGCGCCGATGTAGTACTCGTTGGCTACCGCCGCCGCCGGTTGTTCCAGCCTCCAGAGGTAACCGGACAAGCCGCGCGACGTGGCCGACGGATTGAACACGAGTTCCGCACCGGCGAGGGCCAGCGCGCGCCACCCCTCCGGGAAGTGCCGGTCGTAGCAGATGTACACGCCGACCTTGCCCACCGCCGTGTCGAACACCGGCCAGCCCAGGTTGCCCGGCCGGAAATAGAACTTCTCCCAGAATCCGTGCACGTGCGGAAGGTGGTGTTTGCGGTACTTGCCGAGATAGCTGCCGTCGGCGTCGATCACCGCCGCCGTGTTGTACAGCAGACCCGGCTGTTCCTGCTCGTACACCGGCAGGATCATCACCAGGCGCAAATCTTTCGCCAGTTCCGCGAATCGCTCCGTCGTCGGCCCCGGGACGGATTCGGCGTAGTCGTAGAACTCCGTGTCCTGCCGCTGGCAGAAGTACGGGGCGTAGAACAGTTCTTGGAAGCAGATCACCGCGGCTCCGTGCGCGGCGGCGCGGCGCGCGTAGTTCTCGTGCGCCGCGAGCATCGACTCCTTGTCACCGGTCCAGTTCGTTTGGACCAGCGCCGCTCGAACGATTCCCATGCCTCGTTATACGTCACCGGGAACCTGTTCCGTTGTCCGACGAGTGCCGGAAAGCAATTTGTAGCCAATCCGTGGCAACCGCGGTTACGGCGGCATCCCGACCTGCCCGCGCTCGAGCAATCGAGCCGTACTCCCCCACTCGGTCGGGCGAGATGGAATGATTCGCGCTGCATCGTCCGGTGCGCAACCCCGAGTGAAGGAGATTTTCAGCGGTGAGCAGCGAAGTGCAAGCGCGAGAACTCGTCAACGGCCGGCGCACGGGGCGCCGGGGCGTGCCGTGGCGATCGCTGCGGATCCTCGGGGTCCTCGTCGTCGGCGCGGCGCTGGTCGCGTCCGCGACGGGTGTCGTCTCGGCGACCCCGTCGCCTGCTCGGGAGCAGGGCCCGGCCGGCTGTGGCGTACCGACCGCGGGGCAGCCGAACGGTAAGCAGTGGCCCGCCGAACCCGGCATGACCATCGATCCCAACGCGCATTACACGGCGACGCTGATCACCACGTGCGGCACCGTGACCGTCGCCCTGGACGCCGCCCGCGCACCGCGCACCGTCAACTCGTTCGCGTTCCTGGCCGGCGAACGGTACTTCGACCACACGAGGTGCCACCGGATCACCACCGACGGCATCTACGTCCTGCAGTGCGGCGACCCCACCGCGACCGGCATGGGCGGGCCCGGCTATCAATTCCCTGACGAGAACCTGGCGGGCGCGACCTACCCGGCGGGCACGATCGCGATGGCGAACGCGGGTCCCGGCACCAACGGCAGCCAGTTCTTCCTGGTCTACCGGGACGCCCCGCTGCCGCCGGACTACACCCCGTTCGGCCGGGTCACCGCGGGCATGGACGTGCTGAACGCCATCGCCGCCGCCGGAGTCAAGGACGGCTCGTCCGACGGCGCGCCGGCCGCCGACGTGGTGCTCGATTCCGTCGCCGTCCGCAACTGAATTCCCGACGACCACGGTGGCGGCGACGATCGGACGCCGCCACCATGGCCGCCCCGGGGGGCTTGAACGAATCGGTCAGGACACCGCGGCGCGCCGACGCAGCAGCGCCATCGCCGGTTCGACGAACCGGCTGACGACCGGCCCGAGTACCGCCATCAACAGCACGTAGGTCGTAGCCAGCGCGGCGAATTCGGCGGGGACCGCGCCCGCGGCCACCGCGAGCCCCGCGATGACGATCGAGAACTCACCGTGGGCGACCAATGCGGTGCCCGCGCGCGCCCGGCCCAAGCGGCCCGCACCGGCCCGCTTGGCCGCCCACCATCCGGTGGCGATCTTGCTGGCCGTGGTGACCAGTGCCAGCAGGCACGCCCAGCCAAGGACCGGCGGAATGCTCGTCGGGTCGGTGCTCAGACCGAACAGCACGAAGAACAGTGCGGCGAACAGATCGCGCAGCGGTTCCAGGAGCTTGGTGGCGTTGTGCGCGGTCGAGTCCGAGATCGCGATGCCGAGCAGGAACGCGCCGACCGCCGCGGACACTTGCACAGCGGAGGCCGCGCCCGCCACCAGCAGCGCGGAACCCAGCAGTTTCAACAGGAAGATCTCGCGGTCGGCGCTGTCGACGATCGCGGAGACGTAGCGGCCGTAGCGCAGCGCGACGATCAGCACGACCGTGACCGCCGCCAGGGCGATGGCCAGCGTCTTCAGTCCGGCGAGGAAACCGACTCCGGCCAGCACCGCGGTCAGCACCGGCAGGTATCCGGCCATCACCAGGTCCTCGAACACCAGGATGGACAGGATCACCGGCGTTTCCCGGTTGCCGAGCCTGCCCAGATCGTTGAGCACCTTCGCGACGATGCCGGAGGACGAGATGTAGGTGACCCCGGCCATCGCGATGGCGCCGGTGAACCCCCAGCCGAGCCCGAGCGCGACGAGCACACCCGGCGTCGCGTTGAGCACGATGTCCACCACGCCCGCGGCCCACGATCGGCGCATGCCCGTGACCAGTTCCGGCGCGCTGTACTCCAGGCCGAGCAGCAACAACAGCAAGACGACGCCGATTTCGCTGGCGAGATGGATGAAGTCGTCCACCTGCCGCAACTCGACGAGGCCACCGGTGCCGAACACCAGTCCGCCGATCAGATACAGCGGGATGGGCGACATGCCGATGCGCGCGGCGATCCGCCCGAGCAGGCCGAGGCCGAAGAACACCGCGCCCAGCTGGATCAGCGCGAGCGCGGTCTCGTGTGCGACCATGCGCTCAGCCGTCTAACAGGATCTTGGCGGCGGCCTCGAGGCCCTCCACCGTGCCGACGACGACCAGCACGTCTCCAGCGGTGAAGGTGAAGTCCGGCCCCGGCGAGGGAATCGGCTGGCCACTGCGGACCACGGCGACGATGGACGCCTTCGTCCGGGTGCGGATCTGAGTTTCACCCAGCCTGCGTCCGTCGAAGCGGGAGCGGTCCGGGATGGACAGCTGCCGGGTGGTCAGTCCGGTGAACTCGCGGTGTTCCTCGCGCAGTTGTTCGACCAGTTGCGGCGCGCCGAGCAGGCTGGCCAGCACGGCCGCCTCCTTCCCCGACAGCGGCACCTGCTCGGTCTCGTCGGGGTTGTCCGGCTTGCTCACGATGAGGTCCATCGTGCCGTCGCGATGGTCGATCACCCCTATCCGGCGTCGTGTATTGGTCAGCGGAAAATCCTTGCGCACACCTATACCCGGCAGGGGTGTCACCTCAACATTCACGACCCCACCCTATCGACCCGCCCGTTACGACCCGTCGACGGGTGACCGAATTGTCCGTATTTCTCGCCGTTTCCGCACGCCACTCCGGCCTTGCGAGTTGGACCACGGTTCACCGCCCGTGGTAAGAGAAATGACGTGTCCCGTACATGCCTCCGTCGCCGAGCCGTTGGATTCAGTTTCCGCGACGACCGCGCCGCGCGAGTCCGGTGACGGTCGCCCGAGCGGTGAATCGGTTGCTCCGGCCGGGTGCGGTCGCCCCCGCGGCGGCCGTGCCGCGGGCGGGCGCCGGAGGGTACCGGCACGATCTGGACGGGCTGCGCGGCGTGGCGATCGCGCTGGTCGTGGCGTTCCACATCTGGTTCGGCCGGGTGTCGGGCGGCGTGGACGTGTTCCTGGCGCTGTCCGGGTTCTTCTTCACCGGCTCGCTGCTGCGCGGCGTGGCAGCCACCGGCACGGTCCGTGTCGCGCACACCACTCGCCGGCTCGCCCGCCGATTACTGCCCGCCCTGGTCACGGTTCTGGCGGCCGTGGTCGCGGCGACCGTGCTGCTTCGCCCGTTCACCCAGTGGGGCGAGATGGCGGCGCAGACACTGGCGTCGCTGCTGTACTACCAGAACTGGTATCTGGCGCTGTCCTGGTCGGACTACCTGGCCGCCGATCCGTCGGTGAGCCCGTTGCAGCATCTGTGGTCGATGGCGGTGCAGATGCAGTTCTACCTGCTCGCGCTGATCGTCGTGGCGTCGGTCGCGGGTCTGTGCCTGCGTTTCGCCCGTCCGGGCGCAGTGCGTCC
The DNA here is from genome assembly GCF_053601535.1 of Nocardia sp. NPDC004718. Lineage (NCBI taxonomy): Bacteria > Bacillati > Actinomycetota > Actinomycetes > Mycobacteriales > Nocardiaceae > Nocardia > Nocardia sp. NPDC004718. The sequence goes on from NZ_JBSGCA010000026.1 coordinate 73,063, forward strand.
GGCCTTGGCGATCGTGCTCGCCGCGGGCGCGGTGGCCTCGTTCGTCTACGCCGCGCACGGTACCGCGGTGCATCAGGGCTGGAACTACTACGACAGTTTCGCCCGCGCCTGGGAACTCCTCGCCGGGGCGCTGCTGGCGATCGTCGCGCCGTGGCTGTCGCCGCCGCGGTCGGTGCGGGTCGCGGCCGCTGTCCTCGGCGCGGTCGCGGTACTCACGTGCGGTTGGTTGATCGACGGCGCCGATCGGTTCCCCGGTCCCGCCGCGCTGGTGCCGGTCGGGGCCACATTGGCGCTGATCGTCGCGGGCGGCGATCTCGCCGCCGCCGATCAGCCACTACCGAACCGGCTGCTCGGCGCACCGGCCGCGGTGCGCCTCGGCGAACTGTCCTACGCGCTGTATCTATGGCACTGGCCGATCCTGATCTTCGTCCTGGCGCGGACCGGAGCCGCGACCGCGGGACTCGGCGTGGGTCTGGGCGTCGCCGGGGCGTCGCTGGTACTCGCCTACCTGACCAACCGGTTCATCGAGGAGCCACTACGAATGCGGTCCGGTCGTCCGGCCGGAAAGACGCCCGCCCGCGGACGCCGCACCGGCCGGCTGGTCGCGGCGCTCGGCATCGCGGTACTCGCGGCGGCGCTGGGCGAGCAGGTGGTGACCAAGGCGAATCCGCCGCGAGCGGTGGCCGGGCTGGACTCGGCGCGCTATCCCGGCGCGGAAGCACTGGTCAACGGTGTGAGCGCGCCCGAGGCTCCGATGCGGCCGAGCATGTACGAAGCGCCGGCGGACGCGGCCTACCCCTCGCGCGACGGCTGCATCGCGGACTGGGATACCCGCGAGGTCATCACCTGCACCTATGGCGACGCCGCCGCGGAGCGCACCATCGCGGTGGTGGGCAGCTCGCATGCCGAGCACTGGGTGCCCGCGCTCGACCTGCTCGCCCGCGAGCACTCCTTCCGGGTCGAGGTCTACCTGAAGATGGGCTGCCCGCTGACCGTGGCGGCGGAACCGATGTACAAGGGTGAAGCGAATCCGGACTGCCGCGACTGGTCCGTGGAGGTGATCGACCGCCTGGGCGTCGAACGCCCGGAGTGGGTGTTCACGACAGCGACCCGCCCTCGTGACGGCGCGGGTGACGAGACCCCGGCCGACTATCTGGACGTCTGGACCCGGCTGGCCGACCGCGGACTCAACGTGCTCGCCATCCGTGACACGCCGTGGCTGCGGCGCGACGGCGTGCGGTACCGGGCCATCGATTGCCTCGCCCAGCACGGTGACCGGATCAGCTGCGGGATGCCGCGCGCCGACGCGCTCAACGCGGTCGATCCGGCACTGGAGTTCGCCGCCTCGTTCCCCAACGTGTTCCCGCTGGACCTGTCCGACGCACTGTGCGAACGCGACGTGTGCGCGGTCACCGAGGGCAACGTCCTGATCTACCACGACGAGCATCACCTCACCGCCAGCTATTCGCGATCGCTGGCACCGGAACTCGGCAGGCAATTGGCGCCGATCCTCGGCTGGTGGTGAGCCGGAACCGGATCAGTTCAGCCGCAACATGTCCGGCCAGGCTCGCGACCACGGCACGAGCGGTTGCGCGCAGCGCCAGACAGTGACGCCCCGGGTGACCCCCGGGAATCCGAGACGAGCGTCGACTTGCCCGATCGGGGTCACCTCGGCGCAGTGGGCGCGCACATCGGCCTCGGTGCCGCCCACCCACAGCACCGTCGTCGCCGTGTCCGGCGGGGTGCCGAAATAGCCGAAGCCGCGATTCGGACTGAAGACGGCGGGCAGGCCATGGGTCGCGCGAGCGAGGTCCAAGGAGCTGGCCTGCCAATAGGAATCGGCGATCACCACGGCCGAAGCCCGCTCAGGCTCCGGCAGCGCCGCGTAGGCCGCCGCGGTCCCGGCCGCGAGTTCGGACCAGCCGAACCGCCCGTAGACCGCGATCTCCAGCCCCGCCTGGGCTTGGGTGTCGACCGGCTCGATGTCGGATTCCGGGCGCAGGGGCAGCGAGAAGATAACCAGCGCAACGGATATCGCGGCCACCGCCACGGTGAGGATCACACGCGGTCGCCACTGGTTCGCCATCCACCGCACCGCACCGACCGCGATCAACGCTCCGTAGCAACCCGCCGCATAGTACGGCCGTCCACCGGTCGCGATGAAGACCACGATCAGCACCAACGGCAGGACACCGAGAAACCGGTACGGCCGCAAGCTTTCGGCACGGAACAGGGTCCACACCCCGTACACCAGCAGCAATCCACCGATCAATCCGGCGGCGGCGAGCGCGAGCGGCAGCCAGATGTAGCGCCCACCGATCGTGGCCTGCTCCGCGGCGACCACACCGGCCAGACGCAGCTGCGGCCACCCGTGCGCCGCCTGCCAGACCAGGCTGGGCACCGAGGTGAGGACGACGATCGCGGCGCCCCACCACAGGGCGGGGCGGCGCAGCAGCTCACGCGGTCCGTAGATCGCCACCCCGGTCACCAGTGCGAGCCAGAAGAAGGGAATCAGCCACTTGACCTGCATATCCACCGCGGTGAACAGCGCCGAGGCCAGCAGCAAGCCATCGTGGCGGGTGCGGACCCAGCGGATCACCAGCCAGCTCACCACCACCCACAGCGCCGTGTCGATCGTATTGGTGGCCAGCTGATCACCCTGCACCAGCAGGAACGGCGAGGTGGCATACGCGGCCGCGGCCAGCACCTGCGCCGGGCGACCGCCCCCGAACTCCCTGGCGATCTGGGCGGTCACCACCACCGCGGCCACGGTGACCAGCACGGCCGGAAGACGCAGCGCCATCAGCGAATCCGGGGCGAGTAGATCGGTCATCCGCGCGATCGCGGGTAGCAGCGGCCCCTGATCGGCGTAGCCGACCGCGAGCCTGCGGCCCGCCGCGACGAAATACAGCTCGTCGCGGAAGAATCCGTACCGCCCGATGGAAACCAGCAGCGCCACCGCACCCAGCGCCGCCACCGCGCCGACTCCACCGAAGGCGAACGAGGGCAACGGTTCCGTGGAATCGTCCCCGCGCCGCAGGGTGTCCAGTACGTCAGTCATCCTCACCCGCTTTCCGGGTCGCCGTGTCGAACAACCGGCACAGGTGTGCCGTGTACGCGTCCATCGCGAAGTCCGGTTCCCGGACCGCCCGTCCGGCCGCGCCATCGATGGCGTCGCGGATGGACTTGGCCATCAAGAGCGGATCGAACTCGCCGAACTCGCCGGTGCGCTGCCCTTCGGTGAGGATGTCGACCAGCGGCGCGATGATGTCGCGTTCACCGTCGGCGGAGGCGAACTTCGGGTTGCCGTCCGCGTCCCGCAGATTCGTCACCACCTCGACCAGCGCCGCCACATACGTGGTGTTCGCATCGATGAAACCGAGGTTCGATTCGAGGTAGGCCAGCAGGCTCGCGCGCGGTCCGGCCGCCGCTCCGACCCGTGGCGCGATGTACTCCGCGGCGGCGACGTAGAGCTGGACCACCAGCTGCGTCATCAGATCGTCCTTGCCCTCGAAGTGGTAGGAGATGACGCCCTTGGAGATGCTCGCGTGCTCGGCGATCCGCGCCAGCGAAGCGTTCGCGTACCCGACCTCGGAGATCACCTCCACCGCGGAGGCGATGATCTGCCGCCGTCGCGCCTCCTCGATGAAAGACCGCCGTTGGCCACTCGTACTGTTTTCTGTCCGCATGGTCAAATTTTAGCACGAGCGGACTGTAAGCCCGCTGATGAGCGACGACTCGAATGGAGCGCCGTCGAGAGCGATCCGGATACGAGTGATGCGGCCGTCGCCGTGCACCGTCACCTGCGCCCTGGAAAGCGAATGGGCCGCGTCTCCGGGGAGACGCGGCCCATCGGCGGAACCTTTACAGGTACTGACCGGTGTTCGACTCGGTGTCGATGGCGCGGCTGGCACTGGCGTTCTTACCGGTGACCAGCGTGCGGATGTAGACGATCCGCTCGCCCTTCTTACCGGAGATGCGTGCCCAGTCGTCCGGATTCGTGGTGTTGGGAAGGTCCTCGTTCTCGGAGAACTCGTCCACGATCGAATCGTAGAGATGCTGGATGCGCAGACCCGGGTTGCCCGTGTCGAGCACTGCCTTGATGGCGTACTTCTTGGAGCGGTCCACGATGTTCTGGATCATGGCACCGGAGTTGAAGTCCTTGAAGTACAGGACCTCCTTGTCACCGTTGGCGTAGGTGACCTCCAGGAAGCGGTTGTCCTCGCTCTCGGCGTACATCCGGTCGACGACGCGTTCGATCATGGCGTTGATGCACAAGAGCTTGTCGCCGCCGAACTCGGCCAGGTCGTCGTCGTGCAGCGGCAACTCCTTGGTGAGGTACTTCGAGAAGATGTCCTGCGCCGACTCCGCGTCCGGACGCTCGATCTTGATCTTCACGTCCAGGCGGCCCGGCCGCAGGATCGCGGGATCGATCATGTCCTCACGGTTGGAGGCGCCGATCACGATGACGTTCTCCAGGCCCTCGACACCATCGATCTCCGACAGCAGCTGCGGCACCACCGTGGTCTCGACGTCGGAGGAGACGCCGGAGCCGCGGGTGCGGAAGATGGAATCCATCTCGTCGAAGAACACGATCACCGGCGTGCCCTCGGACGCCTTCTCGCGAGCCCGCTGGAAGATGATCCGGATGTGGCGCTCGGTCTCACCCACGAACTTGTTGAGCAGCTCGGGGCCCTTGATGTTCAGGAAGTACGACTTGGCTTCCTTGGCATCCTCACCGCGCGCCTCGGCGATCTTCTTGGCCAGCGAGTTGGCCACCGCCTTGGCGATGAGCGTCTTACCGCAGCCGGGCGGACCGTAGAGCAGCACACCCTTCGGCGGACGCAGCGCGTACTCGCGGAAGAGGTCCTTGTGCAGGAACGGCAGCTCCACCGCGTCGCGGATCTGCTCGATCTGCCTGCCGAGACCGCCGATGTCGCTGTAGTCGACGTCGGGCACCTCTTCCAGCACGAGGTCCTCGACCTCGGCCTTGGGGATGCGCTCGAAGGCGAAACCGGCCTTCGTGTCGACCAGCAGCGAGTCGCCCGGCCGCAGCTTGCGGATGGGGGAATCGGGATCATCGAGGTCGTCCATCTCGGCGACCTTCGCCAGCGGGCCCGCCAGCCACACCACACGCTCCTCGTCGGCATGGCCGACGACCAGGGCGCGACGGCCGTCATCGAGGATCTCCCGGAGGGTGCCGATCTCGCCGACCGCGTCGTAGTGCCCGGCCTCGACGACCGTGAGCGCCTCGTTGAGGCGGACGGTCTGACCGTATTCGAGCGTCGAGGTCTCGATGTTCGGTGAACACGTCAACCGCATCTTGCGACCCGAAGTGAACACGTCGACCGTCTGATCGTCGTACACACCGATCAGAATGCCGTATCCGCTCGGCGGCTGACCCAGCCGATCGACCTCCTCGCGCAGCGCGACCAGCTGCTGGCGCGCTTCCTTGAGGGTGTCCATCAGCTTCGTGTTGCGAATGGTCAGCGAATCGATGCGGGCTTCCAATTCCCGTGTGCGATCCGGCGAATCGGCGAGTTGCCTTCGGAGTGCAGCCGCCTCGGCGCGCACTGCCTCGAGCTCTCTCCAGGCCGCCGAATCCGAATTCTCGATGGGGCTCATGTGCTGCTCCTCCCAGTCCCGGTCTATCAACGCTACCGGGCGCGACCCGTTCTCGCTTTCCGACATGGTTTCGTGGTGATCACATCTGGGCCGCGATCGGCGGCCGGACCACCATGTTAGCCTGCCCTAACCCGACCCTGGCGAGCCTCCTCGCCACTCGAGCCGAAAGGTTGCCGACCATGCTCCTTCCCGCGAGAACCCTGCGTGTTTCCCTCGTCACCGCCGCGGCGGCGATGGCCATCTCCGGCGCGGTGGCGGCGTGCGGCTCCGACGACGACTCCACCGGCGCGGCGACCTCGGCCACCACCAGCGCCGCGGCGTCGGTCACCCATGATCACACCGACCATGCGACCGGCGCCCCGACCGCAGAGACCTTGCAGGCGGTGCTGGTCGAACTCACCGATCCGGCTGTACCCACGGCAGCGAAGACCAAGCTGATCGTCGACGGCGAAAAGCGGACGGCGAACATCGACCGGATGAACGCGGGCCTGCAGGGCTACGCGCTCACCTTCGCCGTCGCCGACATCACCACCCAGGGCACCACCGCGAACGCGCAGGTGACCATCACCTCCCCGCACGGCGCCGCCCCCGCCGTGCCGCTGAGCTGGGAAAATGTCGACGGCACCTGGAAGCTGTCGGACGCGAGCGGCTGTCTGCTGCTCGGCTTCGCGCAGGCGCCCTGCGTCCCGGCCTGAGTCGGCCACACTCCCCGCCCGCCCGGCCGCGCTCAGCCCTTCGACGGCCTGCGCTGCGGCTTGGGCGTGACGGTGCCCTCGGCGAGCCTGCGGGCGCTGACCAGGAAGGCGGTGTGACCCTGCATGCGATGTTCGGGCCGCACGGCGAGGCCGACCACATGCCACGGCCGCACCAGCGACTCCCAGGAGCGTGGCTCGGTCCAGCACTCCTGCTCGCGCAGCGCTTCGACCACTTTCGACAGCTGGGTGACGGTGGCCACATAGACGATCAGCACGCCGCCCGGCACGAGCGCCTTGGACACCGCCGGTAGCGCATCCCACGGCGCGAGCATGTCCAGTACCGCGCGATCCACCGGCTCCCCGGTGTAGTCGGCCACGTCACCCACGGTCAGCGACCAGTTCGCCGGCCGCTCGCCGAAGAACGTCTCGACGTTGCGGATCGCGTGCTCGGCGTGGTCGGCGCGGATCTCGTAGGACACCACCTGCCCCTGCGGCCCCACCGCCCGCAGCAGCGAGCAGGTCAGCGCACCGGACCCCGCGCCGGCTTCCAGCACACGCGCGCCGGGGAACATGTCGCCCTCGTGCACGATCTGCGCGGCGTCCTTCGGGTAGATCACCGCGGCGCCGCGCGGCATGGACAGCACGTAGTCGATCAGCAGCGGACGCAGTGCGAGGTAGGGCGTGCCGTTGGTGGAATGCACCACGCTGCCCTCGTCGGCGCCGATCAGGCTGTCGTGCTTGATCCCGCCGCGATGGGTATGGAATTCCTTGCCCGGCTCCAAGACCACCGTGTACAGGCGTCCTTTGGCATCGGTCAGCTGCACCCGGTCACCGATGGTGAATGGCCCGGTCCGTCTGGCCGTCATGAATCTCCGTTCCACTTGTCGGAATCGTGCTGTGACGCACCGGCGTGTCGGTGCCGCCGGATAGCCTGCCAGGTATGTGCTCGCCCGTGTCCACGCCCCCTGCCGACGACGCGCGGACCGCCCCGCCCGATGCGACGGCCACCCGCGCCCGGCCCGCGCTCTCGCCTTCCCGGGCAATGGATTTCAAGCAGTGTCCGCTGAAATACCGCTTCCGCGCGATCGATCGGATACCGGAGCGACCCTCGGTGCACGCGGTGCGCGGCACGGTGGTGCACGCGGTGCTGGAGGACCTTTACGGGCTGCCCGCGGCCGAGCGGGTGCCCGAGCGCGCCGATGCCCTGGTGCCGACGGCGTGGGCGCGGGTGCACGCCCAACAGCCGGAGGTGGCGGAACTGGTCGCCGCCGGGCAACTCGACGCGTTCCTCGAGGACGTGCGCGCGCTGGTGCGCCGCTACTACCGGCTGGAGGATCCGACCCGGTTCGATCCGGAGTCGCGCGAAGCTCGGGTGGAGGTGGAACTGGCCGACGGCGCGCCGCTGCGCGGGTTCGTCGACCGGATCGACCTCGCGCCCAGCGGCGCCCTGCGCGTCGTGGACTACAAGACCGGCCGTGCGCCGGGGCCGACCCAAGAGACCAAAGCGCTGTTCCAGTTGAAGTTCTACGCGCTGGTCGTGCTGCGCACCCGCGGCCTCGTGCCCGCCCAACTGCGGCTGATCTACCTCGCCGACGAGCAGATCCTCACCTACACCCCCGAGGAGCAGGAGTTGTTGCGCTTCGAGCGCACGCTCTCGGCACTGTGGGCGGCCATTCTCGAGGCGGGCCGTACCGGGGACTTCCAGCCGAACACCAGCTGGCTGTGCTCGTACTGCGACTACAAGCCTTTGTGCCCGGCATTCGGCGGCACGCCGCCGCCCTACCCTGGCTGGCCGAGCGGCGGCGTCACCGAATCCCCGGACGAGACCCTGGCCGAAGCCGTCTCGGACTGACGAGCTAGTGGCGCAGCGCGGCCACCAGGAAGTCCAATGACGTCCCGCGCTCGCCGAGCAGGAAAACCGCTCCGATCAGGACCACGACCAGCACCGCGTCGCCCGCGATGATGAACAGATTTCGTATCCGGGTCCACGCCGGGACGCGCGCGGCGACACCGTCGGCCGTCGGGGTGGTCGCTCGTCGGCCCGGCTCCGCCGCGGCCTTCTCGTCGTTGGTCCTGTCCGACACGCCCGACAGTCTTCCCGATGAGGCCGGTGGTTTCGAGCCGACCCGCGAATTCGGCCGGTGAACATTTCCCGAACGGCGGGCCGACCGGCCCCGATGTCCAGGACCGGGCGACACCGCGTGCCCGAGTTTCGGTTGCGCATCCATGGGAGCCGACGCTCAGGCGGTGAAATTGTGGAACAACAGCACCGAGAGTCCGAGACCCACCGCGAGATTCACGACCGCCGCGGACCCGAACACCACGACCGGCCGCCAGCCCGCTTCCCGCAGTCCGCGCAGCGAGAACTCCAAGCCGATGGAGACGAACGCGAAGATCAGGAACCAGGTGCGCAGATCGTTGATGATCGCGATGTGCGCCGCGCCGGACTTCTTGTCCACCGCCTGTAGGTACAGCGTGCCGATGATCGAGGCGGCGATGAAGCCGAGCACGAACTTCGGGAACCGCTCCCAGAACTGGCGCGGCGAGGGTCGCACCGCACCGGCCACCCGCTCGACGCGCAGCGTGAAGTACGCGGTCAGCGCGATGGCGACCACGCCGATCAGCGCGTTCTGCGTGGTCTTGACGATGGTGGCGATCTGCAGCGCCTTCTCCCCCGCGATCGCGCCGGAGGCCGCGACCGCCGCCGTGGTGTCGATATTGCCGCCGATCCAGGCGCCCGCGACCGCGTCCGACAAGCCGAACACCTCCGCCAGCCAGGGCAGCAGGAAGATCGAGGGCAACGCGAAGACGATCACCAGCGAGGCCGCGTAGGCGATCTGCTCGCGCCGCGCCTGCACCGCGCCCGCCGCGGCGATGGCCGCGCTGACACCGCAGATCGACACCGCCGAGGACAGCAGCGCACGCAACTTGTCGTCCAGCCCGAGGCGTCCGCCCAGCCACCAGGTGAAGCCGAACACGGTCGTGATCAGCAGCAACGCTTGCAGGATCGACGGACCCGCCGCGGTGACCAGGACCTTCAGGTTGATCGAAGCGCCGAGCAGCACCACGCCGGTCTTGATGAAGAATTCGGTGCGAAATCCCGCCGAAAGCCGGTCGCGCAGTGCGAGTTTGCTCAGCACGACATTGCCGAGCAGACCCAGGGCGATGGCGTACACCGGGTATTCGACGGACTTGGCGACTCGCTGGAACGGAGTGCCCACTGCCCACTGCGGCACGTGTGTCTCGAAGTAGCGGGTGAGTGCGCCGAGCACGATCACGACCGCGATACCGGCCGCGATGGTCCCGGCGGTCGGCCGGGAGGTCGCCTGCACCGCTTCCGTCTCGGATGACGGGATTGCGCCGGGCGCGGCCACGCCGGAATCCCTGTCCGCCAGGGCCTTCGATTCCTTCGCCGGTTCGGCGCCGGTCTCGGCCATCACGGCACCAGCCAATCCGGAATCGCACCGAGCAGAACCAGCGCGATCAGGATCAGCCCGGCGATCGCCGCCAGCCAGTCCTCGTTCCAGGTGAATGTGCTGCCCGACTGCTCCTCGGGTGGTGACTGTGACACGGGGGCTCCTTGCGTTTCCTCATCGAGAGGCCGCACGGTAGCAACCCCCGGTCACAGGGCACACCGATTGCGCTCAGCCTGAACGAATCAGGCGTATCGGACGAATCCGGCGTTCAGAATGCGCGGCAGGAGCGAATGTCCGTGGCCAGGATGGCTTTCGCGCCCAGATCGGCCAGCTTGTCCATCAACTCGTTGCTCTGCTTGCGCGGCACCAGTGCGCGCACCGCGACCCAGCCGGTGTCGGCCAGCGGCGCCACGGTCGGCGATTCCAACCCGGGGGTGATGACGAACGCGTCGTCGATCAGGTCCTTCGGGCAGTCGTAGTCCAGCATGACGTACTGCTGGGCGAAGACCACGCCCTGGATCCGGGCGACGAGCTGATTCCGTGCCCGGTCGCCGCGATCGGCGTCCTTGCGCTCGACCAGCACACCCTCGGAGTCGCACAGCGATTCACCGAACGCGACGAGGTTGTGCTGGCGCAGCGTGCGCCCGGAGCCGACGACGTCGGCGATGGCGTCGGCGACGCCGAGCTGGATGGAGATCTCCACCGCGCCGTCGAGGCGGATCACCTCGGCCTCGATGCCGCGGCCGCGCAGATCGTCGAGCACCAGGTTCGGGTAGGAAGTGGCGATGCGCTTGTCGGCGAGGTCCTCGACCTTCCACTCCCGTCCGGCCGGGGCGGCGTAGCGGAAGGTGGAGCGGCCGAAGCCGAGAGCGAGCCGTTCCTGCACCGGTGCGCCGGAATCGAGGGCGAGATCACGACCGGTGATGCCGAGATCCAGCTCCCCGGAACCGACGTAGATCGCGATGTCCTTGGGCCGCAGAAAGAAGAACTCGACCTGGTTGGCCGGGTCGAGCACGGTCAGATCGCGGGAATCGGTGCGCTTGCGGTAGCCCGCCTCGGCGAGGATCGAGACGGCGGATTCGGAGAGGGCGCCTTTGTTGGGGACTGCGACGCGCAGCATGGAGGGAGTCCTTTCGGGAGGAGAAACGGGGTGTCGGACGGCCGTCATCACAGATGTCGGTACACGTCTTCGAGCTTCAGCCCGCGACCCACCATCAGCACCTGCACCCAATACAGCAGCTGGGAGATCTCCTCGGCGAGCGACTCGTCGCTCTCGTGTTCGGCGGCCAGCCACACTTCTCCGGCCTCCTCGAGCACCTTCTTACCCTGGGCATGCACGCCTGCGTCCAGCGCGGCAACGGTTCCGGACCCCTCGGGGCGGTTGACCGCACGATCCTGCAGTTCGGCGAACAGGGATTCGAAGTTCTTCACGATGAGCCATTGTTTCAGACCCGGATGCGGGTCTGTTGCTCCGGCCCACGATGGCCGGTAACGGCGACCGCCCGGTTCCTCCACCCCGGACCGGGTGCGGAGGAACCGGGCGGAAAGCGGCTAGTTCCCGGCCAGCAGCGCCTGCAGGTCGGCGACCGCCGTGCGGAGGTGGTCGGCGAACGCGTGCATCTGGTCGGCGACCGGTTTCGGAGTGGCCAGGTAGAGATTCCAGCGGTCCGGCAGCAGGACGTAGGCGATGCCGATGCAGCGGGGGCTGGTGGAACCGAAACCGAAGTAGCGGATGTTGACCGACGGCGCCGAGCTGGTGCTCAGGTAGTCGTCGCGCATGATCGTCCAGCCGGGGCTGTCGTAGAGCGGGATCGGATCGGTGACGCCCAGTTCCGCGCCGCGGCGGCGCTGGATCCACTGCAGCTCCCACAGGTGCTGCTCGGGCGCGTCCCCAGCCTGGCACTGCTTGGCCCGCTCCACGTGCGCGGACGCGGCCGTCCGCGCCGCGGCGAGCTTCGCCTCGGCGCTCGCCTCCTGGTCCTGCATCGCGTCCACGAAGGCGATCATCTCCGGGGTGATCACCCGCATGGCCTCGGTGCGGCCGTTGCGGTACTGCCTGGTCGCGATGGACTCGTAGGTCGCGCCGGTGAGCCCCTTGCTGCGCCGATGGGCCAGCTGGTAGCTCAACTGCGCGAACGCGTCCGGCGAGATGCCCAGCTGCTTGGCCCTGGCGGTGCCGAAGTCCGGGAACGACACCGTCTGGGTGGCGTTCGCCGCGGCGTACTGGGCGAAGGCGGAGGCCGCCGCGGCGATATCGCCGCGCTGCGCCTCGTCGAGCACGAACTCGACCGGCTCCACCGCGGGCAGTCCCTGCGCCTGTGCGCCGGAGTGGGCGGCGTGATCCGGCACCGAGGTTTCCAGGAGGGTGTCCACGAACGACAGGATGGTGGTGCCGTCGAGTCCGCAGTGCTCGACATTGATGCCCGCCTGTCCGTCGGCGAAGACGATGAAGGACACCGACTTGTCGAACCACCGGTTCGCGCTGTCGCCGTGCAGCAACTCGTCGCAGGCGTGCAGTTCGTCGCGCGGGGTGAAGTCCTCGAGGCAGACGGCGAACAGCGCGGTCTCGATGGTGTCCAGCGCCGCGGCGTTCGCAGGCTCGGCCAGCAGCCGCTGCCTGCTCTGGGCCCATTCCGCGCGGGCCTTGGTGGTGAGGTGCCCGACGGCGGTGTCGGTGCGGGCAGGGCGGGCGCCCGCCTTCAGCACCGCGCGCAGCCCGTCGGCGAGATCCTCCGGCGAGTACGGCGCTCCGTCCGGGCCGATCACGTCCATCCGGAAGGTGCTGCCGTGAAAGAACACCACGATGTGCCGGGCCTGCGAGTGACCCGGCCATTCCGGGCTGTAGGGGACCCGGACCGTGTCCTGCTCCACGCCGGGGATCCTGGTCTCGGAGAAGAGATACTTGTTCTGCCACATGGACAGCTGCTGCCCGCGCTGGGTCACCGGCGGGATGGCCTCCCGGTCGAGGGCCAGCTTGTAGTCGACGGCGGCGGAGATGATGCCCGCCGCCCGGTCCACCTGAGTCGCGGCGGTGGAGGTGGCCAGTGGGGTGTCGTCCCGGAACAGGAAGAAGAAGTTCGCGTTCAGGGCGATCCGGTCCCGCCTGCCCAGGTATCGCGACGGCCAGAACAGGTCGAGCCAGCTGCCGACGCCGGGCGTCGCGTCGTACTCCGCGAGCGCCGCGTGCAGCGTGCGCCCCGGCCCGTCGGGGCGCAACAGGTCGTCGACCGCGGCCCGGGTGGCGGCGATCTCGTCGGCGGTCAGCAGCGGCTCGCACCACTGCAGGAACCGGCCACAGCTGTCCTCCAGCGTCGGCAGGGGCACCCGGGGTAGGTGGTCGTCGGCGGCGAAGGTGCGTTCGGTCAATGCGAGTCCTCGGTGTCGGCGTGATGTTTCGGCAGCGGCCTGGACACGTACAGGTTGGCATACAGCCAGCCCTGGTCTTCCCGGCCGGTCGTGTCGATCCCGTTGGCGGACAGGGTGTTCAGCACCTGCGCCTGTTCGGCCGCGGAGGCGAACCTGCGTTGCTCGTACAACCCCGGCGCCTGCTCGGTCCGGTAGCCGAGCGCGGCGAGTTCCGCCTCGATCGGTGCGAAGTCGAACATGCGCAGTACGAAGTGTGCCATCCACGGGCGCCTGCGCGGGTGCGCGGTGGCCACTCGAGTCAAGGTTTTCTCGGTGATGTACCCGACGCAGCCGGTGGAGACGACCAGATCGGCGGTCGCGAGCAGGGCGCGCTGCTCGTCGGTCGGCTCGCCGGACTCGAGGTCGGCGTGCACGACGTCGTGCAGGAGCCCGGCCTCCCGCGCGTACTCCAGGGCTGGGCGGGCGGCGTCCATACCGAGGAAGCGGACGTCCGCCACCGCGGCCCGCGCCGCGACGCGGTCTCGATCGCGCCGGATCAGACCGGCCCGATCGGTGTCGGCGGCGGCGTAATGCTCGGCCAGCTCGCCGATCGTGGTGTCGAGGCGCAGCAGCGCGGCGTTCACGCCGTAGGAGCAGCCGAGGTCGAGCACGGTCGGCACGGCGACCCGGGCGGACGCGCGGTATTCCCGAATCTGCTGCTGGAAGAACGGTTTCGCCAGTTCCGGAATGCGGTAGTCCAATTCGGACATGCGCGCGTAGTAGGCGCGCGGATCGGGGCGGACGTAGATATCGTCGAAAGACGCTTTCCCGGTGGTGTCTAACGGCACTGGCACTGTCGGTCCTCTCGGGTCGAGCTCGGTCAGTCGAGCCGTTCGGCTCAGTCGAGCAGTCGATCGCCCCGGACGGCGTCGGCCGCGGCGGCTAGGTGGTCGGGTAGCACGCGGCCGAACAACTGCCGGGTGCGCTCCACCGTGCCGACCATCCCGGGACGATCGGTGTAGGCGAAAATGGCCGAATGGCGCTGACGCGCACCGTCGACGGGTGAGACGCGGTGCAACGAGAAGCGACCCTGGAACAGCTGCAGGTCGCCCGGACGCAGTTCGAGCCGCTGGACGATGCGCTCGCCGGTGCCGGTGAGCACGGCGCGGACGTCGTCGAGGTGTTCCGCCTCGGGTGTGCGGATGTTGGGGCAGTACTCGAAGACGCCGCCTTCCTCGGCGGGCTGGGTCAGCATCGAGACGGTGAATTCGTTGGTGTCGAAATGCCAGGGGTGCGACATGCCCGGCGCGACGACGTTCAGGCACAGTCCCGCGAGGGGATCGGCGAATTCGTGCAATTCCGACAGGTCGAAGCAGTCGGCGACGAATCGCTGGAACAGCTCGTCGGTGTAGAGCCGGTGGATCAGCGCGTCGGCGGGGATGCGGTCGCGGGGCACGAAGGCGTTGCCCCGCTCGAGCACGATCCGGCCCGGATGATCCTCCGGCAGGTCCGCGTCCAGCGGAATGTTGTAGGCGTTGACCCGCTCGACCTCGTAGTGCGCGTGCGGTGCCATCAGCTCGCCCTGTGCCCGCAACGTCTCGGTCAGTTCCGGACGGATGAAGCCACGCAGCACGGTGCAGCCGGTGTCGGCCAGTTCCGCACGGGCGCGCCGAACAGCTTCCCGCAGCGCGGGTCCTTCCGGGTCCGCCAGGGGATACCGTCCGGTATCTACGATCTCGTCGAGGACGCCCAACGCTGCCATGGCGTCATTTTGGTGGAGCGGTCGCCGACACGCCCGGGATTCGGCGAGATTGCCGGTGATGACAGTCACACCTATTATCTGCACGCACACCCGTTGCGGCACAGTAACTCTCGGCATGGCCGGTGCGCCGATATCGCGCAACCCGGCCACCCGGATGGCTCAACCCCGCACGCGCAGAGCGTTTTCGAGTTCCGCGACGGTCAACCCGATCAGCGAATCCCGGAATACCCGCCCTGGCGCGGGCGGCACGGGAATCTCGCACGGAACGACCACCACCGCGCAGCCCGCGGCCTGCGCCGCACGCGTACCGGTCGACGAATCCTCCACCGCCACACACTGTTCCGGATCGAGCCCGAGCAGCTCGGCAGCGCGCAGGTAGACATCCGGCTCCGGCTTGCCGTGCGCCACCTCGTCGCCGCAGACCGAGACATCGAAGAAGTCCCGGCCCAGCGTGTCGAGACCGAACTCCGTGAGCGACCGCTTGGTATTGGTGACGAGCGCGCTGGCCAGCCCCGCCGCGCGCACCATGGCCAGGGCATCCTTCGCACCAGGCCGCCACGGGATGGGGCCGGTCATCAATTCGGTCACCCGCCGCTCCAGGAACTCCCCCGCCGCACGCAACGAGTCCGGCGTGGGCTCGATGCCCAAGCCGGTGAACATGATCCGCAGCGCGTTCGGGCCGGACGCCCCGATCAGCGCGTGCCGGATCGCATCGGTCATCTCGTGACCGTGCTCACGTGCCAGTTCCCGCACCGCGACATCCCAGAGCTTCTCCGAGTCGAGGAGCGTGCCGTCCATGTCCCAGAGCACTCCAGCCAGTCGCGCTGTCACGTTTCGGTCCTTCTCCCAGCTCTCGTCCATGTCACGGGCACCGCGGCGACCGTGCGAGATCACCCTGCCGCCGCACGAACCGTACCGCCGGGACGAAGCCGCTCCGCAGCCGAGCCTGCTCACCCTCGGATGGCTGGGCTACTTGATGGCGCAGGCCAGGACTCGGCCGTCTCCCCTAGGTACCCGATGCGGCGATCTGCAACTTGGCACTGTCGCCGACGACCTCGATCCAGCGGCTCTCGGAAGTCGTCGTGCCGTTCTTCAAGGTGTAGGTCAACGCGACGACCGCCCGATTCGCGCCGTTCTGCGTAACCGAGCCCACGCTCACCGAGCGAATCGTGCCCCAGAAGTTCACGTAGGAGTCGTAGCCGGTCTTGGCCTGGTAGCCGGGGGCAAGCTGCGTCCAGGCGCCGGACACGTTGGTGGGCAGCATGCCGTAGTAGCCCTGGATGAACGAGGCGATCCGGTCGGGCGTCGGCGGACCGGACGGGGTGGTCGTAGCGGTGGCGGCCGGTCCCGTGGTGGTCGGGGCAGGGCTCGACGTGGGCTGAGGCGGGGTGCTGGGCGGCGGAGTCGTGCTCGGCCCGGGGTTCGTCGTTTGCGCCGGAGGGGTGGTGCCCGGGGCAGGCGGGGGCAGCGGAGCACCCGCTGACGTGGGCGCGGGCCCCGGCACGGGTCCAGAAGTGGGCGCGGGCGCTGAGGAGGCGGATGTTTGCGCCGGGGCGGGAGCGGGAGCTTGCACCGGCGCCGGTCGCGGCTCGGCTCCGGCCGCGTCGGCCGGCGCCTGCGTGTTCTCGGGCGCGACGGCGGCCGGAGGCTCGACCGACGACGTCGGCGCGGCGCCGCCCTCGCCGTCCACGCCGGCCAGCGTCGCGATGATGCCGACCAGGATCAGCACCCCGACCACCGCGGCGACTTCCACGGCGATCAGCCTGCGGCGCTGCCTGCCGCTCAGAACACTCCGCAACGTCGCCGCCACCCCGGCCAGCCTCGGCACCGACCGGGACGTAACTCCTTGCGGCACGGCCGGACCCGGCACAGCGGCGGGTACGACCGCGGTGACACCGGTGTCATCCGACCGCTCCGGCGATACGGCAGCGGCGGGGTCGGGCAGCACGGTCGTCGTGGCGACGGGGGCGGGGATCACCTTGGTCACCGAGGCGGGCAGCTCCGGATCCCGTCCCGCCGCGACGGCTTCGAGGAGCGCTTTCGCCTCCCGCATGGTCGGGCGGTCGGCGACGGCCGGGGCGAGCAGGTACATCAGCACCGGCCCCAGCGCGCCGGCCGCTTCCGGCGCCGGGATTTCGCCCCGCGCCACCGCGTGCAGCAGGGCCAGCGGGTTGTCGCTCTCGCCGAACGGTGGAGCGCCCTGCACCGCCGCGTACAACGTCGAACCGAGAGCGAAGACGTCGGAAGCCGGTTCCGGGTCCTCGCCGCGCGCCACCTCGGGCGACAGGTAGGCCGGTGTCCCGGCGAGAAACCCGGTGGCCGTGACCGTCACGTCGCCGACCGCGCGGGAGATGCCGAAGTCGGTGATCTTGACCGTGCCGTCGTCGGCGACCAGCAGATTCGCCGGCTTCACGTCCCGGTGCATGATCCCCGCGTCGTGCGCCGCGGCCAAGGCGCTCGCCGCCTGCGCGCCGATCCGAGCGACCTCCAGCGGCGGCAGCGTCCGGTTGCCCGACAGCTTGGTCGCCAGGCTCGGCGCGTCCAGGTACTCCATGACCAGCCAGGGCTGGCCGTCTTCCTCGGCCACGTCGAACACGGTGATGGCATTCGGGTGGTGCAGCCGCGCGGCGATCCGCCCCTCCCGCATGGCACGCCGTTTCGCCTCCAGCGCGGCCGATCCGGTGAGTCCGGGACCGAGGAGAACCTGTTTGACCGCGACGGTGCGCTGCAGCCGGACGTCGGTGGCCCGCCACACCACGCCCATGGCGCCGGTGCCGATCGGATCCGTGAGCCGGTAACGTCCCGCGATCAATCGATCCGCCGTCATGGTGGTGTGCCTCTTCCTACTTGCGCGCCTAGCCGTCTCGCACTCCACACGCAAGCCCGGAAGAATTCCGAAAGCGTACGCGTCGAGGTGCTTTGCACCACTGAGCAGGGACGCGAACGCATCCGCCGACTGCCCCGGATGCAGTTACAACGCCTTCGACAATGGCACATCCACCCGACACACAGCCACCTCCCGGTGCGGGGACGGACGATCGCCCAGGTAAACCGCGCGCGCCCGCCACTGTGACGCGCCGACGAGCGCCCCGATGCACGCGAGACATGACATCCGGGCAGGTAGCAAAGGCCCTCTCCACGAGAGCATCTCGCTATTGCTCACAGTCCACCACGGATCGCCGTCCGGGCGCGACGCCCGCTGCGGACCACGAACGGACGGACAGGCCGAGAAGGGCGCTCAGGTCCGCTGGACTCCGCGCGCCTACGCCCGATCCGCGAGACGAAGACGGCGCGCCCCCGGGCACTCGGCAGACCGATCGGCCGGTCGAGAGCGTCAGGAACCAGCGATGCCGACCCGCGGCAAAGGCGACGTACCGATACGGCTTCCAAAGTCTCGCGCCTGACGATCGGGCAGCCGCATTCGCGCTGACAGCGCGGCGCCGAGACCCTCGGGCGTCGGCGCCGCACCGCATCGGCGACCGGCTACGCGTTGAAGTACTTCGCCTCCGGATGCAGCAGGACAAAGGCGTCGGTGGACTGCTCCGGATGCAGCTGCAACTCCTCGGAGAGGACAACGCCGATGCGATCGGCTTCGAGCAGGTCGACCAGTTTGGCGCGGTCCTCCAGGTCCGGGCAGGCGCCGTAGCCGAACGAGTAGCGGGCGCCGCGATAGCCCAGCTTGAAGTACTCCAGCACGTCGGCCGGGTCGGAGTCGGCGACCGCGTGACCGTCGAGGACCAGCTCCTCGCGGACGCGGCGGTGCCAGTACTCGGCGAGCGCCTCGGTGAGCTGGACGCCGATGCCGTGCACCTCGAGGTAATCGCGGTAGCTGTCGCCCGCGAACAGCTCGTTGGCGAAGTCGGCGATCGGCTGACCCATCGTGACCAGCTGGAACGGCAGCACGTCCACCTGACCGGTCGAGCGGGCGTACTCCCGCGAACGGATGAAGTCGGCGATGCACAGGAACCGGTCGCGCTGCTGCCGCGGGAAGGTGAACCGGTACCGCTCCGGCGCATCGGGTTCCGGTTCGGAGAGCACGATGACGTCGTCGCCTTCGGACACCGCGGGGAAGTAGCCGTACACCACCGCGGCGTGCTGCAACACGCCCTCGGTGCTCAATCGGTCCAGCCAGGCGCGCAGGCGCGGCCTGCCCTCGGTCTCCACCAGTTCCTCGTAGCCGGGACCGTCGCCACCGCGCTGCCCACGCAGGCCCCACTGCCCCAGGAACAGCGCTCGCTCGTCGAGCAGGCCCGAATACTCGTGCAGCGAAAGGCCTTTCACCACTCGTGTGCCCCAGAACGGCGGCACCGGCACCGGCAGGTCGGCCGCGACGTCGGAGCGCTCCGGCACCACGACGGGCGCCTCGTTCGCCCTGCGCTCCGCCGCGATCCGCTTGGAGCGCTCGTGGCGCGCTCTGCGCTCGGCGGCCTTCTCCCGCTCGGCGACGGCCTCCGGGCTGTCGGGGTCGAGGTCGCCGCCGCGTTTGCGGGTCATGATGTCGTCCATCAGCCGCAGGCCCTCGAACGCGTCGCGCGCGTAGTGCACGTCGCCCTCGTACACCTCGGTCAGGTCGTTCTCCACGTAGGAGCGGGTGAGCGCCGCACCGCCCAGCAGCACCGGGAACTGCTCGGCCACGCCCTTGGCGTTGAGCTCCTCGAGGTTCTCCTTCATCACCACGGTCGACTTGACCAGCAGGCCCGACATGCCGATGACGTCGGCCTTCTTGTCCACCGCCGCGTCCAGGATGGTGGCGATCGGCTGCTTGATGCCGAGGTTGACCACCTCGTAGCCGTTGTTCGACAGGATGATGTCGACCAGGTTCTTGCCGATGTCGTGCACGTCGCCCTTCACGGTGGCCAGCACGATGCGGCCCTTGCCACTGTCGTCGGTGGCCTCCATGTGCGGCTCGAGATACGCGACGGCGGCCTTCATCACCTCGGCGGACTGCAGCACGAACGGCAGCTGCATCTGACCGGACCCGAACAGCTCGCCGACCGTCTTCATCCCGGCCAGCAGGGTCTCGTTGATGATCTGCAGCGGCGGCACCTCGGTCATGGCCGCGTCCAGGTCGGCTTCCATCCCGGCGCGTTCACCGTCGACGATCCGCCGCTCCAGCCGCTCGAACAACGGAAGCGCGGCCAGTTCCTCCGCCCGCGACGCCTTCGACGAGGAGGTGGACACGCCTTCGAACAGCGCCATCAGCTTCTGCAGCGGGTCGTAGTCCTCCGCGCGGCGGTCGTACACCAGATCCAGCGCGGCCTCGCGCTGCTCCTCCGGGATACGGCTGATCGGCAGGATCTTGGAGGCGTGCACGATCGCCGAATCCAGACCGGCTTGGACGCATTCGTGCATGAAGACCGAGTTGAGCACCTGCCGGGCGGCCGGATTGAGGCCGAAGGAGATGTTGGACAGACCCAAGGTGGTCTGCACCCGTGGATGACGACGCTTGAGCTCGCGGATGGCCTCGATGGTCTCCAGCCCGTCGCGGCGCGACTCCTCCTGGCCGGTGCCCAGGGTGAAGGTGAGCGTGTCGATGATGATGTCGCTCTCCGACAGCCCCCAGTTGCCGGTGATGTCGGCGATCAGCCGCTCGGCGATCTCCACCTTCTTCGCCGCGGTGCGGGCCTGGCCCTCCTCGTCGATGGTCAGCGCGACCACGGCGGCGCCGTGCTCGGCGACCAGGCGCATGGTCTGCTGGAACCGCGAATCGGGACCGGCGCCGTCCTCGTAGTTCACCGAGTTGACCGCGCAACGCCCGCCGAGGTGCTCCAGCCCGGCCCGCAGTACGGGGGCCTCGGTGGAGTCGAGCATGATCGGCAACGTCGAAGCGGTGGCCAGCCTGCTCGCCAGCTCCGACATGTCGCGGGTGCCGTCCCGGCCGACGTAGTCGACGCACAGGTCGAGCATGTGTGCCCCGTCACGGGTCTGGTCCTTGGCGATGTCCAAGCACTTCTGCCAGTCCCCGGCGAGCATGGCCTCACGGAATGCCTTGGAGCCGTTGGCGTTCGTGCGTTCGCCGATCATCAGGACCGAGGCGTCCTGCTCGAACGGCACCGCGGTGTACATGCTGGACACGCTCGGCTCGTGCACCGGCGCGCGCCGCTGCGCGATCGGCGGCAGGGCCGGCTCGACTTCGCGCACCGCGGCGGTGACCTGGCGGATGTGCTCGGGCGTGGTACCGCAGCAGCCGCCGACCAGGGCCAGGCCGAACTCGGTGACGAACCCGCGCAGCGCGACCGCCAGTTCCTCGGGGGTGAGCGGGTAGACCGCCCCGTCCGCGCCGAGCACCGGCAGCCCGGCGTTCGGCATCACCGAGACCGGCACCTGCGCGTGCCGGGACAGGTGGCGCAGGTGCTCGCTCATCTCGTCCGGGCCGGTCGCGCAGTTCAGGCCGATCATGTCGATGCCGAGGGGCTCCAGCGCGGTGAGCGCCGCGCCGATCTCGCTGCCGACCAGCATCGTGCCCGTGGTCTCCACCGTGACGTGCGTGATGATCGGGATCCGGCGGCCCAGCTTCGCCATCGCGCGCTTGCTGCCGGTCACCGCCGCCTTGACCTGCAGCAGGTCCTGGCAGGTCTCGATGAGGATGGCGTCGGCGCCGCCGTCCAGCATGCCGAGGGCGGCCTCGGCGTAGGCGTCGCGCAGCGCGGCGAACGGGGCGTGACCGAGCGTGGGCAGCTTGGTGCCCGGCCCCATCGAGCCGAGCACGTAGCGTGGCGTACCGTCGGGAGACGGTCCCATCTCGTCGGCGACCTCGCGGGCCAGTCGGGTTCCCCGCTCGGAGAGGTCGCGGATCCGGTCGGCGATGTCGTAGTCGGCGAGGTTGGGCAGGTTGCAGCCGAAGGTGTTGGTCTCCACCGCGTCGGCGCCCGCTTCGAAATAGGCGCGGTGGATGTCGCGCAGGACGTCGGGGCGGGTGTCATTGAGGATCTCGTTACAGCCCTCCAACCCGCGGAAATCGTCGAGGGTCAGATCAGCCGCTTGCAGCATGGTGCCCATCGCACCGTCGCCGATGACGACACGGCGGCGCAGCGTGTCGAGTAGCGTGGTGTCGAACTCGGCGGGGACGGACGCAGACATGCGTTCCAGCGTAGTGGGCGGGGCCGACGATCCAGGCCACGGCGTAGAGCCTCGGTGTCCTGGACCACACGCCCGGCCCGGCGCCGCGGCGTCCGCGCGCGGAAACACGCCACCCGGTCCGGCCGTCATACGACACGCCATATCGCCGCACGCCGTAGGCTGACCGAGTGAACGCCAGTGAAACTCCCGATCCGGAACTGCCGACGTTGCGGGATCCGGTACTGGTCGCCGCCTTCGAGGGGTGGAACGACGCCGGTGACGCGGCCAGCGGCGCGGTCGAGCATCTGGAACTGATCTGGGACGCCGAGCCGTTGGCCGAGCTCGACTCCGAGGACTACTACGACTATCAGGTCAATCGGCCGACGGTGCGCCAGGTCGACGGTGTGACCAGGGAAATCCAGTGGCCGTCGACGATGTTGTCGGTCTGCTCGCCGCCCGGCAGCGACCGCGACGTGGTGCTGCTGCGCGGTATCGAACCGAATATGCGCTGGCGCAGTTTCTGCGGCGACCTGCTGGAGTTCATCGA
Organism: Nocardia sp. NPDC004718; assembly: GCF_053601535.1. Lineage (NCBI taxonomy): Bacteria > Bacillati > Actinomycetota > Actinomycetes > Mycobacteriales > Nocardiaceae > Nocardia > Nocardia sp. NPDC004718. Next base: position 95,512 of record NZ_JBSGCA010000026.1, read on the forward strand.
GCAGCTCGGGGTGCAGACCGTGGTCATTCTCGGCGCACTGCTCGCGGACACTCCGCATACCCGTCCGGTACCGGTGACCGGCTCCGCCTACAGCAAAGAAGCGGCCGAGCGGTTCAGCCTGGAACAGACCCGTTACGAGGGACCGACCGGGATCACCGGCGTGCTACAGGACCAGTGTGTGAAGGCGGGGGTCCCGGCGGTGTCGTTCTGGGCCGCCGTTCCGCACTATGTCTCCCAGCCGCCGAATCCGAAGGCGACCATCGCGCTGCTGCACCGGGTCGAGGACGTGCTCGACATCGAGGTGCCGCTGGGTGAGCTGCCCAAGCAGGCCGAGGACTGGGAGACCGCGGTGAACGAGATGACCGTGGGCGACGAGGAGATCAGCGAGTACGTGCGCTCGCTGGAGGAACGCGGCGACGCCGCGGTCGACGTGAACGAGGCGATGGCCAAGATCGACGGCGACGCCATCGCGGCCGAATTCGAGAAGTATCTGCGCAGACGGGGTCCGGGCAGCTTCGGTCTCTGATCGGTTGCGCGTCGGCGCGTTCGGTACGGGCGGCCGGTGTCCGCGGGGTTCACCGGAAGTTCGCCGGGGGGCCACCTTCAGGTCGGGAAGCGACCCCCTCCTACACTTTCGCCGGTGACCGCCCATCCGATCGTCGAGCGTCTGCGCACCTTCGACGAGCGGATCGCCGTCCATTGCCGCGATCGTGCCGGCGCGGACGGCGGCGGGTCCCCACCCACCCGGCAGGTGACCTACGCTCGGCTTGCTGCGCTCGTCGAGTCCTTCGCGGCCGAGCTCGGCCCGGCTCGTCGTCTCGTCGCGCTCGCCGCGCGCAACGATCTTTCCTCGCTCGTCGCGTACCTCGGAGCGCTCAGCGCCGGATGCGTGGTCTTGCTGACCGAGCAGATCACTGCGGAGTTGCGGGACGCCTACGACCCGGACGTGCTCGTCGAAGACGGGCGCGCCGAGGTGGTCCGGGAACGCTCGGCGCATCGCCTGCATCCGGATCTCGCGCTGCTGCTGAGCACCTCGGGGTCCACCGGGTCGCCCAAACTGGTCCGGCTCTCGGCGACGAACCTGCGTTCCAACGCGGCGGCCATCGCCGAGTACCTGGCCATCGGCCCTGGCGATTGCGCGGCCACCACCCTGCCGATGTTCTACTGCTACGGGCTGTCGGTGGTGCACAGCCACCTGTGGCGCGGGGCGAGCCTCATGCTCACCGACCAGTCGGTATTGGACACGCAGTTCTGGCACGCGTTCCGGGACTGTCGCGCAACGTCGTTCGCCGCCGTTCCCTACACCATCGAACTGCTGGACCGCATCGGTTTCGCCCGTATGGACCTGCCGCACCTGCGCTATGTCACCCAGGCGGGCGGCAGACTGGCGCCGGAGCGGGTACGCGAATACGCCGCGCTCGGCCGGGAACACGGCTGGGAGTTCGTGGTCATGTACGGCCAGACCGAGGCCACCGCGCGAATGGCCTATCTGCCCGCGCATCTGGCGAGCGCGCACCCGGACTGCATCGGAATACCGATTCCGGGCGGCGAATTCACCCTCGAGCCGGTCGAGGAAACCGGCGACAATGGGGACGAACCGCGCGAACTGGTCTATCGCGGGGCCAATGTGATGATGGGATACGCGAAGTCCGCCGCAGACCTCGCGCTCGGCCGTACGGTCGATGCCCTGCGCACGGGCGACCTGGCACGACGCACACCCGAGGGCTTGTACCAGGTGGTCGGAAGACGTAGCCGGTTCGCCAAGATCTTCGGACTGCGCATCGATCTGGAGCGTCTCGAATCCGGGCTGGCGGAGGCCGGATTCACGGCGCGGTGCACGGACGACGACGCGCACCTCGTCGTCGCCGTGGAGACCCCGCGGTCCGATCTCACCGAGCTCGCCGCGCGACTGTCCGGCCTGCCCGCCGCCGCCGTGCGGGTCCACGTGGTCGAACGGATCCCGCGGCTACCGAACGGCAAACCCGACTACCCCGCTATCCGACGGCTGGCCGGATCCGCGCCGCAGACACGTGACATCCGCTCCCTCTACGCGACGACGCTTGGCATCGATCCCGCGCGGGTCCACCCGGACAGCACATTCGTCGACCTCGGCGGCAACTCGCTCACCTACGTGACCGCCGCGGCACGGCTGGAGCGGGCGATCGGCCGCCTGCCCACCGACTGGCCGAACACGTCCGTGGCGGAACTGGAACGGATACCCCGAGGCCGCAGGCGTTTCGGACGGGCACTCGACACCGGAACGCTGCTACGCGCGGTCGGCATCATACTCATCGTCAGCTCGCACGCCGGAGTGTATGTGCTCTGGGGCGCGGCGCACGTGCTGCTCGGCGTAGCCGGCTTCAACTTCGCGCGGTTCGGGGTGACCACGGCCCCAGCCGCCGAGCGACTGCGCCACACGTTGCGCACCGTGGCATACATCGCGGTGCCCACGGCGCTCTGGGTCGCGCTGACCATGACCCGCACCGACTACTACGGCTGGCAGAATGTCCTGTTACTGAACAAGATTCTCGGCCCGCACGACAGCGCCACCGCCGGGCACCTGTGGTTTCTCGAGGTGCTCGTGTATTTCATGCTGGCCGCCGCATTATTGATCCGGATCCCCGTGGTGGACCGGTGGCAACGGGCCGAGCCGTTCTGGTTCGCGATGGCGCTGGTCGCGCTGAGCCTCGTCTTTCGATACCAAGCGTTCGGTCTGTACTCGGCGAAGGACATCCCGTTCTCTCCACTGGCGCTGTGGCTCTTCGCGCTCGGCTGGGCGGCGGCGAAGGCGACGGCGATGTGGCAGCGGATGACGGTGAGTGCCGTCGTACTGATCACGGTGCCTGGTTATTTCGGCGTTCCCGAACGGGAACGTCTGATCATGGCGGGCTTGCTCGCACTGGTGTGGTTGTCCGCGGTCCGGGTTCCCGCCGTAGTCGCCGTCTGTGCCGCGGTGCTGGCCGACGGCTCCCTGTTCGTCTATCTGCTGCACTGGCAGGTATACCCGCTGTTCGAACAGCACCGGCTCGCGGGGCTGCTCGCTTCCCTGGCAGCGGGTGTACTCGTCACCGGCGCGGTGACCGGGCTGCGACGCTGGGGTTCGGGGCGGTACCGGGCAGTTCGGTCGCGGCGATCAGCTCTCCACGGTCCACACCCGCGCCGCCGCCTCCTGAGCCAGCTTGGCGATCAAGATGTCGCGCGGAATCGTCTGGCCGGCAAAGTGATCGAGTGAGGGAACCACCACATGGTGCGCGTCCGCGCGCTTGAGTTCCGCCGTGAGCTCGGCGAAAGCCGTCCCGTCACCGCCGGTCGATTCATGGAACGTTGCGGCGAAGCACAGCCCTTCCTCGCGGGCGAGGCTGCTCATCGCGGCCTCGAGCTCCTTGCTATGGCCATCGGCCAGATCGTCACGCAAGTATCCATAGATCAACGCTTCCACCCGAACCTCCGTTGGATTGGGATCGCTGTTCTCTTATGTGGATCCACCCGTTTTACGGGGTATTTGCGCTTCGTGCAAGAGCAGATGTACTTGCAACTGCTCTTACAGGAGGGGCTGGCTAACTTCTGGCGCCATGTTCAGCATGCACAACGCGGCGGCGCGAAAGTAGCTGTCAACACACGGACATCTGCCTGCCCTCTTAAGGCCACCAAACGTTAACTGGTGCGATACTACAGACGTGGCCGCTACCGACGATCGACCCGTCTGGGCAGTCCGAATGCGTTCCGAGCGTGACGCGAGGGGGTGGTCGCAAGCCGACGCTGTTCGCGTGATGCGTGGAAAGTCTTCGCACAACCTGCCGACCGACAGTACTCTCCTACGCAACTGGCGCCGTTGGGAATCGGGCGAATCACGCCCCGACGACTTCTACGCGCCGATCATCGCCGCCACCTTCGACACGGTGACCGCGGCGTTCTTCCCCAAGACCAGACCGAACCGGGACGACGAATTGCTCTCGGCCACCGGCATGGACACGCTCGAGTTCATCGGACGACTCCGTATGTCCGATGTGTCCTCCGTGACGCTGGAGGCCGTCCGCATCACCGCAGAACGCCTGTGCTGCGAATACTCCTACGCCGACCCGCACGACCTGCACGCCGACGGCACCGCGTGGCTGCGCAGGATCACCTCGTTGCTGGACGGTCGCCTGACCCTGGCGCAGCACCGCGAAATCCTCGTTCTCGCCGGATGGGTGGCGCTGCTGGTCGGCTGCGTCGACTACGACCTCGGCCGGCGCACCGCCGCGGAGGCGACCCGCCGCGCCGCCCAGTCGCTGGCGCAGGAGGCCGAGAATATCGAGATCGCGGCATGGGCAGCGGAAATGACCGCGTGGTTCGCGCTGACCCAGGGCAACTACCGCGGCGTCATCGAGACCGTGCAGCCGACGCTGGAAGTAAGCCAGCACCTGCGCGTCGGTGTCCAGCTCGCCGCCCAGCGTGCCAAAGCCTGGGCCAGGCTGGGCAACCCGCGCGAGGTGGAGGCGGCGCTCGACGAGGGCCGAGCTATCTTGGAGCGACTCGATCATCCGGCCAATCTGGACAACCATTTCGTCATCGATGCGAACAAGTTCGACTTCTACGCGATGGACTGCTGCCGGGTCGCGGGCGAGGATCGGCTCGCCGAAACCTACGCGCGGGAAGTGATCCGCAACGCCACCCGCCCGGACGGCAGCGTGCGCAATCCGATGCGGGTCTCCGAGGCGCACCTGACTTTGGCCGTGGTCGCGGTGCGCGACCGTGACCTGGAACTCGCGGTGGCCGAGGGCATGCGCGCGTTCGCGGGCAGCAGGCGCTCGCTGCCCTCGCTGATGTGGATCGCGGGGGAAGTCGCGCGCGAGATCGTCGAGCGGTTCCCCGGCGATCCGCGCACCGGCGCTTATCTGGACCAGTTGCGTTCGCTGTCCGTCGAGTGAGCCGGCCTGCGCCGCGGCCGCGGCGAACGGTGACGAACCGGACCCGGCCACGCCCAACACCGGAACGTCGTGCGGGTGGCGATCGGCCCGCTACTACCCTGTTCCCGGTGACCGACTCCGATGACGGCTGGGCCGACGCCCACTGGGACGACCGGCTGCGGCTGTTCTCTTTCGCCACCGCCGAGCGGCGCGCCGATTACCTCCGGGTGCTGCGCGCGTTCGACGGCGCGCGGGCGGCATACGTGGTGCTGCTGCACGCGGACGACGTCGCGGAGTGGATCGACCGCAACGGGAACATGCTGCACACGCCCGATCCGGTCAGTGCAAACCAACCCGTCACGAATGCCGGCGTGGGTCCGGCGGAAGCGCGCACGCGTCCGTCGGATCCACCCGGGGGCGAGGCGGAAACCGGTGCGCCGGACCGGTCCCCGGAGACACCCGGCCGACCCGCGGCGCCACCGCTGACCGCGGCCGAGATCGGCCCGTTGCTCGACCAGTTGCACCAGTGGGGCATGCTGGAGCGCAGTTACGACGGAACACGCGCCGCGACGCTGGCCGAATATCGTAATCGGCACTACGTGTACCAGTTCTCCCAGGCTGGTTTCCAGGCCTACCAGGCAGTCGCCGATGTGCTCAGCGCCCGCCTCGACGAAGCCTCGTTGTCGCGCCTGGTGCTGCCGGAACTGCTGGCCGACCTGCACACCCTGGCCGAGGCCAACCGGGCGGGTGACGCCGAACGCGTCTACCGCACGCTGCGCCGTCTCGACATCGCGTTATCCGACCTGGCCGCCCGCGCCGCGCACTTCTATCTGGGGCTCGGCGACCTGGTTCGCACCACCGAGATCACCCCGGAATCGTTTCTCGCGCACAAGGACGCGCTGCTGGCGCACATGCGGGAGTTCAGCCTCGACCTGGCCCGGTTCACCCCGCGGCTGGCGGCCGCGATCGCCGAGATCGAGGAGACGGGCGTCGACGACCTGATCGGCCGGGCGGCGCGCTGCGACGAGCGGGTGCTGCTGAGTGTCGGGGAACGCCGATCGGATTGGCACGCCAGGTGGGACGGACTGCGGACCTGGTTCGTGGCGTCCGGCGGTGAACAGGCGGGGACGACGGAGGCCGAGCGGTTGCGTGAGGCCACCATGAGCGCGATCGCCGCGGTGCTGTCGCTGCTGCGGCGGGTCACCGAGACGCGGCGCGGCGGGGTCAGCCGGGGGTCGGCGCTGCGACATCTGGCCGGCTGGTTCACCGCGGCGCCGACCGTGGACAGCGCCCACGCGCTGTTCGACGCGGTGTTCGGGCTGGGCAAGCCGCGGCACCTGGCGATGGAGCACCCGGACGCCGACGTGATCCCGGCGATTCGATCTTGGTGGGACGCACCGCCGTTGGAGATCTCGCGCACGCTCGCCGAAACCGGACGCCCGCCCTCCGCGGGTGCGCCCGCCCGTATCCACCGCAACGACGCGGGTATCCGGCGTCTGCGCGAGGCGCAGTTGGACGCGCAGCGGGCCCGCGCGGAGGCCGCCAGGTCGCTGGCTTCCGGCGACGTGCACGAACGAGTGCTGGACGACCGGGAGACCGAGGTGCTGCTGCGGCTGCTGGACGCCGCGTCCACCGCGTGGGTTCCGGTGCGCGGCCGGGTGGCGGGCACCACCGGCTCCGACAGCGGCGTCACGCTGACGGTGTCCGAGCACGACGGTCCGACCGTCGTGCGCACCACCCGGGGACTGCTGCGGTTGAACAACCGGTCACTGAAGATCGAGCAGACCGCCGGAACACGGTCCCGTCCGCGCGGGGAGCGCGGCTGATGCACGCACGCACCATCGATGCGCTCGCGCTGGACAACTACCAACGCGCCGCCCGAGTCGTCCTGGCCAACCACCTGGTGACCCGCGCCTATCCGGACCGGATCGCACTGCCGCTGATCCGGCGCTGGGCCACCGAGCTGCGCGAGGACCTCGCCGAATTGTTCGGGTACCGGCTGGAAGTCACCGAGACCACCGCGCGGGTCTTCCCGGTCGTCGACCGCCTGGACGCGGGCAGGCCCGCGCGTACCGCCGCCGAGCGCGTCTTCGACCGCCGCCGCTACGCCTACCTGGCTCTCGCGCTGGCCGCGCTGGGGCGCGCCGGGGACCAGATCACGCTGTCGGAGCTGGCCGAGCAGGTCGCCGCCTACGCGAACCGGGTGGAGGGACTGGAACTCGCCACCGACCGGGCCGCCGACCGCGACGCGTTCGTCGACGCGGTGGGCTGGCTGACCGTGCGCGGCGCGCTGGGCCTGGCCGACGGTGACGCGGGCGGCTGGGCCAGCGATCCGGAGGCCGGTGAGGCGCTCTACGACATCGACCGGCCGGTGGTCTTCGCGCTGTTCCGGCCGCCGCGGGCCCTGCAACATCTGCACGGTGTGCGCGGGCTGCTCACCGAAGAGCCCATGGTCGGCGGTGTTTCCGCGCACGCGACAACCACCGCCGAGATCGCCCGCCGGGTACGCAGGGCGCTGGTGGAGCAGCCGGTGGTGTACGCAGAGGATCTCGCACCCGAAGAGCGTCCTGTTCTCGCTCAGGAGCGGATCGTCGCGGAGGTCGAACTGTTCACCGGGCTGCGCGCCGAACGCCGCGCGGAGGGCGTGGCGCTGATCGACACCTCGGGGCGGCTGTCGGACGTCCGCTTTCCGGGAACCGGGACGCTCGCGCAGGTCGCCTTGCTGCTGGCCGGTGAGATCGCCGACCGCGTGCTGGACATCGATCACCCGCTGCCGCGGCGCCACGCCGGCCCGGACACGGATGCGGCACTGGCCGACCAGCTCGATGAAGCCATTCCCGAATCCACACTGTTCGTGCCGCTCGCGGAGCCGCGTTCGCCGGATTCGTCCGCCCCCGAACCGGATCCGGCGACGGAGGCAGCGGAGCAGACAGACCGGGCTGTCGCGGCAGGCTATCCGCTGATCGACCGGCCCTGGCTGTGTGAGACGGTGCAGGCGCTGGCCGACCGCTACGGCACGACGTTCGCCGCGCAATGGCAGGCCGACATTCCTCGCCTCACCACCGAGGTGGTGGCGCTGCTGGAACGGCTGCGGCTGATCCGGATGGTCGAGGACGGACTGCTCGTGCTGCCCGCACTGGCCCGCTACCGTGGCGCGGTCGTCACGGTCCGCACCAAGCGGGCCGCGGAACTGTTCGTCACCGCGTCCGACACCTACGGGCCCGGCGGCGCCGGGACGGAAGGGAACTGACGAATGTCGCTCATTCACGGCGGAGTGCGGTTCACCCCGACCCGCGCCGGGATCGTCAACCTGTGGGACTACCGCGACCAGGAGTTCTGTTTCGCGGACGGCAGATTGGTCCTGCGCGGGCCGAACGGATCGGGCAAGACCAAGGCGCTGGAGGTGCTGTTCCCCTTCGTCCTGGACGGACGGATCGAGCCGCGCAGGCTGAACCCGTTCGCGGGCGAGGAACGCACGATGAAATCGAACCTGCTCTACCGCAAGCAGGACTCGGCCTACTCCTATGTCTGGATGGAGTTCGCGCGCGGTCGCTGGGAAGACCCCGAGGCGGTCACCGTCGGCATCGGCATGCGCGCCACCCGTTCCTCGGACAAGGTGACCCGCTGGTATTTCGTCGCCGACGGCCGGGTCGGGATCGACTTCTCCCTGATCGGCCCGGACGATCGGCCGTTCACCCGCAAGCAGCTGGCCGAGCAGATCGGCACCGACTCGATCGTCGACCGGCCGGTGGACTATCGCAACGCGATCGACGCGCGCATGTTCGGCCTCGGGACGCAGCGCTACGACCAGCTGATCAATCTGATCCTCACGCTGCGCCGCCCGCAGCTGGCCAAGAACCTGGACCCGCGCGGTTTGTCGCAGGCGCTCACCGACGGCCTGCGCCCGCTCGACGAGCAACTGATCCTGGACGCCGCCCGCTCGTTCAGCGATATGGAGGAGGTCGGCCGGACCCTGGAGGGTTTGGTGCACGCCGACACGGCGACCAGGGCTTTCGTCGCGGTGTATCGCAAATACCTTGCGGTTCAAGCGAAGACGGATGTCGACCAGGTGCGGGCGCGGCTCGACGCGGTGACCCACGCGAGCACCGCGCTGTTCGCCGCCACCGCGCTGCGCGAGCGCAGGGAGACCGAGCGCGGCGCGGCCGAGGCTCGGGCCGAGGACGCCGACCGCGCCTACGAGCAGGCCATCGCCGACCGGGAGAATCTCCAGCGTTCCAGCGCCTACGAGGGCAAACAGCAGCTCGACGACCTGGCCGACGCGGTGCGTCGCCTGGAGACCTCGGCGGGCGTGCACGCCGACAAGGCGCTCAAGTCCCGCCAGACCCTGGACCAGCGGACCCAAGAGGCCGAGCGCGCACGCACCGCGGTGCGCACCGCCGCCGCCGCGCTCGCCCGCGGCGAGGACGATCTGCGCGCCGCCGCCGAGGAGGCGGGGATCGCATGGACGACGCTGCCGGAGTCGGCGCGGGCCGAGCAGCTCACCGCGGCGGTGCGCGGGCACGCCGAGGAGCGCGACGTCGACGTGCGCGCGGTGCGCAAGGCGGTGGGCGCGGTGGACACGGCTGCCGCCGAACGCACCAGGGCCGAGCGGCTGGCCGAGCGCGCGCGGGAACTGCGTGATGCCGCCGCGGCGGAGGTCGCGCACGCCGAAGCGACGGTCGCCTTGACCCGCTCCGAGGCCGCGGCCGCGTTGCGGACCTGGTGGGACGAGCACCGCGCGGTCTACACCCCGGTGCGCACCGGCCTGTTGGAAGCGCTGAACTCGGCGCTGGCCGAGGCCGGTTCGGATGCGCCCACCGTGGCCGAGGTGCTGGCCGATCGCGCGGAACCCCTGCTCGAGGAGATCCGCACCCGCCGCCAAGAGGCACGCGCCCGGGTGGCCACGGCCACGGCCCACGTCGAGGAGCTGACCGCCGAACTCGAGCGGGTCGCGGCCCGGCGCGACGACGCGCCACCGGTATTCGCGGGCCGTTCCGGACGGACCGGTGACCGGCCCGGCGCCGCGCTGTGGCGGCTGGTGCGCTTCGCCGACGACGTGCCGCCCGAGACCGCGGCGGGCATCGAGGCCGCGCTGCACGCCGCGAATCTGCTGGACGCCTGGGTGTGCCCGGAAGGGGAGCTGCCGCCGGACTACGAATCCGATCAGTTCCTGCTGCCGCTGCCCGCATCGGACCGCCCGGCCGGTCGCACGCTCGCCGACGTGCTTGTCGTGGAAGACGATTCGGACACGCTGACGGTGCCGCGGCAGGTCGTGGCCGATGTGCTCGCTTCCATCGCCCTGCACGAGGACGCGGGCGAGCCGAGCGGCGCGGTGACGATCGGAGCGAACGGCGCGTTCCGGCAAGGCGTGCAGATCGGCCGCCACCGCAAGACCGACGCGGAATTCATCGGCGCCACCGCGCGAGCCAGACGCCGCGAGCTCCGCTCGGCCGAGTTGACCGCGGCCGTGGCGGTCGCCGAGGAGGACCGGGGCGCCGCCGGACAGCAGGAGGCCGCCGCCACCGCCGAACTCGCGCGAATCTCCGCCGCCGCCAAGGCGCTTCCGCGCCCGACCGCGGTGACCACGGCGCTGCGCGCGGTGTCCGAGGCCGCGGGC